>NZ_CP043505.1:950025-1266700 GCF_008365295.1 Agromyces intestinalis
GCCCGCGCAGCCTCGTCCACACCTGGGCGCCGAGCTCGGCGCGCGGCACCGACAGCGTGGTGAGCGCGGGCGACGCGTAGGCCGCCATCGGGATGTCGTCGAAGCCTGCGACCGACAGCTCGCCCGGCACGTCGACGCCGCGGCGTCGCAGCGCGGCGAGCAGGCCCAGCGCGACGAGGTCGTTGAACGCCATGACCGCGGTCGCGCCATCGCGGCGGGCCGCGTCGACGGCCTCGACCGCCGCGGCGCCGTCGTCGAGGCCCGAGCCGCCGGCGAGCACCCGCACCCGCACGTCGGCGTCGGCGGCCTCGGCATCGGCGATGCCGCGCAAGCGGTCCGCGTTCGACCGGCTCGGCTCGGGCCCTGCGAGGTAGACGAGATCGCGGTGTCCCAGCCCGACGAGATGGTCGACGAGATCGCGGATGCCGCGGGCGTAGTCGACGCCGACGGACGGCACGCCGGGCGCCTCGAGCTGCCGGTTCACGACGACGACCGGCGCGATGCGCTCGACCAGGCGCTCGAGCCGGTCGGCCGGCAGGCGCGGCGCGCACAGCACGACCGCGTCGCAGCGCTGGCGTGCCTCGAGCGCGGTCGCCTCCTCATCGTCGACGCGCTCGACCGTGTCGGCGACCAGCACGCGATAGCCGTCGCCCGCCGCGGCGACGCTCACGCCCTCGAGGATGCCCTGGAACATCGGGTTGCCGAGGTCGGGCACGACCATCGCCACGGTCTGGTTGCGCCCGTGCACGAGACTGCGCGCGGCCATGCTCGGCGCGTACCCCAGCTCGCCGACCGCCCGGCGCACGCGGCGCACGATCTCTGGATCGACCGACGGCTTGCCGTTCAGCACGCGCGACACCGATGCCTGCGAGACTCCGGCCCGCGCCGCGACATCGGCGATGGTCGCGGGATGTCTGCGCGCGCTCATGCGGCCTCCTCGAGAAATCGCTTCCCGAAGCATAGCCCGTGCTTGGCCTCGAGCGTTTTGATCGCCTAGGCTCCCGCTGAGAAAGCGATTTCTGATTGGAGCACGCATGCGCGTCGTCATCACGGGTTCGTCGGGCCGGCTCGGCCGCAGCGTCGCGACCGGCCTCGTCGGGCTGGGACATCGCGTGCTCGGTGTCGACCGCGCGACCGCGGGCCTGGCGGGCGTCGACGAGCGGGTGCTCGATCTCGCCGACCCGCGCGCCGCCGCGGCGCTGCTGGCCGAGACCCGCCCCGACGCCGTGGTGCACCTCGCCGGCATCGCGGTGCCGTTCTCGGCACCCGAGCGGGTCATCCTCGCCACGAACACGACCCTCGCCCACACCGTGCTCGAGGCCGCAGCGCAGGCCGATGTCGCCCGCGTGCTCGTCGCCAGCAGCCCGACGGTGATCGGCTACGGAGCGACGGGGTGGCATCCGACCGCCCTGCCGATCGACGAGACGCATCCCGTCGCACCGGCGAACGCGTACGCGCTGTCGAAGGTCGTCGTCGAGGAGCTCGTTCGGCTGTTCGCGCGAACCCTGCCGGGCGCGTGGGGCGCGTTCCGCCCCTGCTACGTCATCTCTCCCGAGGAGTGGGCGGGCGAACCGACCCAGCAAGGCCACACCGTCGCCCAGCGACTCGCCGACCCCGCCCTCGCCGCGGTGAGCCTGTTCAACTACCTCGACGCAGACGACGCCGCCGCATTCGTCGACGCCTGGCTGCGCGCACCGGCCGACGCGGTGAACGGCGAGGTGTTCTTCGTCGGCGCCTCCGATGCGCTGGCGGACCGGCCGATCGCCGAGCTGTGGCGCGAGACCGCCCCGCAGCTCGGAGAAGCGGCCGACGCCCTCACCGGCACTGCGCCGGTGTTCTCGGCCGCCAAGGCCGAACGGGTGCTCGGCTGGCGGCCCGCGCGGCACTGGCGCACCGCGCTGCGGCCGCCCGAGGCATCCGGCGCGCTCTCCCCTGACTTCAGCCCCGACCCCGCCCCCTCCCCGCTTCCCGACCGAGAGCCGAGCTCACGATGACCACCGCGACACCCGCCCCGCTCGCCTTCGACGGCGTGCTGTTCTTCCCCGTGACCCCGTTCGACGGGCGCGACCGAGTCGAACGCGATCTGCTGGCCGAGCACGTCGCGAGCCGCCTCGAGTACGCGCCCGGCGGGGTGTTCCCGGCGTGCGGCACGGGCGAGTTCCACGCGCTCGGTGCCGCCGAGGTGGCCGAGGTCGTGCGCACCACGGTCGCGACGGTCGGCGGGCGGGTACCCGTCATCGCGGGCACCGGTGGCCCGCTCGGGCACGCGCGGGAGCTCGCGCGATCCGCCGCCGAGGCCGGTGCCGACGGGCTTCTTCTGCTGCCGCCCTACCTCGTGGGCGGCGCCGCCGGCGGGCTCGTCGCATGGGTCGAGGCGGTGGCCGAGGCATCCGATCTGCCCGTCGTGGTCTACCACCGCGCGACCGCGCGCTACACACCCGAGGCGATCGCCCACCTGGCCGAGAACCCGAAGGTCGTCGGCTTCAAGGATGGAATCGGCGACATCGGACTCGCGCAGCAGATCGTGCTGGCCGCCGAAGCGACCGGGCGCGACCTCGCGTTCTTCAACGGCCTGCTCACCGCCGAGCTCAGCCAGGGCGCCTACCGCGGCATCGGCATCCCGCTGTACTCGTCGGCGGCGTTCGCGATGATCCCCGAGATCGCAGCCCTGCACTACCGCGCGTACGTCGACGGCGACGAGGTGCTGCGACTGCGACTGCTGCGCGAGTTCTATGCACCGCTCGTCGAGCTGCGCGACGAGACGCCCGGTTTCGGCGTCTCGCTCGTGAAGGCCGGACTGCGGCTGCGCGGGCTGCCGGTCGGCCCCGTGCGACCGCCGCTCGTCGACCCGTCGTCCGAGCAGGAGGCCCGGCTGGGCGCGATCCTCGAGCGCGGCCTCGAGCTGGCGGCCGACCTCCGAGCGGCCGGCTCGGGCGGTCACGCGGTTGCGCCGGATGATTCGACCTCACCGGATGCCACGCGGCCGGTGCCGGCATGACCACCGCGATCGCCCGCCTCGACACCCGCTCGCTGCGCGCCCCGCTCATCCGCCCGTGGGGACCCGACGTCACCGACCTGACGCTCGTCGAGGTGGTCGTGGAGGACACCGACGGCGCGGTCGGCCACGGGTTCTCGTGGACCCCGACGATCGGCGGCCACGCGGTGCAGGCGCTGCTCGACCACGACATCCGCGCCTTCGTGCTCGGCCGGCCCGCCGACGCCGTCGCACTCTGGCCCGACCTGTGGGCGTGCCTGCACGAGGCGGGCGGAAGCGGCATCACCACCATCGCGATGGCCGGCGTCGACCTCGCCCTGTGGGACCTCGCAGCCCGCCGCACGGGCCTCGGCCTGGTCGATCTGCTCGGCCGCCGGCGCGCCGGCACCCCCGCCTACGGCAGCGGCGTCAACCTGCACTACCCGCTCGACGAGCTGGTCGCCCAGGCCGAGCGGTGGGTCGATGCCGGGTTCGCGGGGGTCAAGGTGAAGGTCGGCTCGCCCGACCTCGCCGACGACGTGCGGCGCATTCGCGCGGTGCGCGACACGATCGGCCCCGACCGGTTCCTCGCGATCGACGCGAATCAGCGCTGGAGCCTCGAGCGGGCCGAACGCGCGATCGCCGAACTCGCGCCGTTCGACCTGCGCTGGATCGAGGAGCCGCTGCGCGCCGACGACCTGCCCGCGCACGTCGCGCTGCGCGAGCGACTCGCCCGCGCCCGTGTCGACGTGCCGATCGCGCTGGGCGAGAACGTGCACACTCGCTACCGGTTCGCCGAGTTCCTCGCCACGGGCGTGGTCGACGTCGTGCAGCCCAACGCGGTGCGCGTCGGCGGGATCACGCCGTTCCGTGAGATCGCCGCGCTCGCAGCCGAGCACGACGTCGAGGTCGCGCCGCACCTGCTGCCCGACCTCTCGGGGCAGCTCGCGCTGACGCTGCCGCACGAGACGCTCGTCGAGTCGGTCGAGGACGCCTCGTTCGCGGAGCTCGGCATCCTCGCCGGCCCCGCCCCCATCGTCATCGAGCACGGGCGAGCACGCGACACCGGCCGACCGGGCCTCGGCATCGAGTTCGCGGCAGACTAGACCCATCGGGGTCGCTCGTGGTCGCCTCGCATCGAGAGGAGCGACCACGAGCGACCCCGCCACGAGGGAACGACACCCCGGAGGACCACGATGACCGACCCGACGCTCCTCGACGACGTCGCCGCACGGGCGCGACGCGCGTTCGCCACCACGGTCTCGTCGACCGCCGCCGAACGCGCCGCCTGGCTGCGCGCCGTCGCCGACACGCTCGACGCGCACCGCGACGAGCTCGTGCCGCTCGCCGACGACGAGTCGCACCTCGGCACCGCCCGGCTCACCGGCGAGCTCGCCCGCACCACGAACCAGCTCCGGCTGTTCGCCGACGCCGTGCTCGAGGGGTCGTACCTCGAGGCCACGATCGACCACGTCGACCCGTCGGCGATCCCGCCGCGCCCCGACCTGCGCCGCATGCTGCGCCCGCTCGGCCCGGTCGGCGTGTTCAGCGCCTCGAACTTCCCGTTCGCATTCTCGGTGGCGGGCGGCGACACGGCGTCGGCGCTCGCGGCCGGGTGCCCCGTGATCGTGAAGGGCCACTCGGCGCATCCGCGCCTGTCGGCACGCACCGCCGAACTCGTGACCGAGGCGCTCGTGGGCGCCGGGGCCCCCGATGGCGTGTTCGCACACGTCACGGGCCGCGAGACGGGCATCGCACTCGTGCAGCACCCCGAGATCCGCGCGGTCGGGTTCACCGGGTCGCTGCACGGCGGCCGTGCGCTGTTCGACCTCGCGGTGGGGCGCCCCGACCCGATCCCGTTCTACGGCGAACTGAGCGCGGTGAACCCGGTGCTCATCACCCCGGCGGCGCTGGACGCGCGCGCCGACGAACTCGCCGCCGGGCTCATCGGATCGTTCACGCTCGGCGCCGGGCAGTTCTGCACGAACCCCGGCGTCGTGTTCGTGCCCTCCGGCTCGGGCTTCGCCGATCGCGTCGCGATCCTCATCGGCGACGCGCCCGCTGCGGCTATGCTCACCGACGGTATCGCCGACGCCTTCGCGGGCGGGGTCGCCGACCTGGCCGCGCATCCCGGCGTGCGGGTCGCGGGCGGCTCGGTCGCCCAGCAGGCCGCGACCGGTTCGGCGGTCGTGCTCGCCACGGATGCCGCGACCGTGCTCGCCGACCCGCGGGCCCTGTTCACCGAGTGCTTCGGGCCGTCGACGCTCGTCGTCGAGTACGACGACGTCGACCAGGCGCTGGCGGCGATCTCCCGGGTCGGCGGCAGCCTGACCGCGACCGTGCACGCGCAGCCCGACGAGGACGTGACCGCGATCGTCGCGGTGCTCGCCGAGGTCGCCGGGCGTGTGCTGTTCGCCGGGTGGCCGACCGGTGTCGCCGTGAGCTGGGCCCAACAGCACGGCGGGCCGTGGCCGTCGACGACGTCGATCCACACCTCGGTCGGCATGACGGCGATGCGCCGATTCCTGCGCCCGGTCGCCTACCAGGACGCCCCCGAGCACGCGCTGCCGCCCGAGTTGCGCGAGGGCAACCCGCTCGGCATCCCGCGACGGGTCGACGGGGTGCTCGCCTGAGCCGCGTCGACGGCAACGCGATGGGCGTCGCGTCGTACCTCACCGCGGCGACGCCGCCACGGCTCGCGGTGGGCGGCATCACGGTCGCGATCCCGGTGCTCGCGGTCGAGCAGACGTCGGATGTCGCGCTCGGCGGCCTGCTCGCGGCGGCCACGCTCGCCCCCAGCATCCTGGCGGCGCCGATCGTCGGCGTGCTGCTGGATCGCGCACGCCGCCCGGGCGCCCTCGTCGCCGGGGCCGGGATCGCCATGGGCGCCGGGTACGCGACCGCGGCGTTCCTCGGGGCGGTGCCGACCTGGGTCGTCGCGCTCGTGCTGCTCGTCACGGGCGCCGCCGCGCCGATCACGATGGGCGGTCTCTCGAGCTTCGCGACCGAGGTCATCGCCGAGGAGCGGCGCGCCTACGCGGTCGACGCGCTGGCCTACAACCTCGGCTCGGTGGTCGGCCCGGCGCTCGTGGCGGCATCCGCCGCGCTGTGGTCGGCGCAGGCGGCGACGCTCGTGATGGCGGGGTGCGCGCTCGCGGGCGCGGCCGGCACGGTGCCGCTGCGGCTCCAGCCCCTCGCCACGGGGGTGCGCGGGTCGATGCTGCAGGCGATGGCCCGCGGCATCCGGCACATCGCGACCCACCGGCCGCTCGCGGTGGTGACCTCCAGCGGCACGCTGAGCCAGTTCGGTGCCGGCGGGCTGGCGATCGCGGCGGTGCTGCTCTCGGTGCAGCGCACGGGCGACCCCGGCCAGGGTGCCGTCGTCGTCACGGCGTTCGCGATCGGTGGGCTCGTCGGCGCGCTGTGGAACGCCGGCCACCCGAGCCGCCTGCGCTCCGAGCTCGTGATGGGCGCCGGGTTCGCGGCCACGGGTGTGCTCACCATCGCCGCGGCCGCCGACCTCGGCCTCTGGTGGACGATCGCGGCGATCGGGGCATCGGGGCTCTTCACCGCGCCGAGCGCGTCGGCCATGCTCCTCCTCCGCAAGCAGCAGAGCCCGCCCGCGCTCCGTTCGCAGGTGTTCACCGTCGGGGCCGGTTTGCGCGCGGCGGCCGCCGCAGCCGGCGCGGCGGTCGCCGGCATCGCGTCGGGGCTCGGCGCAGGCCCGTTGCTCGTGCTCATCGGCGTGACCTGGGTCGCATCGGGCGCGATGCTGGTCGCCTACCCGCGCGGCGCACCCGCGATCGACGGCACCTGACCGCGGCCCGTCGCGCTGGACGTCGCGCACCACGGCCGTAGCCTCGCCTGCCCGAGGCGGGCCGGACGCTCGTCGACCGAGCGAAGCCGCCGCGCCGCTCAGAACCCGAGGTCGGCGATCCGCACGGGCTCGCCTGTCTCGAGCGAACGGTTGCCGGCGATGCCCACCGCGACCGCCCGCACCCCGTCGGCGTACCCGGCGACCCGGCCCAGCGGCTCGTCGCGCGTGACGCGCCCGAACAGGTGCTGCAGCAGATAGGCGTCGCCGCCCCCGTGGCTGCCGATGCCCTCGGGGATCCCGATCTCCTGTGCGGGCTCCCAGTGCCGCTGCACCACGAGCCGGGCGCCGTGGGGTCGCACGGCGTCGGCCCGCGAGGCATCCTGATGCATCGACGGGTCGACCGCGACCCGCCCGCCCTGGTCGACCAGCACCGCGCCGCGCTCGACGACGTCGAGCTCGGCGCGCCCCTCGGTGCCGTTCACCGTCACGCGATAGCCCTCCCACGGCGCGTGCGCGTTCAGCGAGTAGCTGAGCGTCGCGCCCGAGTCGTATTCGACGAGCGCGGCGAGGTTGTCCTCGATCGTGATGCCGGCGTCGAACACGTCGCGGTCGCGCAGGTATCCGTCGTGGTGCTCCTGGTCGAGGTAGAGGGCCTTGAGCCGGGCATCGGCGGCCAAGTCGCGGGTGAAGGGGTCGGATGCCTCGGCGCCGGTGCCGCGCGCCGGGCGCGCGCCGATCCCGCGGGCCGCCGCGTTCTCGGCGCCGTAGAACCGCAGCCCGCCGCTGGCGAATACGCGCACGGGCGCCGCGCCGATCCACCAGTTCACGAGGTCGAAGTGGTGCGACGCCTTGTGCACGAAGAGCCCGCCCGAGTTCGCCTTGTCGCGATGCCAGCGCCGGAAGTAGTCGGCCCCGTGCACGGTGTCGAGCGCCCACTCGAAGTGCACGCTCGTGACCCGGCCGATGCGGCCGTCGGCGATGACCCGTCGCAGCGTCGAGTTGCGGGGGCTGTACCGGTAGTTGAACGTCGTGATGACCTCGCGGCCGGTCTCGGCGACGGCCGCGCCGATGTGGCGCACGCTGTCGGCGTCGATCGTCAGCGGCTTCTCGACGACCACGTCGGCGCCGGCCCGCAGCGCGCGCACGATGTATTCGGCGTGGGTGACGTCGGGCGTGGTGATGATGACCCGGTCGACCTGCTCGTCGGCGATCGCGCGCTCGAGGTCGTCGGGTGCGAAACGCCTCGGCACCGGATACCGCGCCGCACCCACCTCGCGTTCGTACACGTCGAGCCGCCCGGGGTTGGCATCGGTCCAGGCGACGAGTCGCGCCAGCTCGGGCACTCGCTCGGCGCCGGCCACCGCGCCGGTGAGCGCACCGACGTACATTCCGGCGCGATGGCCGGTGCCGACGAGTGCGTAGCGGTCCTGGGCCAAGGTGTCCTCCATGACGGTGGGTCGGGCGAGCGAAGCGCGAGAAATCGCTTCCCCATCGATGCACGTTCATGCCATCGCATCAGTGGAATAGGCTGGGAAAGCGCTATCTCAACTCGCGACCATTCTTGCACGGCGAGCGCCGCGCTCCGCAAGGGGCCGGCTCGACGGCAGTAGCATTCAGGCGCCGCTCCACGACGGCGCGGTAGGAGGAGATCGATGACCGACGGCACCCGGAGCACCCCCGCCACCCTCCACGACGTCGCCCGCGAAGCGGGCGTCTCGCTCGCCACGGCGTCGCGCGCGCTGAACGGCTCGACGCGCAAGGTCAACGAGGAGTACCGCACCCGCGTGCTCGCCGCCGCGGCCCGGCTCGACTACTCCCCCAATCTCTCGGCCCAGGCCGTCGCGCGCGGCGCGTCGACGACCGTCGCCTTGCTGGTGGCCGACATCGCCGACCCGTACTTCTCGTCGATCGCGGCCGGCGTCGTCGCCGAGGCCGACCTCGAGCGCCTCATCGTCACGATGGCGGCGACCGAGCGCGATCCCGAACGCGAACTCGAACTGGTCCGTGCGCTGCGCGGCCAGCGCCCCCGCGTGATGATCCTCGCGAGCTCGCGGCGCACCGACGAGCCGACCGATGGCCCCCTCGCCGAGGAGCTCGCCGCCTACGAGCGCGCGGGAGGGCGCGTCGTGCTGATCAGCCGCAATGAGTACGCCTTGCGCACGGTCCTGCTCGACAACCGCGCAGGCGCCGCGGCGCTCGCGACCGCCTTGGCCGGGCTCGGGTACCGGCGGTTCGCGGTCGTCACTGCCGGCGAGGGCCTGCGCACCGCCGGCGACCGGTTGGCGGGATTCCGCGACGGGCTCGCGGCGGCCGGTATCGAGCTGCGCGACACCGACGTGGTGCGCGGCGAGTTCACACGCGACGGCGGCTACGCGGCCACGACCGCCCTGCTCGAGCGGGGGCTCAACGGCGTCGAGGTCGTGTTCGCGGTGAACGACGTCATGGCGGTCGGCGCGCTGTCCGCGATCCGCGACGCAGGGCTCGAGCCCGGCGCCGACCTCGCCGTCGCGGGCTTCGACGACATCGCCACCGTGCGCGACGTCACTCCGCCGCTCACGACCGTGCGCGTGCCGCTCGAGCAGATCGGTCGGCGCGCGCTGCGGCTCGCGCTCGACGACGCGGATGCCTCGGGCCCGGCGTCGCCCGCGACCGCTCCCGACGCCGTGCCCACCGAGGTCGTCATCCGCGCCTCGACGCCGGGGCCGCGCACCCGCTGAACGCGCGCCTTGCGCGACCGTTGCGCATGTGGCACACTCGGGTAAACGCTTTCCCGCAGCGGTGCGAGGGTCGGAGACCCCACCGCTCCCGGC
This sequence comes from Agromyces intestinalis, assembly GCF_008365295.1. NCBI lineage: Bacteria > Bacillati > Actinomycetota > Actinomycetes > Micrococcales > Microbacteriaceae > Agromyces > Agromyces intestinalis. Next base: position 959,627 of record NZ_CP043505.1, read on the forward strand.
TCGGACAAGGAATCCCACCGTGGCAGAGAACCCCACCCAGACCCTCGGCATCATCATGAACGGCGTCTCCGGGCGCATGGGCTACCGCCAGCACCTCGTGCGCTCGATCCTCGCGATCCGCGAGCAGGGCGGGGTTCTCCTCGCCGACGGCGAGACCCGCGTGCAGGTCGAGCCGATCCTCGTCGGTCGCAGCGAGCGCAAACTCGCCGACCTGGCCGCCAAGCACGGCCTCGAGCACTGGACGACGAACCTCGACGAGGCGCTCGCCGACCCGCGCTGGCAGGTCTACGCCGACTTCCTCGTGACGAAGGCTCGCGCCGCCGCGATCCGCAAGGCGATCGCCGCCGGCAAGGCGATCTACACCGAGAAGCCGACCGCCGAGTCCTTCGACGAGGCGCTCGAGCTCGCCCGCCTCGCCGACGAGGCCGGCGTCAAGAACGGCGTCGTGCACGACAAGCTCTACCTGCCCGGCTTCCAGAAGCTCCGGCGCTTGATCGACAGCGGCTTCTTCGGCCGCATCCTCAGCGTGCGCGGCGAATTCGGCTACTGGGTGTTCGAGGGCGACTGGCAGCCCGCGCAGCGGCCCAGCTGGAACTACCGTGCCGAGGACGGCGGCGGCATCATCGTCGACATGTTCCCGCACTGGAACTACCTGCTCGAGAACCTGTTCGGGCGGGTCGAATCGGTCTACGCCCGCGCGGTGACCGAAATCCCCGAGCGTCTCGATGAGCGGGGCGAGCGCTACGCCGCGACCGCCGACGACGCGGCCTATGCGATCTTCGACCTCGCCGGCGGCATCACCGCCCAGCTCAACTCGGGCTGGACGACGCGCGTGAACCGCGACGAGCTCGTCGAGTTCCAGGTCGACGGCACGCACGGCTCGGCCGTCGTGGGGCTGTTCGGCTGCAAGATCCAGCCCCGCAACGCGACCCCGAAGCCGGTCTGGAACCCCGACCTCTACGACGAGCACGACTACGCGACCGACTGGATCGAGGTGCCGACGAACGACGTGTTCGAGAACGGCTTCAAGACCCAGTGGGAGGAGTTCATCCGCCACGTCGTCGAGGACGCGCCGAACCGCTACGACTTCCTCGCGGGCGCGCGCGGCGTGCTCGTCGCCCAGGAGGGACTGCGCTCGAGCGCCGAGGGCCGCCGCATCGACATCCCGCAGGTCACCCTCGACAGCGGGTCGGATGCCACGGAGCCCGCACTTGCGGCCGAGGCATCCGGCTCCGAGGCATCCGGCTCCGAGGCATCCGAGCTCGCCGGAGCCCGCTGACCATGACCGACCTCACCCTGCTCGACGCGGCCGGCACCCTGACCGCCGTGCCGCTCGCCGAGGCACCCGCGTTCCGCCGGCCCCAGGGGCCACTCCAGAGCCGTGTCGCGTACGCGGCCGCGCACGTGGTGCCGAAGCCGTTCGCCGACAACACACCGGGGCAGCCCGCCGAGATCGACTGGGATGCCACGCTCGCGTTCCGCCACCATGTCTGGTCGTGGGGGCTCGGTGTCGCTGACGCGATGGACACGGCCCAGCGCAACATGGGCCTCGATGCCGCTGCGACGCGCGAGCTCATCACCCGCAGCGCCGCCGAGGCGCAGTCGGTGGGCGGCAAGCTGGTCGTCGGCGTCAATACCGACCACGTCGAGGCCGAGCGGATCTCGATCGACGAGGTGATCGACGCGTACAAGACGCAGCTGCACCACGCCGAGGATGCCGGGGCGGGCGCCGTGCTGATGGCGAGCCGCCACCTCGCACGCGCCGCGACGAGCGCCGACGACTACCTGCGGGTGTACCGCGAGGTGCTCGACGCGGCGGGCGCGCCAGTCGTGCTGCACTGGCTCGGCACGGCGTTCGACCCGCAGCTCGCGGGCTACTTCGGGTCGGATGACACGGATGCCGCCGCCGGCACCCTGCTGCAGATCATCGACGAGCACCCCGATCGGGTGCAGGGCGTGAAGATGAGCCTGCTCGACGCCGACGCCGAGATCGCGGTGCGCGAGCGGCTGCCGGTCTCGGCGCGCATGTTCACGGGCGACGACTTCCACTACGTGGGGCTCATCGCCGGCGACGGTGCCGACGGGTCGGGGCGCGGGCACTCCGACGCGTTGCTCGGCGCGTTCGCGGCGCTCGCGCCGAACGCGTCGGCCGCGATCCAGGCGCTCGACGCGGGCGACGCGGCCGAGTACCACCGCGTCCTCGGCCCGACCGAGGCGCTGTCGCGCCAGGTGTTCGCGGCCCCGACGTTCTACTACAAGACCGGCGTCGCGTTCCTCAGCTGGCTGAACGGCCACCAGGCCGCGTTCCAGATGATCGGCGGGCTGCACGCTGCGCGCAGCCTTCCGCACCTCTCGCGCATCGTCGAGCTCGCGAACGCCTCGGGCGCGCTCGAGCGGCCCGAGCTGGCCGCGGCCCGCTGGCACGCGCTGCTGACCCTGAACGGTGTCGACGTGACCGCGCCCACCGCTGCGCCGGCCGTCGAGGAGGTGCTGGCGTGAGCACCCCGCACCCGCGCCTGTCGATGAACCAGGGCACGATCAAGCACTCGACGCTCGACGAGGCGCTGGGCGCCGTCGCGGGCGGCGGGTACGAGTCGATCGGCCTGTGGCGCGAGCCGGTGCACGACGTCGGCCTCGCCGAGGCCGCACGCAGGCTCACGGCGAGCGGTCTGCGGTTCTCGACGCTGTGCCGCGGCGGGTTCTTCACCATGGGCGAGGGCCCCGCGCGCCGCGCGCAGCTCGACGACAACCGCCGCGCGATCGAGGAGACCGCGACGCTCGCCTCCGCCGGCGCCCCCGGCTCCGCCGCGGTGTACGTGCTCGTCGCGGGCGGCCTGCCCGAGGGCTCGCGCGACCTGATCGGCGCGCGCTCGCGCGTGCAGGACGCACTGGCCGAGCTCGCCCCCGAGGCCGAGGCGGCCGGGGTCACGATGGCGATCGAGCCGCTGCATCCCATGTTTGCGAGCGACCGGTGCGTCGTCACGACGCTGAAGCAGGCGCTCGACCTCGCCGAGCCCTTCGACCCGAGCGTCGTGGGCGTCACGGTCGACACGTTCCACATCTGGTGGGACCCAGAGGTGCTGCCGCAGATCGCCCGCGCCGGGGCATCCGGTCGGATCGCGACCTATCAGGTCTGCGACTGGAAGACCCCGCTGCCCGCGAACGTGCTGAACAGCCGCCACTACCCCGGTGACGGCGTCATCGACTTCGCGACCCTCACCCGCGCGGTCGAAGCGGCCGGCTACGCCGGCGACGTCGAGGTCGAGATCTTCAACGACGACGTCTTCGCGACCCCGTTCGACGAGGTCGTCGCGCGCACCGCCGAGACCTTCGGCGCCGCGGTCGCCCCGCACCTCGCCGCGACCCCGGCCCCCGCGCCCGCGCGCGCGTAATCGATCCCGCCCCGCACGTAACCGATTCAGGAGGCGACACGGTGTGTCGTCGTGGCGCTGGTCGACGCCCCCGCGCGACACGCCTTCGAACCTGAATCGCGTGCATCGCACTGCGTGCAGACCGGGCGGCGGGTCGATCGGGCGATACACTCACCGCGGGGGTGCGGCGCGGGGGCGCCGCGCGAGAGGACGCGGGACATGGCCGAGGGCCGTGCGCCGGCGGGGTCGCCGGTCATCCTGGTCGCGGGCGAGGGGCGCGCGTCGGTGGCGCGGGAGCTCGCGCGCCGGTACGGCGCGGACTACGACGTGCAGGCGCACCCGGATGCGTCGTCGGCACGTGCTGCGATCGAGCAGCTCGTCGGCGAGGGCCGGTCGGTGGCGATCGCGTTGGCGGGGCTCGACGCGGTCGACGCGGACGCGGGTCTCTTCGCCGTGATCCGGCACGCGTTCCCCGATTCCCGTCGGTCGGTGCTGCTCGACTGGGGCGCGTGGGGCGACGACGAGGCGACCTCCGCGGTGCTGGCGTTGATGGCGGGCGGCGCAGTCGAGACCTATCTGGTGGCGCCCCGGCACACACCCGACGAGGCGTTCCATCGCGGAGTCACCGAGCTGCTGCGCGACTGGGCGCGCGCGACCGGCGCCGATCGCCCCGGGTACGTGCTCGTGGGCGACCCGGCGAGGCCGCGCACGCACGCGCTGCGCGCCCGCCTCGACCGCACGGGCGCGCAGGTGCGCAGCATCCACCCGAACGATCCCGACGCGCGCGACCTGCTCGAGCGGGCGGGCGTGCAGAAGACCGAAGCCGACCTCCCTCCCATCGTCGCCACCGAGACGGGGCAGGTGCTCGTCGACCCCGACGACTCCGAGCTCGCGCGCGCGGCGGGACTGCGCACCGACCTGCCCGACCACCCGATCGACCTGGTGATCGTCGGCTCGGGTCCCGCCGGCCTGGCCGCCGCGGTGTACGCGGCAAGCGAGGGCCTCGACACGCTGGTGCTCGAAGCCGCCTCGATCGGCGGGCAGGCGGGCGGCAGCTCGCTGATCCGCAACTACCTCGGCTTCGTGCGGGGCGTCCCCGGCGCCGACTTGGCGCTCAACGCGTACCGGCAGGCGTGGCTGTTCGGCGCACGGTTCGCGATCGCGCGCCGCGCGACGGGGTTGACCGCCGACGACAGCGGGTTCCGCGTCGAGGTCGACGGCGGAGCAGGCGGCACCGGCGCAGGCGGCACGGTCGAGACCGGTTCGGTCGTCATCGCGACGGGCGTCGATTACCGTCGCCTCGCGGTGCCGGCGCTCGACCCGTTCGTCGGGGCATCCGTCTTCTACGGCGCCTCCTCGGTCGAGGCGCGCGGTCAAGCCGGCCACGACGTCCTGGTCGTCGGCGGCGGAAACTCGGCCGGTCAGGCCGCGCTGCACTTGGCCCGCTTCGCCCGCTCGGTCTCACTCGTCGTGCGCGGCGCACACCTCGCCGAGAGCATGTCGCGCTACCTCATCGACGAGCTCGACGCGGTCGGCGTCGGCGTGATCGGCGACTCGCGCGTCGTCGACGTCGAGGCCGCCCGCGACGGCACTCTGAGCGCGGTGGTGCTCGAGCACGGCGACGGCACGCGTGACGCGGTGCAGGCGCAGGCGCTGTTCATCACGATCGGCGCGCGCCCGCGCACCGACTGGGTGGGCGCGGCGGTGCTGCGCGATCGATGGGGTTCGATCGTCACGGGCGGGGCGATCGGCGAGACGGATGCCTCGGCCTGGGCGCTCGACCGCGACCCCGACGCCCTCGAGACGTCACTGCCCGGATGCTTCGCGGTCGGCGACGTCCGTCGCGGTTCGCTGAAGCGCGTGGCCGCTGCGGTCGGCGAGGGGTCGGCGGTCGTGTCGGCGGTGCATCGACACCTCGGCGGTCACGTCGGCGGCTGAGGCATCCGCTCGCCTCCACGACCTTCTCCAGCTGGTTAGGCTGAGTCGATGTCGTTCGATCCGCGGAGCACCCCTGTCGACCGGCGCGCCGAGCAGGAGCTCGAGGCGCGCGGACTCCGCTATCGGCAGGTGGATCCGTCCGACCAGGCGGCGTTCGACGCGTGGTCGCAGGCCGACAACCGCGGCTTCCACCATCCGCGACCGCGCGAGGTCGACCTCGCGCACGAACGGCGGGTGTTCGCCGATCGCCTGGTGCGCGGCGTGTACGACCCGGCTTCGGCGACCCCGGGCATCCCGATCGCGACGGTGTCGAGCTGGCCGACGGGCCTCAGCGTGCCCGGTGGGCGCAGCATCGACGCGTGGGCGGTGTCGTCGGTCACGGTCGCGCCGACGCATCGCCGCCGCGGCATCGCGCGCTCGCTCATGCAGGCCGAGCTGCGCGATGCGGTCTCGGCGGGCGCGGCGGTCGCCATGCTCACCGCGACCGAGGCGACGATCTACGGCCGGTTCGGCTACGCGCCGGCCACGCGCGCCGCGACCGTGCGGGTCGACCGACGTCGGGCGCACTGGATCGGTCCGGATGCCCCGGGCCGCGTGCACCTCGTCGACCCCGCGTCGTTGCGCGAGCTCGCACCGCAGCTCGTGCGTCGGGCGGTGTCGCGCACGCCTGGCGAGATCGACCGGTGGCCGGCGCTCCTCGACCGGGTGCTGGGCCTGGTCGACGCCGAGTCCGAGCACAGCCGAAGCATCCGTGCCGTGCGCTACGACGACGAGCGCGGCGAGACGCAGGGCTTCGCGACGTACCGCGTGGTGCGCGACCCGAACCGGCCGGGCGTGCTCGAGAGCGATTTCATCGCCGCCGCGACCGACGACGCCGAACGCGCGATCTGGCGGGTGTTCTGCGAGGTCGACTTCGTCGACGAAGTACGGGTGCTGCTGCGCTCGACCGACGAGCCGCTGCCGTGGGTGCTCGAGGACGCGCGGGCGGTCACGCTCGACGGGGTCGGCGACCACCTGTGGGTGCGGGTGCTCGACCCGGTCGCCGCGCTCGCGGGCCGCCGATTCGCGGGCGCGGGCACGCTGCGGCTCGAGGTCGACGATCCGCTCGGCTTCGCGGTCGGCGTCTACGAGCTGGATGCCGCGGCCGAGGGCCGCGCCGAGGTGCGACGCGTCGAGGGCGGCGCCGCGGATGTTTCGGGCCCGGTGCCCATCGGCGGCTCGCGACGCTCGCGGCAGGCGCACGGCCTGCGGCTCGGGGTGCGCGAGCTCGGCTCGATGCTGCTCGGCGGCGTGCGGGCGACGACCCTCGCGAGAGCGGGGCGCGTCGTCGAGCACTCCCGCGGTTCGCTCGCGCTCGCCGATCGGCTGTTCTCGTCCGAGCGCGAGCCGGCGCTGACGATCTGGTTCTGACGATCCGGTTCCGACCCGGCGCGCGCCGCTGCCCCGTCTTCGGGGGACATGCCTCGGCGTCGCCGCCGCCGTTTCCCCGGATCGACGCGGATCCGAGCCCGCTCGCATCACTTACTCACCTGTCAGTAAGTTGTAGAACCGTTATCTCCATTTTGTTCGGCTGCCCGCGAAATGCGCCATCATGGCGATTGCCCTCGCCAATGCCGACGAGGGCACCAGGAGGGGTCGACCTCACCTTGAAGAAGGGGAGAACCGTGAAGAAGTCTTCATTGGTCTCTGCGGCCGCACTCGCCGGCGTCTCGGCGCTGCTGCTGGCCGGCTGTTCGAGCAACGACGGTGGGGGTACCGGCGACGAAGGCGCCGAAGCCTCGACGCGTGCGTGCGTGATCCTGCCCGACGCCGAATCCTCGCCGCGTTGGGAGAACTTCGACCGCAAGTACCTGCAGGAGGGCCTCGAGGCCGCCGGCTTCGAAGCCGACATCCAGAACGCGGGCGGTGACGTCAACAAGTTCTCGACGATCGCCGACCAGCAGCTCACCCAGGGCTGCGGCGTCATGCTGCTCGTCGACTACCAGGGTGCCGCCGAGGGCGTCGCCACCAAGGCCAAGGCCGAGGGCATCCCGGTCATCGCCTACGACCGGCCGTTCGCCGGCGCCGACTACTACGTGTCGTTCGACAACGTCGAGGTCGGCCGACTGCAGGGCCAGACGGTGCTCGACGGCCTCGAGGCCGCCGGCAAGGACCCGGCGACCGCCATCGTCGTGTACATGGGCGGCGACCCGACCGACGGCAACGCGAAGATGTTCCACGACGGCGCGGTCGAGGTCATGGAGGGCGCCGGCATCACCGCGGCGGCCGAGCCCCCCGGCGTCTGGGACGGCGAGAAGTCCGCGACCAACTTCGAGCAGGCCCTCACCGGCCTGGGCGGCACGGTCGACGGCGTCTGGGCCGCGAACGACACGAACGCCGACGGCGTCATCGGCGTGCTGCAGCGCAACGGCCTGACCGGCGTTGCCGTGTCCGGTCAGGACGCGAACGTCGCCGGTCTGCAGAACATCCTCACCGGATGGCAGACGGCCACCGTGTACAAGCCCGTCAAGCTCGAGGCCGAGGCCGCCGTCGAGGTCGCCGTCGCACTGCTCAGCGGCGAGACCCCGAGCGCCGACCAGGAGCTCGAGGACGGCACGCCGTACGTCGCGGTCACCCCGGTGCTCGTCGGTCCGAACGAGGTGCAGCAGGTCGTCGACGCGGGCGACGCCTCCGCAGACGAGATCTGCACGGGTGAGATCGAGGGCGTGAGCCTCGCCGACAAGTGCGCGGAGTTCGGCGTACAGTAAGCGGCACGCTCGAGGGGCGTCGCGTCGCTGGCGCGGCGCCCCTTGCACGTCGGATCCCGAGACGACGCCCATGAAGCGCAAGGAAGCGAACATGACAGAACCGATCATCGAACTGCGGGGGGTCGAGAAGTCTTTCGGCCCCGTGACCGTCCTGAAGGGAGTGAACCTCAGGGTCTACCCGGGCAAGGTCACGGCCCTCGTGGGCGACAACGGCGCCGGCAAGTCGACTCTCATCAAGGGTCTCGCCGGCGTTCAGCCGTACGACGAGGGCGAAGTCCTCATCGACGGTCAGCACCACGACCTGCACACGCCCCGCGAGGCCGCCGGCCTCGGCATCGAGGTGGTCTACCAGGACCTGGCGCTGTGCGACAACCTCGACATCGTCCAGAACATGTTCCTGGGCCGCGAGGAACTCGCCGGCGGCACGCTCGATGAGGGCCGCATGGAGAAGGAGGCCTCCGACACGCTGCGGTCGCTGTCGGTGCGCACGGTGCGCTCGATCCGCCAGAAGGTGTCGAGCCTGTCTGGCGGTCAGCGGCAGACCGTCGCGATCGCCCGCGCCGTGCTGAAGAAGGCGCGCGTCGTCATCCTCGACGAGCCGACCGCCGCCCTCGGCGTCGCGCAGACCGAGCAGGTGCTCGCGCTCGTGCGACGCCTCAGCGAACAGGGCGTCGCGGTCATCCTGATCAGCCACAACCTCGCCGACGTATTCGCGGTCGCCGACCACATCGCCGTGCTCTACCTGGGCCAGATGGTCGCCGAGCTCGACACCGTCGACACCAACCGCGACGACGTGGTCGGCTACATCACCGGCACGAAGACGCAGGACGGCTCGCCGCTGCTCAACACCAGTTCCACTTCTTCGATCGACCCAGGAGACCTCGCATGAGCCAGGCCACCCGAACCGAGGCATCCCCCGACCCGCTCGCGGGCGATCTCATCGGCAGCGGCGTCGAGGGCGGTGTGCGCGACCAGGTCGAGGCCTGGTGGCAGCGGGTGCGCGCCGGCGACATGGGCGCCCTCCCCGCGGTCGGCGGCCTCGTCGTGCTCACACTGCTGTTCGCGACGCTGAGCCCGTTCTTCCTCACCGAACGCAACTTCGCGAACCTGCTGAACCAAGCGGCGACCCTCGTCATGCTGGGCATGGCGTTGGTGTTCGTGCTGCTGCTCGGCGAGATCGACCTGTCCGCAGGTGTGACCGGCGGCGTCGGCATGGCGCTGTTCGTCGTCCTCGTCGCGAAGGGCGGCGTGCCGTGGCCGCTCGCCCTGCTGCTCGGGTTCGGCGTCGGCATCGCGACCGGTGCGCTCATCGGATTCTTCGTGGCGAGGGTCGGCATTCCATCGTTCGTCGTCACCCTGGGCCTGTTCCTCGGGTATCAGGGCCTCGCCCTGCTCATCATCGGCGATGGTGGACTGTACAAGGTGCAGATCCCCGAGCTGCTCGCCCTCCAGAACAGCAACCTGCCGGTCTGGGCGGGCTGGGTCATGCTCGCCGTGATCCTCGCGGTCTCGGGCGGCACGTCGTTCTGGGATCGTTGGCGCCGCACCCGCGCGGGAGTGCCCAACCGCGCGATCGCGCTGGTCTGGGTCAAGCTCGGCGTGATCGCGGTCATCGGCGGCGCGGTCGTGTACATCCTCAACCAGAATCGCGGCCAGTCGATCGTCGCCGTGCAGGGCGTGCCGATCATCGTTCCGGTCACGCTCGCGATCCTCTGGGCCGGCACGTTCGTGCTCGACCGCACGAAGTTCGGCCGCTACCTCTACGCCATCGGCGGCAACGCCGAGGCGGCGCGGCGGTCGGGCGTCAAGGTGCGCTGGGTCAAGTGGTGGGCGTTCGTCATCTGCTCGAGCCTGGCAGTCGTGTCGGCGCTGTTCAGCGTCACCCGCGTCGGCTCGGTGGATGCGACGGTCGGACGCGACATCGTGCTGTCGGGCGTGGCTGCGGCCGTCGTCGGCGGCGTCAGCCTCTTCGGCGGTCGTGGTCGGCTCATCCACGCCGCGATCGGTGCGCTCGTGATCGCGGTCATCACGAACGGACTCGGCCTGCTGCACCTGCCCGCCGGCGTGAACTTCATCGTCACGGGCAGTGTGCTGGTGCTCGCCGCGACCGTCGACGCGGTGTCCCGGCTCCGCGCGGGCGGCACGTCGAGGACCTGACGCGCGCCGAGCCGCACCGACGGATGCCACGGGGCCGGCCCCGTGGCATCCGTCTGTCTGAGCCGCCACCCCTCCCGCCCACGTTCCTTTTTCAGGAGAATCCGCCCCCACGCGCCCGAATCCCGACCGTGCGTCCTGAGAAACGCGCCATTCGGGCGGGGCGTTCCTGAAAACGGAACTGAGCGGGCTGGTGCGTGCCTCAGCAGCGAGGCTGCGCTAGATGGTGTCCTGCCTCGGGAAGACGACCTTCTCGATGATGATGATGAGCGACGCCGCCACCGGGATGGCGACCAGCGCGCCGAGCACCCCGCCGAGCGTGCCGCCCGCGACCGCCGCGATGACCACGAGCGCGCCGGGCACCGCGACCGCACGGTTCATGATGCGGGGGCTGATCACGTACGCCTCGACCTGCATGTAGATCAGGTAGTAGATGATCGCGACGAGCGCGGTCAGCGGCGACGCGGCGAGGCAGACGAGCGAGATCACGATCGAACCCGTCAGCGTGCCCACCAGCGGCACGAGCGAGAACAGGAACGCGATGAACGCGAGCAGGATCGGCGACGGCGCGCCGATGATGCTCAGCAGGATGAAGCTCAGCACGCCGTTGATGAGGCCGAGCGTGACCTGGCCGATGACGTAGCGGCCGACCGACCCCGTGATCTCCTCGGACAGCTCGAGGAACTTCGACCGGCTGGTGGCCGGAACGAACCGGGCCGCGTAGCGCTCCATCGACCGCAGCGACGCCATGAAGTACAGCATCAGGATGAGCACGATGACCACGCCCGTGAACCCGCCCGCGATGCCGGCGCCCACGGCGAGCACGCCGCCGCCGAGCGAGGCCAGGTGGCCGGGATCCTGCAGCCACACCAGGAAGTCCTCGATGGTGCTCTGCAGCTCGAAATCGGGGAACAGCCCCTGCAGCCACAGGATGACGGGATTGTGCAGGACGTTGTACTGCACCTCGTCCCAGTTCTCGACGATGATCGTCGTCTGCTCGATGATGATCGGCACGATCGTCGCGACCAGCAGGGCGACCACGCCGAGCACCGCCGCGATGATGATGAGGATCGCGACCCAGCGCGGCATCCACTTCTCGAGCCAGTTGACCACGGGGTCGAGCCCGAGCGCGAGGAACAGCGCGAACACCACGTAGAGGATGACCGTCGACAGCTGCCCGAGCACCCCGCCGAGCAGGAGCGCCGCGAGCACGCCGAGCGCACCGACGAACCCGATGCGGAACGCCCGCACCTTGATCTCGGGGGCGCGGCTGTCGCCGTCTCCGGTGACCTCCGCCGCGGGGGCGGGAGGCGGGGTGATCTTCGGCGCTGGGCGCCGGCGTCGCACGACAGCCATATGCCGACGATACGGCGACCGACCGCCCGCGGTCGAGAGCCTTGCGGCGCGGCGGTCGCGGCGGTAGGGCGCCGAGGGCGCCGGGGCGCCGGTGGGCGCCCGCTACTCGCGCAGCGACGCGGGCGGAACGATCTCACCCTCGAGCGTGCGCACCCACCGCGCGCGCGTCGCACGGAACTCGGCGTGCGTCGCGAAGCGGTAGCGGTACGCCAGCACGCGCACCCATCGCGGTCGCTCGCCGCCGAACGGGTCGTGTGCGATGAGACGCAGCGTCGCGGCATCCGCCTCGAGCAGCCGCAGCAGGAACCGCTCGAACCAGGGCTCCCATCTGCGCCCCAGCGGCAGGAACCACATCAGCCAGTCGAGCCGCAGGTGGTACGGCGCCCACTGCCGCGGCACGGCGCGCACGTCGCCGGGCTTGCCCTTGAATTCGTACTCGCGCCAGTGCGCCTCGGGATCGTCGGGATCCGTGGCATCCGTGCCTTCGACGACGTACTCGATGCGACGCTTCGTGACGGTGCCGAACGCGCCGTATGCGTTGCCGAGCATGAACCGGTTGAAGCTCGCGTTCATGAGCTGGTGATTCGAGCACAGGTTGCGAAGCGGCGCCCAGGCGAGCACCAGGAACAGGCCGGATGCCACGAGCACCACGATCGCCCACCACAGCGGCGTCGTAGCGGCTTCGACACCGAGGTCGGCGGGGATCGCGGGGATCGTCCAGTGCCACGCCGAGTCGGTGATCGCGGAGGCGGCCAGCACGACGGTGATCCAGTTCAGCCACGCGAAGTTGCCGGTGAGGATGAGCCAGAACTGCGTGAGCACGATCACCGCCGCGGCCGCGCTGGCGACGGGCCCCGGCACGAACAGCAGGAACGGCACCGCGAGCTGCGCGACGTGGTTGCCCACGACCTCGAGTCGGTGGAACCACGGCGGCAGCAGGTGCGCCTGCCGGCTGAACGGCCCCGGCATCGGCTGCGTCTCGTGGTGGAACATCAGCGCGGTCAGGTCGCGCCACTCGCGCCCGCCGCGGATCTTGATCATGCCCGCCCCGAACTCGAGGCGGAAAACCAGCCACCACACCGCGATCAGGATCAGCAGTGGCGGTGGCTCGTGCACCGAGCCGAGGAACGCGACCGTGAACAGCGCTTCGCACAGCAGCATCTCCCAGCCGAACCCGTAGAACGTCTGCCCCACCACCACGATCGACAGGTAGAGCAGCCAGATCGCGAGGAAGACGAGGAGCGGCACCCAGGGCGGGCCGAGTTGCGGCAGCCCCAAGACGACGGATGCTCCGAGCGCGATGCCGATCGTCGCGACCGCGACGAGCCGCCGGTCGGTGTAGCCCCAGCGGAACAGGCTCGGCCCGCGCAGCCGCCCACCGGTCGCGCGCACGAGCTGCGGCACCGGCAGCAGCCCGTGCTCGCCGAGCAGCGGCCGGAACTGGTTCAGCGTCGACCAGAACGCGACCACCGCGATCGCAGCGACCCCGCGCTGCAGCACCTGCCGGCCGATCTCGTGGTCGCCGGCGCCGAGCCAGCCGAGCCAGCCGAGCCAGTCCATGACCACGCCGATCCCGTGCGTCCCGTCAGAACGAGTTGAGGTACACCCAGGGCAGGCGGTCCATCATGAGCCGGTGCCGGTCGAGGTCGGCGTCGGGCGCGTCGTCGGGCACGGCCGGTCGGTCGGCATGCTCGCCGTCGGCGTCGAACTCGGCGTCCTCCTGCCACACGATGACGGTGCGATCGCGCTGGAACCGCGACACATACGGCCGGATGTCACGACTCGCGAGCTCCCGCAGCGCCTGGTCGACCGACTCGGCGCGCTGCAGGGTGTGCAGCGTCACCCACGTCGGCGGCCACAGCGTCATGCCGCCCTGCGCGTGCCGGTCGAGGGCGTCGACCGGGCGGATCCACTCGACCGCCATCACCTCGTCGGGCGCCGGCCGCAGTTCGCCGTCGGGAACGCGGACCGCGAAGAACGTGGTGATGAGCCGCTTCTGGGCGCCTTCGGGCGGGGTCCACCGCGAGAACGGCACGAGGTCGGCCGGGTCGACGTCGAGGCCGACCTCCTCGCGAGTCTCGCGCGCGGCGGCGCGGCGGGCCGCCCACTCGCTGTGTTCGGCGTCGCCGCCGAGGTCCTCCTCGTCGACTGCGCCGCCCGGGAACACCCAGGCCCCCGCGAACGACCCGCGGTCACGCGGACGCTCGGCCAGCAGCACCTCGACCCCGAGCTCGCCGTCACGCAGCAGCACGACCGTGGCCGCGTGCCCGGCGGCGGTGCCGGCGGCGAGCGTCTCAAGATCGCTCTCCATGCGCTCCAGCGTAGGCCGCTCCCCACCGCTGGTCGAGTAGCGCGAAGCGCGTATCGAGACCCCGCGACATGGCTCACCGGGTCTCGATACGGTCGCTGCGCTCCCTACTCGACCAGCGGAAGGCTGCGGGTAGGCTGCCGCGCATGGAGCATCCCTCGGTCGCGCTCGTGCGCGCCCCGAACCCCGGCCCGATGACGCTCGACGGCACGAACTCGTACGTGCTGCGGGCGCCCGGGGCATCCGGTTGCGTCGTCGTCGACCCGGGCCCGCTCGACGACGCCCACCTCGACGCGCTCGCCGCGCATGGCCCGGTCGAGCTGATCCTGCTCACCCACCACCACCACGATCACAGCGATGCGATCGACGCGTTCCACACGCGCACGGGCGCGCCGGTGCGCGCGATCGACCCCACGTGGTGCCGCGACGCCTCCCCCGTCGTCGACGGCGAGCGCATCGCCGTGGCGGGGCTCGAGGTCGAGATCCTCGCAACGCCCGGGCACACCGCCGACTCCCTCTGCGTGCTGCTCGCCGACGAGGGCGAGCACGGCGCGGTGCTCACGGGCGACACCGTGCTCGGCAGCGGCACGACGATCATCGCCGACCCCGACGGCGCGCTCGGGCCCTACCTCGATTCGCTCGCGCGTCTGCGCGAGCTCGGCACGCCGGGCCCGGTCGCGGTGCTGCCGGGTCACGGCCCCGAGTTGCCCGACCTGCGGGCGATCTGCGAGGCGTACCTCGCCCACCGCGAGGAGCGGCTCGATCAGGTGCGCGCGGCGCTCGCCGCGATCGGGCCGGATGCCTCGACCGAAGCCGTGACCGACATCGTGTACGGCGACGTCGACCCGGCGGTCAGGTTCGCGGCCGAGGCATCCGTGCGCGCTCAGCTGGCGTACCTTCGGGCATGACGCGAGGGCGCCGGCTCCCCCAAGCCGACGCCCCCGCGAGTCGTTCGCTCAGCGGGGCTGATAGGTGAGGCAGTCGGCAGCGTCGGCGCCGGGGCCGACGCGCACGGCGGCCGCGGTGCACTCGAGCGAGGAGTTGTGCACGCACTCGGCGCGCTGGCAGGCGCCGACGTGCGACACCACCTTGTCGAGCCCGCCCTTCGAGCCGAGCGGGATGAACGTGGCGCACTCGGCGTCGCCGACGCCGCCGGCGATGGTGACCGCGGCGGCGTGACAGCTCGAGTGGTCGTTGTAGCTGCACCCGAGCACCGCGCACTCGCTGACTCGGGGCAGGTCGTCGATGGTCATGCTCATGAGGGGCCTCCGGACGCTCGTCGTTGCGCCCGATGGTACGCCGATGCCGCCGCATCCGATAGCAAGGCGAGCCTGATTTTTCGCAGGTCAGGGGGTGTTTTCAGGTAAGGCTAGCCTCACCTGCCCGACGCTCCCGACGATTGGCGGGGTCGTTCGGTTGGGCCGCTCGGGTCTCTATCCGACCGCGATCCGGCATCGGTCGGGCAACGATCGATCGCCGAGCTCGAGCGGATGCCTCGTGCACGGCAGGCTCGGATCATGCACCGGATCCTGCGATCGACGATCGCCGCGCTCGTGCTCGCTCCGCTGCTCTCGGGATGCGGGGGCTTCATGATCGCGTGTCCGGCGATCGGCTACCTCAACACCCTCGAGGTCGGGCTCTCGGGGGCGCGGTCGGGCGAGGTGGCGCTGGTCGAGTTGTGCGACGAGTTCGGATGCTCCGTGCCGGGCCCGACCGCGGCGGCGGATCCGCCGACCGCGGGCCCGTGGTACTCCGGCGAGGATCTCGGCACGGGAGCCTGGCGCTTCACGCTCGACATGTCGGCCCCCGAGGAGTTCGAGCTCATCGCGTACGGACCCGGCGTCACCGAGCTCGCCCGCGAGTCGTTCACCGCCGAGTGGCACCGCGTGGGCGGCTCCGCGAAGTGCGGCGGCCCGATGGCGACCGGCCCCGTCGAGTTCGTCATCGACTGAGCCGCACCCGCTCGCCGAAGCAACCGGTCTCGGGCAGGATGGGCGCATGGATGCCCCAGCCGCCCTCGAGGAGATCGCGCGCCTGCTCGAGCAGGAGCTCGCGAACCCGTTCAAGGCGAAGGCGTTCCGGCGCGCGCTCGCCGTGGTCGAGTCGCTGTCGGCCGACGAGGTCGCGGCGAAGCTCGCCGACGGCAGCCTCAAGCGCACTCCGGGCATCGGCGACACGACGTACGAGGTGATCGCCGAGGCATCCGCCGGTGCGGTGCCGGCCTACCTCGCCGACCTGCGCGAGAAGGCCGGGGTCGGCGCCGCCCGCACCGGGCTGCACGCACTGCTGCGGGCAGACCTGCACTGCCACAGCGAGTGGTCCGACGGCACGACGTCGATCGCCGCGATGGCGCACGCGGCCGCGGCGGCCGGGCTCGAGTACTTCGCGCTCACCGACCACTCGCCCAGCCTGCGCGTCGCGAACGGGCTGACCGCCGAGCGCCTCGCCTCGCAGCTCGAGATCGTCGAGGCGCTGAACGCGTCGGGCGAGCTCGGGGTGCGAATCCTGCCGGGCATCGAGGTCGACATCCTCGAAGACGGCTCGCTCGACCAGACCCCCGAGATGCTCGACCGGCTCGACGTCGTCGTCGCGAGCGTGCACTCCAAGCTGCGCTCACCCGGCGAGGCGATGACCGAGCGGATGCTCCGAGCCGTCGCCGACCCGCACACGAACGTGCTCGGGCACTGTACGGGCCGGCTCGTCCGCGGCTCGCGTGGCACGCGCCCGCAGTCCGAGTTCGACGCCGAGGCGGTATTCGCGGCGTGCGCGGCGAACGGGGTCGCGGTCGAGATCAACTCGCGGCCCGAGCGCGAGGATCCGCCCGACGAGCTGATCGCGCTGGCGCTCGGCGCCGGCTGCCTGTTCTCGATCGACAGCGACGGGCACGCGCCCGGCCACTACGCGTTCCTCCGCCTGGGCGCGGCGCGCGCCGAGACCGCCGGCATCCCGTCCGAGCGCATCGTGACGACCTGGCCCGTCGACGACCTGCTGGCGTGGTCGCGTCGCAACCGCTGACGCCGCGCACGGGCGCGCGCCCGCAAGCGCGCACCCGAACTCAGGCCGGCGCGTTGTCGGGGTCGACCGTTTCGGCGGTGTCGGCCTCGACCGCGTTGTCGACGTCGAGGTCGTCGGCGTTGGGGCCGTTCACCTCGGGCACCTCGTCCTCCGCGGCGGCGTCGGGCTCGGTGCCGGGTTCGGGCGACGTCGCCGCCACGCGCTCCAGCCAGTCGTCGTGCTGTCGGTCGCTCATCGGTTCGCCTCTCGATCGGATGCCCCGAGCCTGACCCGTTCGCCCGCCCCCGGCAACGCCTTGACGCACACGCGCGGGTGTGACATCCGCCGAACGGATGGCCACGCGAGCGCGTCGACGGCAGAATGGGCCCCGGGGGCGCACTGCGGCGCCGGCGAGGAGGAACCGATGACCACCGAAGCGATGCTCTGGGCAGCGCTCGCCACGATCGGAGCGGTCGGCGGCGTGCTGCTGCTCGCCGCCCTGTGGGCGCTCGTGAGGGCCCCGAAGCGCGACTGAGATGGCGGTCCGCAGCGCCGGGCTGCTGCTGGTCCGCCGCGCGCGCGTGCTCGAGGTGTACCTCGCGCACCTCGGCGGCCCGTTCTGGGCGCGCAAGACCGAGGGAGCCTGGTCGATTCCGAAGGGCGAGGTCGAGCCGGGCGAAGACGAAGCCGCAGCCGCCCGGCGCGAGTTCGCGGAGGAGATCGGCGCAGCCCCGCCCGCGAGCCCGCTCGTCGACCTCGGCGAGGTGCGGTACTCGTCGGGCAAGGTCGTGCACGTCTTCGCGCTCGAGGTCGACGACTTCGGCGTCGACCGGGTCGTGAGCAACGAGTTCGAGCTCGAGTGGCCGCCGCGGTCGGGCCGAAGGCAGCGGTTCCCCGAGATCGACGATGCCGGATGGTTCGGGCTCGACGCCGCGCGGCCGCTGCTGTCGTCGGGGCAGCGACCGGCGCTCGACCTGGTCGCGCAACGATTCGGCAACGAGGGGCTCTCAACTCCGTAACAAGGGCCCGCGAACCGCCCGGGCCGCCGCACGCGACCGGCACCATGGAAGGGTGACCGGGTCGGATGGCGTCGTCCCCTCGCGCGCCGCCGCGGGGGCGATCGTCGTACCCGCCGTCACCGGCGTTCTCGCCGCGCTCGCGCTGCTCGCCCTCGGCCAGGCGCCCGTCATCTGCAACGGAGTGCAGGTGTGCGCTGAGCCCGCCAGCCGCTTCGACGTCGCGATCTGGTGGACGGCGATCGTGCTCGTGCTCGCCGCGGCGGCGACCGTGACCGGCGCTCGTGCCACGACGTCCCGGCGCGTCCTGCTCGCCCGGGTGCTGTTCGGGCTGCAGGTCGCGGCGACGCTCGTCGGCGCGATCGTGACGCTCGCGGTCGGCGGCTTCACGATTCCGCTGTTCTACCTCTGAGTTACGCTCGGAGGATGTCCCACCTGCACCCCGAGACCGTCGCCGTCACCGCCGGTCGCCCCGCGCACGAATCCGACCAGCCGCTGAACGTGCCGATCCACCTCGCGTCGACCTACGTGGCGGGTGGCGAGCTCGAATACGGCCGGTACGGCAACCCGTCGTGGGCAGCGTTCGAAGACGTGCTCGGCGCGCTCGAGGGCGGTCGCTGCATCTCGCTCGCCTCGGGCATCGCCGCGACGTCGGCCGTGCTCGACCTGGTCGCGCCGGGCGGCATCGTCGTCGCCCCGCGGCACTCGTACACGGGCACCATCCTGCAGCTGGAAGACCGCGCGGCGGCCGGCCGCGTCGTGCTGCGGCTCGTCGACCTCACCGATGCCGACGCCGTGATCGCCGCGTGCGAGGGCGCCGCGATGCTCTGGTTCGAGTCGCCGACGAACCCGGCGCTGGAGGTCGCCGACATCGCCGCCCTCACGTCCGGCGCGCACGCGCACGGCGCGCTCGTGGTGGTCGACAACACGTTCGCGACGCCGCTGCGGCAGAAGCCGCTCGCGCAGGGCGCCGACCTCGTCGTGCACTCGGCGACGAAGGCGATCTCGGGCCACAGCGACCTCATCATGGGCGCGGTCATCGCCGCCGACGCCGCCCATGCCGAGCAGCTCGTCGCACGCCGGTCGCTGGGCGGGGCGGTTCCGTCGGCGTTCGAGGCGTTCCTCGCGCTGCGGGGGCTGCGCACCCTCGCGGTGCGGCTCGACCGGGCCGAAGCGACCGCCCGCGAGCTGGTGAAGCGACTCAGCGACCACCCGCGGCTCGAGCAGGTGCGCTACCCCGGCTTCAGCACGGTCGTGTCGATCGTGGTGCGCGGCGGCGCCGAGGCGGCCGATGCGCTCACGGGTTCGACGAAGCTCTGGATCCACGCGACGAGCCTCGGCGGCGTCGAGTCGACGTTCGAGCGGCGCCGCCGCTGGGCGGCCGAAGCCGACACCATCCCCGCCGGGCTCGTGCGCCTCTCGGTCGGGCTCGAGCATGCCGACGACCTCGCCGACGACCTGATCCGCGCGCTCGACGCGATCGGCTGAGCGCCGCGGGCTCCGCCACCGGTTCTCATCGTTCCGGTCGGTGTGCGGCCGGCGAAAACAGGATGAGCCGGGTCATGCGGCCTCCACAGCGGCCACGACCCGGCTCATCCTGTTTTCGGCATCGGGAGGCAGGATGTCGCCCCCGGAGATGCGGGCCGCGGGCGGAACGGGCGGGGAGCCCGATGCGGATGCCTCAGCCGGCGTGCCCGTCGAAGAGCAGCGTCGGCACCGGCCCGAACAGCCCCGCTCGCACCCGCAGGCGCCGTACGTCGTCGCCGGCGAAGCCGGCCGCGGCGAGGTTGGCGGCGGTGTCGCGGTCCCAGTGGCAGCCGTGGCAGAACCGCACCGACAGCGGGGTGGCGGTGCGCTGGACGACGCGCTTGACGGTGCGGGGCGGTGCCACGACGTGATCGACGAACACCACCCGGCCGCCCGGCACGAGCACGCGGCGCACCTCGGCGAGCGCCGCGGCGGGGTCGGTCACCGAGCAGAGCACGTAGGTGCCGACGACGGCGTCGACCGACGCGTCGGGCAGCGGAATCCGCTCGGCCACCCCGTCGATGGGCGCAGCCTCGTGCCGCCACTCGCGCGCGCGGGTCGCGAGTTCGGTACGGCGGTCGGCGTCGGGTTCCAGGCCGATCCACGTGACATCCGGATGCAGCGCACCGAAG
The DNA here is from genome assembly GCF_008365295.1 of Agromyces intestinalis. Lineage (NCBI taxonomy): Bacteria > Bacillati > Actinomycetota > Actinomycetes > Micrococcales > Microbacteriaceae > Agromyces > Agromyces intestinalis. The sequence goes on from NZ_CP043505.1 coordinate 979,670, forward strand.
TTCTCGCCGTCGCCCGCGCCGATCTCGAGCACGCGGCCTCGTACCCGGCCGACGAACTCGCGTTCGAGCTCGTCGAGCGCGTCGTCGTCGATGAGCGGCGGGCTGGTGCGATCGGTCATCCCGGCCATGCGACCACGCTTCGTCGGCGACGTCAACCGGGCGCTCAGGCGACGGCGTCGCCGAGCAGTTCGGCCAACGGCACGCCGCCCGCGGTGTGCACCGTCCAGCCGGAGGCATCCGCTTCGATCAGCGAGGCCGAGCAGTTGTCGAGCTTGGGGTAGTCGGCGGCATCGTGCCCGGTGATCTCGGCGAGCGTGCGTCGGATGAGCGTGCCGTGCGCGACGGCGAGCACGCTGCGGCCGGGGTGGTCGGCGCGGATGCGCTCGAGCCCGCGCAGGCCGCGCGGGCCGACCTCGGCGGCGGGCTCGGCGTTCGGGATCGTGTCGCGCACGGGCCAGCGGTGCCGCACCTCGGCGACGAGCATGCCCTCGGCGTCGCCGAACTCCTCTTCGACGAGCTCGTCGTAGGCCCCGCCGAGTTCGATGCCGAGCTCGGCGGCGAGGATCGCGGCGGTCTCGCGGGCGCGGCCGAGGGTGGAGGAGACGACGAGGTTCCACGGGGCGAGGGCGGCGATGCCGGATGCCGCGGCTCGCGCCTGCGCGCGGCCGGTCGCGTTCAGCGGGATGTCGGCGCGGCCTTGCATGCGCAGCGCGAGGTTCCAGTCGGTCTGACCGTGGCGGATGAGAGCGAGCAGCACCCGCCGAGCCTACCGGCACCCGGCTGGGAGCAGGGTCGGAGGGCGGTGTCAGCCGCCGCCGAGACCGACGCGGTCGGGCACCTGCGCTGCGACGGTGGGCAGCCACCGGTCGACGTCGGGCCAGGCTCGTCCGGTGGGAAGCCTGCGCAGCAGGCGCGCGAGGGAGTCATCGGCGTCGGACCAGGGGATGACCCGCGTCGGCGAGGCCTCGGCGACGACGCCGAGCCACCAGTGCTTCCAGGTGGTCGGCAGGCTCTCGGGGTGCAGCACGACGTAGTAGTCGGGCACGTGGATGGCTCGGCGGGCGGATGCCTCGACGGCGCGTTCGATCTCGAGCTCCAGCACCTCGAACGTCGACTGGTCGTCGAAGAACTCGACCCACGCCGCTGCGACATGGCCGAGCGGGTCGTGGTCATGCACGACGTACGGTTTCGCGCCGGCGGCCGACCACCGCGAGACGTCGGCATCCGAGGCATCCGGCGCATCGCCGAAGGTGGCCGCGCGCACGTTCGGGAACCGCTCGAGGGCGTGGATCGCGGTCGCCGCCTCATCGCCGACGACGACCAGCGTGGTGCTGACCGGTGGCTCCATTTCCGCAGTCTACGACGGCGACGGCTATGACACCGGCGGCCTCGCCGGAGGCATCCGTCGCACCTGACCGGTCTTCTCGGCGACCGGAAGCAGCATGAGGGGCCGTGCGAGCACCCAGCCGATCGCCATCACCGCGACCGACACCGCGAACACGGCGAACCCGACCCAGTCGTCGACGTCGCGCGACGCGTACATGACGTTGAGGTTGCGCAGCACCCCGGTCGCGAACACGAGCACGACGTGCACGAACGTGAACGCCAGCAGGAACAGCATGGTCGGGAAGTGCCAGGCCCGCGCGAACCTCTCAGAGGGCAGCCCGGTCAGCCGGCCCGTAGCCGGCCACACCGGCGAGAGCCGCAGCCCGGTCAGCACCGCGACAGGAGCTGCGATGAACACGACGACGAAGTAGCTCAACACCTGCAACGCGTTGTAGACCACCCACGCGTTCTCGATCGGCCACTCGAGCGACGCGTACTGCAGCCCGACCGAGATCGCGTTCGGCACGATGCTCCAGTCGGTCGGCACGATACGCACCCACTGCCCGGTCGCGAACAGCAGCGCGACGTAGACGAGGCCGTTCAGCACCCAGAACGCGTCGACCCACAGGTGCAGCCACAGCGAGATGCCGAGGCGCCGCGGCGTGCGCTTCGTTCGGGGCCAGCGGCTGTTGTCGCGGGTCCAGAACGCCGACGGCCGCTGCTTCTGGCGCAGGATGAGCCCCGTACGCACGAGCATGACCAAGAGGAAGGCATTGAAGAAGTGCTGCCAACCGACCCACGCCGGAATCCCGACGGGCGCCCAGTCGGGCAGCGGCGCCTCGCCCGGGAACTCCTCGAGGAACGCGGCGACCTCGGGAAAGGTGCGCAGCCACTTCGCGAGCACGACCACGATCGCGAATGCGACGACCGCGACGAGCGCCCACCGGGCGACGCGCTTCCACGAGACGTCGGCGAGCGCGGTGCGGATGGTGGGGTCGGGCACCAGATCACGATGGCAAACCGGATGCCCCGATGCAAACTACGTCGCCATCGTGTCCGTACCGTCGCTCAGGACGGCGGAGATCAGGCCGAAGACGTTGTGGTCGGGGTCGAGCAGGTAGCCGACGCGGCCGACGCCCGGCAGGTCCTCGAGCGGCACCGACTCGATCGCGCCGAGTTCGAGTGCCTTCGCGAAGCTCTCGTCGGCGTCGTCGACGCCGATCACGACGGTGCAGCCGTTCACCGGCGCACCGATCTCGGGTGCCGACCCGTCGCTCTCGGGCACCCCGGGGGCACCGCGTCGGGTCAGCCCGCCGTTGATGCCGTGCCCGGCTTCGCCGGCGTTGCGGATCGACCCCTCGCCGGTGTCGATGACCCAGTACTCCTGGTCGCCGAACTGCGTGAACTCCCACCCGAACAACCCGGTGTAGAAGTCGATGAGCCGCTGCGGCTCGGACGCGTGGATCTCGAAGTGGACGACGAGGCTCGCCATGGTTCCCCCTTGCGGTTTCGGCCGGTGCCTGCCGCTGCCGGTCCGTCGCGGACACGCTCACGCGTCACGCTACGCCGTGTGCAACGCCGCCTCCACCCCTCGTCGTTGACGCGGGCCCCGCCGCAGACGAGGATCGGCCTCGAACGCTTCGAGATCGGAGACCGGATGCCTCGCTACGAGCCGCACGGACACGACGACGGCAGCACGCGGGTCGGCGACGAGCACGACGTCGCCGACGAGCGCGCGCATCCCGACGAACCGCACCCGCGCATCGTGTCGACCGCGCGGTTCGACGAGCTTCGCGAGGACTACTGCCGCCGATGCGGCATCGCGCTCGTGCCCGGCGAGGCGCACCTGCATTGAGCGGCTCGCACCGCCCCTGCGGGATCAGACGTCGGTGTGCCCCAGCATCGGCCCGGCGATGAAGCGCGCGGATGCCTCTGCGAGCGCCTCGAGCTCGAGCACGACGAGCTCGTTGCGCTCACGCCTCGTCACCGGCCCGGGCACGATGAGGGTGCGCTGGGGTCCGCGCCGCCAGTAGCGGCCGAGCAGGACTCCGTTCACCCAGACGAGCCCCTTGCCCCAGTCGCCGGTGTCGAGGAACAGGTCGGCCGGTTCGTCGAGGTCGAACGCAGTGGTCCAGAACCGCGGGCCGGCCACTGGGCCGGCCTCGGCAACGGCCCACTCGCGCGCGAGCCCCGGCACACGATCGAGGTCGAGCGGGCGGGCGCGCCAGCCGCGCAGCCGGTCGCCGTCGAGCGCGACGCCGCCGATCAGCCCCTTGTGCTCGCCGATCCGCGGGCCGTAATTCACCCGACCCTGGTCTTCGACGATGAGCGCGAGCTCGCCCCTGGCGTCGGGCAGTGCGATCGCCCGCTCGTGGGCGTCGCGGGCGAGCAGGCCGACGGGCGCACCGTCGATGAGCACCCACGCGCGGTCGCGCACCTCGTCGCCGACGACGAGGGTCGCCGACCGCGGGGCATCCGTGCCGTCGGCTTCGCTCGCTCTGCTCGGCAGCGTCGTCGTGAAGATCGCGATGCCGCGGTCGTGCGCGAGGTCGTCGAAGCTCGGCAGCGCGTCGTGGTCGGATGCCTCGCCCAGCCGGTCGGCGACGGCGATGAGCGCCGGGCCGGGCACGAGCGGCGCCGTGAGCTCGGGCGCGTCGGGCGCCGACGCCGGCAACTCGTCGGGCACGGGCGCGTACTTGGCGATGACCTCGCGGAAGGCGAAGAACTTCTCGGTCGGATGCCCCGCCTCATCCAGCGGCGCGTCGTAGTCGTAGCTCGTGGTGATCGGCGCGTAACGCCCCTTGTCGTTCGCACCGTTCGTGAGGCCGAAGTTCGTGCCGCCGTGGAACATGTAGATGTTGACCGATCCGCCCGCGGCGAGCAGCGCGTCGAGTTCCGCGGCACTCGCCGCGGCATCCGTCTCGTGGTGGTGCGACCCCCAGTCGTCGAACCAACCGCACCAGAACTCCATGCACATGAGCGGCCCGGTGGGCTGGGCCTCGCGCAGTGTCGTCAGCCGCTGCGCGGTGTGCGAGCCGAACGAGCCGGTCTTGTGGAGGCCAGGCAGGCCGCCGTCGGCGAGCATCTGCGGCGTCGGCTGGTCGATCGTGATGAGCGGCACGGTGATGCCCGACTCGCGCGTGACCTGGACGAGCGTTTCGAGGTAGTCCTTGTCGGCGCCGTACGCACCGTACTCGTTCTCGATCTGGACGAGCACGACCGGGCCGCCGACGTCGATCTGGCGGGGCACGACGATCTCGGAGACGTGCTCGAGATAGTCTGCGACCGCCTCGAGGTAGCGCGGCTCGCTACGGCGGATGCCGACCTCGGGGTCGCGGAAGAGCCAGGCGGGCAGACCGCCGTTGTCCCACTCGGCGCAGATGTACGGGCCGGGGCGCACGATCGCATGCAGGCCCTCGGCGGCGACGAGGTCGAGGAACCGACCGAGGTCGAGGTCGCCGTCGGCTCGCCACTGGCCGCGCCGCGGTTCGTGCGCGTTCCACGCGACGTAGGTCTCGATGGTGTTGAGGCCCATCAGCCTGGCTTTGCGGATTCGGTCTGCCCACAGGTCGGGGTGGACGCGGAAGTAGTGCAGCGCCCCCGAGAGGATGCGGTGCGGTCGCCCGTCGAGTTCGAAGTCGGTCGGGCCGATCGCGAAGCGGCTCATTGTTCTCCTGTGGTGCGGGGTGGAAACGCGTGGGGGCGGCAGGTCGCCGCCCCCACCCGGTCGGACGGGCTACTTGTTGACGCTGAAGCCCTGATCGTTGCCGTAGGCGACGAGCTTGTCCTGCCAGTCGGCGAGGCCGTCGTTCAGGTCGCTCGCGTTCGCGTACGCCTGGCCGACCGTATCGCCGAAGATGCTGTTCGCGTACACCTGGTACGGCAGGTACTGCCATCCGCTCGAGACGTCCTTCGAGGCCTGCACGAGCACCTCGTTGATCTTCTGGCCGCCGAAGTAGTCGGACTCGTACGCCAGGAAGCCGGGGTCGTTCAGCTCTGCGGTGGTCGACGGGAACCCGCCCGATGCGAGGAAGATCTCGATCGACGCGGGGTCGCTGTTCAGCCAACGCAGGAACGCCGCCGCCAGTGCCGGGTTCTTGGACTGCTTCGTCACCGACTGGCCACCGCCGCCGTTCTCGGCCGACACCGCGGTGCCGTCGTAGGTCGGCATCGGGGCGACCGCCCAGTCGCCGGCCGCGTCGGCCACGCTCGACTCGAGCACGCCGGGCATCCAGGCACCGGTCACGAGCGTCGCGATCGACCCGTCGGCGAGGCCCTGGTACCACTCGTCGGTCCAGCCGGGCGTCGGCGAAAGCAGGCCCTCCTGCACGAGCTGGTTCCAGACGCCGGTCCACTGCTGGGTGCCCTCGTCGGCGAGGTCGATCGTGATGTCGGTGCCGTCGACCTGGAACGGGCGGCCGCCGGCCTGCCAGATCATGCTGGTCGTGAATCCGGCGTCGCCGGTGTCGGAGGTGATGTACTTCGTCGGGTCGGCGGTGTGCAGCTGCCGGGCCGCGTCGGCGTACTCGTCCCAGGTGGCGGGCACGGCGATGCCGTACTGGTCGAAGACCGCCTTGTTGTAGAACAGCGCCATGGGGCCCGAGTCCTGCGGCAGGCCGACGAGCTTGCCGCCGACGTTCACGGCGCCCCAGGTCGACGCGCTGAACTGGTCTTCGAGCGAGTCGAGGCCATATTGTCCGAGGTCGAGGAGCGAGTCCGACAGGGCGAACTGCGGGATCGCGTAGTACTCGATCTGCACGACGTCGGGGGCGCCCGAGCCCGCCTTGATCGCATTCTGCAGCTTCGTGTACTCGTCGGTGTTCGTGCCGGCGTTGACGAGCTCGACGTCGACGTTCGGGTACGCCTCCTCGAACGCGGCGACCTGCGCCTCGGCGCTGGGGGTCCAGCTCCAGTACGTGATCGTGCCGCCCTGTTCGAGCGCGGCGTCGAGGTCGGAGGCCCCGCCCGAACCCGACTCGCCGCCAGACGAGGGCGAGCAGGCGGCGAGGGCCGCCGTTGCGATCGCGGCGGTCGCCGCGACGGCCAGCGTGCGCCGGAGGGCGCTGTGGTGGTTGGACATGTGCGGGGTTCCCTTCACTTCTTCGTGCTGTGCGTGGTGCATGGGGTGGTGCGCGTCGACGAGCGACGCGGGCGCGTCACTGCTTGACGCTTCCGGCGCTGAGCCCCGACTGCCAGAACCGCTGCAAGCCGAGGAACGCGACGACGATGGGGATGATCGTGAGGAGCGACCCCGTGATCACCAGGTTGTAGATGGGCTGGGCGCTCACGCCGGTCGCCTGCGCGCTCCATTGGTTGAGCCCGACCGTGAGCGGATACCACGCCGGGTCGCTCAGCATGATGAGCGGCAGGAAGTAGTTGTTCCAGGTCGCCACCACGGTGAACAGCAGCACCGTCACGATGCCGGGCGCGAGGAGGCGGATCGAGATCGTGAAGAACGTGCGGAACTCGCCCGCGCCGTCCATGCGGGCGGCCTCGAGCAGTTCGGTCGGCACCGAGTCGACGGCGTACACCCAGACCAGATAGAGGCCGAACGGGCTGATCAGCGACGGGATGATGATCGCCCACGGCGTGTTCGTCAGGCCGAGGCTCGAGAACAGCAGGAACGTCGGCACCGCAAGCGCCGTGCCCGGCACCGCGATCGCCCCGAGCACCACGGCGAAGATCGCCCGGCGCCCGGCGAACCGGAACTTCGCGAGCCCGTATCCTGCGAGCGTCGCGAGCAGGGTCGCACCGCCCGCGCCCACCACGACGTAGAGCAGCGTGTTGCCGAGCCAGCGCAGGAAGATGCCGTCGCGGTAGGTCAGCGTCTCCCAGATGTTCTGGAACAGCACGAAGTCGTCGTCGAACCAGAGCCCGAAGCTCGAGAACAACCCGGCCTGGGTCTTCGTCGAGTTGATGACGAGCCAGAGGATGGGCACCAGCGCGTAGATCGCGAGCAGCACCATGAGGATCGTGAACGCGACCGACTTGCGCGGACGCAATGGCGAGACCGGGTGCCGGCCGCGAGCGCCGCGACCTTCGCCACCACCGCGTCGCGAGGCATCCGCCGTGGTCATCGCCTCGGTGAGCGTGGTCATCGCACCTCCTTGCGCGAACCGCGCAGCTGCACGACGTACGCGATCACCGCGGTGATCACGCCCATGACGATCGCGACCGTCGCCGAGTAGTTGTACTGCTGGCCCGCGAACGACAGGTTGTAGGCGTACATGTTCGGGGTGAAGAACGTCGTGATGATGTTCGGTGCGAGCGTGCGCAGGATGTTCGGCTCGTTGAAGAGCTGGAAGCTGCCGATGATCGAGAAGATCGTCGCGATCACGATGGCCCCGCGCAGTGCCGGGATCTTGATGGCGGTGATGACCCGGGTCGGCCCGGCGCCGTCGATCGCTGCGGCTTCGTAGAGCTCGGTCGGGATCACCTTCAGCGCCGAGTAGAAGATCAGCATGTTGTAGCCGACGAACTCCCAGGTCACGATGTTGCCGATCGAGACGAGGATCCAGTCGCGCGCGAAGGGGGCGATGGCGGATGCTCCGAGCCAGTCGTTCACGTTGCCGACGAGTCCGAACTTGTCGCCGTAGATGAACCCCCACATGAGCACCGCGACGACGGCGGGCACCGCGTACGGCAGGAAGACCGCGATGCGGAAGAACCCCGATGCGTGCAGCCGGGCGCTGTCGATGGCGAGGGCCGCGACGAGGGCGATCGCGAGCATGATCGGCACTTGGACGACGAGGAACAGGAGGACCCGGAGGAAGCCGTCCCAGAACTGGGGATCCTCGAGCAGCTGCGCGTAGTTCTGGAGGCCCACGAAAGCGTTGCCGCCCACCAGTTGTTCGCGGAACAGGCTGAGCCAGATCGAGTACGCGACCGGTGCGATGAACACGAGCAGGAACACGATGAGGAACGGCGCGGTGAACGCGAGGCCCTTCCACTCGTTGCGGTTCACCCGCCGGGGCCGACGCGGTCGCCCCGATGGCGCCGCGTTCGGGGGCCGCAGCGCGGTCGAGGGGTGGGACATCGTCGTCATTCGCTTCCAATCGGCGCATGTTCACGTCAACATGGGTGAGGGCAGAGTAGCATGTTCACGTCAACATGCGCCACCCTGTGCAGACGACCCGAGGAGTGCCGTGCCGACCACCAGCGCCCAGCCCACCACCCCGACTGCGCGCCGCCGCGGCCCGTCGATGGCCGACGTCGCCCGTGAGGCCGGCGTCTCCGGGCAGACCGTCTCGCGCGTGGCGAACGGCCGCGACAACGTCGACGCCGAGACGCGTGAACGCGTGCTCGACGCGATGCAGAAAGTCGGCTACCGCCCGAACAGCGCGGCGCGCGCCCTGCGCAGCGGCCGGTTCCACAGCATCGGCGTGATCATGTTCACCCTCTCGAGCTTCGGCAACATGCGCACGCTCGACGCGATCGCCGAGGCCGCCGCGGCATCCGGCTACTCGATCACGCTCATCCCGGTCGCGCACCCCACGCAGGGCGAGGTGTCGGGTGCGATGCGACGCCTCAGCGAAGAAGCCGTCGACGGCATCATCATCATCGTCGAGGTGCACCTGCTCGACGAGCGCGACGTGGTGCTGCCCGCCGAGCTGCCGGTCGTGGTCGTCGACTCGACCGCCGGCGACCGCTACCCCGTCGTCGACACCGACCAGGCGCACGGCGCACGGCTGGCGACCGAACACCTGCTCGCCCTCGGCCACCGCACCGTGCACCACGTCGGCGGCCCCGAACGCTCGTACTCGGCCACCCATCGCCGCGAGGCGTGGGAGGCGACGCTGCGCGAGCACGGCGCGGAGGTGCCGCCCCCGCTCGTCGGCGACTGGTCGAGCGAGTCGGGTCACGCGCACGGGCTCGCCCTGGCATCCGACCCCGACGTGACCGCGATCTTCGCTGCGAACGACCAGATGGCCCTCGGGGTGCTGCGCGCCTTGCACGAGTCGGGCCGCCGCGTGCCTGAGGACGTCAGCGTCGTCGGGTTCGACGACATGGAGGAGGCACGCAGCTACTGGCCGCCGCTGACGACGGTGCGCCAGTTCTTCGACGAGGTCGGTCGGCGATCGGTCGAGGCGCTGCTGCACGAGGTCGAGAGCGGCGAGCGACGTGCCAGCGCCCTCGTCCGCACCGCGCTCGTGGTGCGCGAGAGCACCGCGCCGCCGCCGGACACGAATCGACCGTGACGCGGGCCTGTGCGCCGCTGCGAACGCGATTAGGCTCGTCGCAGGAGCGCACGACGACCCGGGGGGGGGGACGCGATGAGCGAGCACAGCGGGAACGACCACCACATCGTCTCCCACGATCGCTACGACAAGCTCAAAGAGGCGTACAACCGCCGTGCCCGCGCCCGCGTCTCCCGTCGCGACGACTTCGACGCGGGGCGCAGCGCCGGCGGGGTGCGCATCCGCCGCGACGACGACAGCGACTGACGGCCGCGTTCGCGACAGGCGGCCGCTCGGCAGCCGCTTCGCCGCTCACCCGTTCGGATAGAGCGGCAGGAGCCACGGCACCATCGTGACCGCCACGATGAGCACGACGACGGTGAACGGCGTACCGATCTTCAGGAAGTCGGCGAACCGGTATCGGCCCGGCCCGAGCACGAGCGTGTTGACCGGCGACGACACCGGCGTCATGAACGCCGCCGACGCGGCGAGCACGACGACCATCGCGAACGGCAATGGCGAGGCACCGAGGTGGTCGGCCGTGGCGATGGCGACCGGACCCATGAGCACCGCCGTCGCCGTGTTCGACACGAACAGACCGATCACCGCGGTCGTGATGAAGAGTCCGGCTAGCAGCAGGATCGGGTTGCCCTGCCCGAGCGTCGAGGTCAACGCGGACACGGCGAGGTCGATGCCGCCCGTGCGCTCGAGAGCGAGCGCGAACGGCAGCATGCCGGCGATGAGCAGCAGCGTCGGCCAGTGGATCGAACGGTACGCGCTCGGCATGTCGATGCAGCCGAACAGCCCCATCAGCAGGCACGCGATGAGCGCGGCGATGACATTCGGCACGATGCCCGTGACCATGAGCACGACCATGACCGCGACGCTGAGCAGCGCGAACGGCGCCCGGTTCGCGGCCGGCGAGTTCTCGCTCACCTCGGCCGGCAGTTCGAGGGCGACGAAGTCGTCGCTGCGCGACCCGAGTCGCTGCACGTCGCTCCACGCGCCGACCACGAGCAGGGTGTCGCCGAGCCGCACCCGCTCAGCGGCCAGGACGCCCGAGACGGCGGTCGAACCGCGCCGCAGGCCGATCACCTCGACGCGGTGGTCGTCGCGAGTGCGCAGCTCGCCCACGGTGCGCCCGAGCGCCGCCGAGTTCGGCGGCAGGATGACCTCGCCGAGCCCGACCTCGCGGGAGAGCTCGGTGAGGAACCCGTCCTCGAGCGGCAGCTGCTCGAGCCCGAGCGAGCGCAACCGCGGCGGCAGGTCGTCGGTCGCCCCGAACACATCGACGAAGAGCACATCGCCCCGGTGAAGCACCGCACCCCCGACCCCCGCGGTCACTTCCAGCCTGCGTTGGAACCAGCGCCGGCGCTCGATGGCGATCACGCGCATGCCGTGATCTCGCGCGAGCCCGGTCTGCTCGACGCTCCGACCGATGAGCCGTGAACGCCGGCCGACCTTGAGCCGACGCTCACGGTCGGCGAGGCGGTACTCGCCGATCAGATGCTCGTAGGTGCGCCGTTGCGGCCCGGCGTCGTCGTCGCGGTCGGAGCCGAGGAACCGCCCGGCCACCAGCATGTACCCGATGCCGAGCGCGAGCACCACGAGCCCGAACGGCGTCACGCTGAAGAAGCCGAATCCGTCGGCGCCGGCGCGCCGGAGTTCGGCGTCGACGACCAGGTTCGGCGCGGTCGCGATGAGGGTGAGCATGCCGCTGATGAGGGCGGCGAAGCTGAGCGGCATCATCAGCATGCGCGGCGAGATGCCGAGCCGGGCCGAGATGCTGACGACCACCGGGATGAAGATCGCGACGACGCCCGTCGAGCTCATGAACGCGCCGAGCACCGCCACGCTCAGCATCAGCAGCACGAGCAGGCGGGTGCTGCTGCTTCCGGCCCTCGCCGAGAGCCAGTCGCCGAGCCGGTACGTCAGGCCGGTGCGCGAGAGCCCTTCGCCGATGACGAACAACGCCGCGATGAGCACGACGTTCGGATCGGCGAAGCCGGCCAGCGTCTCGGGCACGGTGAGCACCCCGGTCAGCGGCAGCGCGACCAGCACCAGCACCGCGACGACGTCCATCCGCGGCCGGTTGATCGCGAACATCGCGACCGCGGCGATCAGCATCGCGAGCACCACCAGCAGTTGCCAGTTCACGGTGCCACGGTATCGCTCAGCCGCGCAGCAGCGCTCGAAGCGTGCCGATGGTGTCGGCCTCGCCCGCGTCCTTGTCGTCGCGGTAGCGCTTGACACGCGCGAACCGCAGGGCGACCCCGCCCGGGTAGCGGCTCGACCGCTGCACACCGTCGATCGCGATCTCGACGACGGTGACCGGCGCGACCCACACCGTGTTCGCGGTGCGACGCACCTCGATCTCGGGGAACCGCTCGGTCTGCCAGCGCAGCAGGTCGTCGGTGAGGCCCTTGAACGTCTTGCCGACCATGACGAACCCGCCCGGATCGCCGAACTCGCCGTCGGGGTCGCGCGCGCCGAGGTGCAGGTTCGACAGCCACCCGGTGCGCCGCCCCGACCCCCACTCGCACGCGAGCACGACCAGGTCGTAGGTGTGCACAGGCTTGACCTTCACCCAGCTCGAGCCGCGGCGCCCGGCCGCGTACGTCGAGTCGATGGCCTTCACGACCACGCCCTCGTGCCCGGCGGCGAGCGCGTCGCGCGAGACCTGTTCGGCGATCGCGGCGTCGGCGGTGACCACGCCGGGAATGCGGTGGTCGGGTGCGACGCGCTCGAGCTCGGCCAGGCGCGCCGACAGCGGTTCGTCGATCAGGTCGCGCCCATCGACGTGCAGCACGTCGAAGAACCACGGATGCAGCACCGCCTCGCGGCTCGCATCGGCGCCGAACCTCGCCATCGTGTCTTGGAAGGGCCGCGGCGCGCCGCTCTCGTCGAGCGACAGCGTCTCGCCGTCGAGGATCGCATCGCGCACGGGCAGCGATCGCACCACATCGACCACTTCGGGCAGGCGATGCGTGATGTCGGCGAGGTTGCGAGTGAACACCCGCACCTCGTCGCCGTGCCGGTGGGCCTGGATGCGCGCGCCGTCGAGCTTGAACTCCACGGATGCCTCGCCGGTCTGCCCGACCGCGTCCGCCGCCGTCGGCGCGGTCGCAGCGAGCATCGGCAGCACGGGCCGCCCGACCACGAGCCCGACCGCGTCGAGCTCGGCCGCCGACCCGGTGAGTGCGATGCGGGCGGTCGCACCGAGATCGCCCGAGAGCATCGCGGCGCGCCGAACCGAGGCGACCGACCGGTCGGCGGCGCGCGCCACGGCGTCGAGCAGCACGCCCTCGAGCGCGCCGGTGCGCAACTCGCCGAGGATCACTCGGGCGATGAAGTCCTGTTCGCGGTCGGTGGCCCTGGCCGTCAGCGCGCGCAGCGTCGCGGCACGCTCGGACGCGGGCCCGCCGCCGGCACGGCTCGCGAGGTCATCGAGCGCGGCGTCGAGGTCGGAGACCGTGAGGCTCGCAGCATCCGCCGCATCGCCCATCGCGCCGCCGATGCCGCGCCACCCGACCCCGACCCTGCCCTGACGGGGGCGGCCCGTGAGGAACCCGACCGCCGGTGCGATCTCGTCGGCCTCGAGCCGCGCGAGCAGGTCGGCGAGCGCCGCGACCTTGGCCAGGCGCGAGCGAGTGGAGGCGACCGCCTCGGTCGTCGTGACGAGCTCGTCGAGCAGCACGGGCCCAGTCTGGCATCGCCCGCCGACATCGGAGCAGGCACGGAGGCGCAGGCCCCGCTCACGCGTCGGCGACGGTGTGCCGGCGTCGGTAGTGCCGCAGGGCCTTGTCGCGCGAGCCGCAGGTGCGCATCGAGCACCAGCGTCGACCGCCGTTGCGGCTCGTGTCGATGAAGAGCCACCCGCAGCTCGGGCACGCCTTCAGCCGGTCGAGCCGGTCGCCCGTGAGTTCGGCTACAGCCGACTCGGCGAACCGGGCGGCGAGCGCGTCGGCGGTCCACCGGGCGGGCCAATCTCGGGTGACCGCGCCGTCGCGAGTGGCGGCACCGTGCGTGCCCGCGCCGTCGCGCGCGACGTACCCGAAACGCCCGAGCCCGGCCGCGTGCGCCTCGGTGACGGTCGCGAGGGCGGCGTGCGGCACGGATGCCCCGTCGGCCAGCGCGGCGAACGCGGTGTGCACCGCGTCGCGCAGGTCGGCGAGCGACGCGAGGTCGGCGGTCGTGAACGGGCGCGCGGGCTCGAACTCGAGCGAGGCCGCCCACGCGGTCGCGACCGCGGGGTCGGCGAGCCAGTCGCGCGCGCCGCCCTCGCTGCGGTCGGGGATCGTGTTGGCGAGCTCGAGGCACTCCGCGTTGCCGACGTGTTCGAACTCCATGTGCGGACTTTACCACTCAAAGCCCCTTGACAGGTTGGGTGCCGGCACGTAATTTCACCAGTGAACATGATTTGACTGGTGAGGTCACATGAACACCGCATTCCGATGGCTCTGGCTCGGCGCCGGCAGCGCCAACCTCGCCGACGGCATCCTGCTCACCGCACTGCCGCTCATCGCGCTCGCGGCGGGCGCGTCCCCCGCCGAGGTCGGGCTCGTGGTCACCGCAGCCACCATCGCCTGGCCCCTGTTCGGCCTGCACGCCGGCTGGATCGTCGACCGGGTCGCCGCGCCGAGGCTGCTCGCGATCGTCTCGGCAGCGCGCGTGCTCGCGTTCGGCGCACTCGCGGTCGCCGTCGTCGCGCAGGTGGGGATCGTGCCGCTGGTCATCGCGGTCGCGGTGCTGTACGGCCTCGCCGAGACGCTCGTCGACACCGCGCTCATCGCCGCAGTGCCGCGGGTCGTCGCGCGCGACCGCCTCACCGGTGCGAACGCGAGACTCGAGGCCACCGTCAACATCGCGAACCAGCTCGCCGGCCCTCCCCTCGCGGGCGTGCTCGTCGCGGTCTCCTCGGCCGTCGCCGTGGTCGCGGGCGGCGCGCTGTACGCGGTCGCCGGCATCGCCGCGCTGCTGCTGGCCCGTTCCCGGCCCGCGGCCGCCTGGCGCGCCACATCGGGCGAGACATCCGACAGCGAGACATCCGACACGACCCCGCGCGTGCGCGACGGCATCGCCTTCCTGTGGCGCCACCCGCTGCAGCGCCCACTGACGCTCCTGACCGCCGCGATGAGCCTCGTGTGGGGTGCGTGGGCGTCGGTGTTCGTGCTCTACGCCGTCGCTCCGGGCCCGCTCGGGCTCGACACCGCAGCCTACGGGTGGATGCTCGCCGCGATGGCCGCCGGCGGCATCGCGGCCTCGGCCGTGACGGCCCGCCTCGAGCGGCGCCTCGGCACGGTCGCACTGCTCGTGCTCGACCTCGTCGGAACGATCGCGCTCGTGCTGCCCGCCGCCCTCGGCGCCGGCGCCTGGCTCGTGCTGGCGGGGCTCGTCGTCGCCGGCGCGGGCTCGAGCGTGTGGCGCATCCTCGTGGCCGTGATCCGCCAGCGCACGACGCCGGCGGCGCTCATCGGTCGTGTCTACGCGGCGTCGCGCGTCGTGAGCTGGGGCGCGCTGCCACTGGGTTCCGCATTCGCGGCGTTCGGCGCCTCGACGCTCGGCGTCGACGCGGTGCTCGGCATCTCGAGCGCGGTCGCGATCGGCGTCGCCGTCTGGTTCGCGGCGATCTGGGGCCGGATGTCACGACTCGTGCGTGCGGCCGAGCACACCGCAGCGCCCGCCCCGGCTGCCACTCAGCCGATGAGCGTCGCGACCTCGCCGACCCGTGCCGAGAACCCCTCGAGGTCGGGCTCGTCCTGAGCGGGCTGCAGGATCACCGAGGTCGCCCCGGCCGCGGCGTAGCGCTGCACCGTCGCCACGACGTCATCGACGCCGCCCGTCGCGACGAGCGACGCGTCGGCGTTCGGGTTCCACGCCCGCAGGTCGGCGATCGCGCGCTCGCGCGCCTCGTCGCCGCCGAACCCGGCGACCAGGAACACCACGATCTCGGGCGCCCCGTCGCGGCCCGCGGCAGACCATCCGCCGGCGACCGTCTCGGCCGACGCCGCGATGCGATCGGTCGACGCGCCCGCGGGGATGATCGTGCCGTCGGCGACCTCGCCCGTCAGGTGCAGGGTCTTCGGCCCCTCGCCGGCGGCGAGCACTGCGGGAGCGGTCGCGGGCGGCCAGTCGAGCCGCACCCGGTCGAGCCGCACGTACCGGCCGTCGGTCGTGACCTCGTCGCCGGCCAGCAGCGACCGCAGCGCGGGCACGTACTCGCGCATGAGCGTCAGCGGCGAGGCGACGCGCGCGCCGACCTGCCCCATCCAGTCGAGCACGCCGTGCCCGACGCCGGGGATGATGCGCCCGGGGAACAGCCGCTCGACGGTCGCGATCTCCATCGCGGTGAGCGCGACGTTGCGCAGCGGCATGGGCGCGATGCCGATGCCGACCTTCAGGCGGTCGGTCCAGGCGAGGGCGGCGGATGCCGCGGCGAACGCCGATTCGCGAAAGCAGTCCTCCCACAGCCAGAGCTCGGGAACGCCGGCCTCCTCGGCCGACTCGACGACGGAGCGGAAGCGCTCGGGCGGGAAGGCGGGCTGGAAGATGGCTCCGATGCGAGGCATCCGACCATGCTGCCAGACCCCGCCGTCACCGCAGGCGCCGCGTCAGCGCCGGAACGACCGCCCGTGCACCTCGGTGACCGTGATGCGCACCCAGCGGTCCTTGTGCTCGGGTGCCCACGGCCGCACACCGAGCCGCTCGGCGGACTCGATCTCGTGCTCGGACGTGAACTCCTCGGCGTCGCCCTTCGCGACCACGCTCCACGCCTCGGAGTCGCTGTAGCCGTCGACCTCGAAGGCGACGTGCGAGTGCACCATGATCTCGAGCAGCTTCGACCCGGGTGCCGTGCGGAACACGATCGTCTCGCCGTCGACCCCGTGGTTGACGGGGAAGATGTCGACCTCACCCGCTGCGGTCGTCGCGATGCGCCCGAACGGGGAGGCCACGATGCGCTGCCAGCACTCCTCTTTGTCGAGTCGTCTCGTCGGCTCGCGCTCGTCGGTCTCGTCGTCGAATGCACCGGTCATGGCCCAAGTCTGCCCCTCCGGAGCATCCGGCGGAAGGGTCGACGCACAGCCTCGACGCGTACCCTCGTGGGGTGACCCCGACCGAATGGCGCGCCCGTGAGGCCGCGCACGCGGCGCGCGCCGATGCGCTCACCGCCGCGCGCCGCGAACGCACCTCGCGCGGAGCGACGCATCCGGTCGAGGACTTCCTGTTCACCTACTACGCCTACTCGCCGGGCCTGCTGCGTCGCTGGCATCCCGGCGCCGGTGTCGAGCTCCCCGACGCCGCCGGCGAACCGCGCGCCGCCTGGCGCTGGTACGCGCCGGGTTCCGCGCCCGGATCGCTCGTCGTCGACGACGCCGCCGTGCGCGCCGAGAAGGCCCCGATGCTGCGGTCGATCGAGAAGATCCTGCGGCTCACGGCCGCCCGCCCCGCATCGTTCGGATGCTTCGGGCTGCACGAGTGGGCGATGGTCTACCGGCAGGCCGAGCACCGACATGCGGTGCCGTTGCGGCTCGGTCGGGCCGGCACCGATGAGGTCGTCGAGACGCACGACCTGCGCTGCACCCACATCGACGCGTTCCGCTTCTTCACGCCCGAAGCGGTGCCGCGCAATCGGTTCGCGCCGACCCGCGAGACCCAGCCCGAACTCGAGCAGCCCGGCTGCCTGCACGCCGGCATGGACGTCTACAAGTGGGCGGTGAAGCTCGGTCCGCTCGTGCCGGGCGAGCTCCTGCTCGACGCGTTCGAGCTGGCCCGTGACATCCGCACCCTCGACATGGAGGCGTCGCCCTACGACGCGGCCGCCTGGGGCGGCGTGCCCGTGCGCATCGAGACACCGGAGGGCAAAGCCGAGTACGTGCGCCGGCAGCGCCGGTTCGCCGAGCGCGCGAACGCGCTGCGTGAACGCCTGCTCACCGCGGCGTTCCCGGCCTGACCCCCTTCCCGTCCCCTCCCCCTTTCCGTCCCCTCCCCCTCCCCTTCCCCGTCCCCGTACCCGTACCCGTACCCGTACCCGCCGAGTGTTTCCGTTCGAACGGGAGGTTTCCGCACGAACGGACGCACTCCGTTCGAACGGAAACATTCGATAGGGAGCTGGGTTCAGTTCGCCGGCGGCGCGGCGAGCCACTCATCGAACGAGAGGGTGGTGAGCTGCGCGCCGGGGCCCGCCAGCACGTCGCCGCGCCGCATCGCGGCCATCTGCTTGCCGGGCACGGTGATCGGCACGACCGGACCGCGCAGGCCGCGCGCCGCGGCCACCTTGCGCACCATGTCGACGAGCTGCTCCTCGCGGGGCCCCGCGAGGTCGGCGACCCGACCGGCCGGCTCACCCTCGGCGAGGTCGACGAGCCGCGCCGCGACGTCGTCGGCCGCGACCGGCTGGGTGCGCGCCGTCGGCGCGAGGTGCAGGCCGGCGAACGAGAACCGGTCGAGCATCTGCTCGGCGAACTCGTGGAACTGCGTCGCCCGCAGCAGCGTCCAGGGCACCTGACCCGACTCGACCTCGCGCTCCTGCGCGAGCTTGCCCGCGTAATACGCGTACGGCGCCCGATCGACGCCGACGATCGAGAGCGCGACGTGGTGGCCGACGCCGGCGGCCTGTTCGGCGGTGTGCAGCGAACGGGTCGCGGTCGTGAAGAACGCGACCGCGTCGTCGGCTTTCAGCGTGGTGCGGTTGCTCACGTCGATGACGGCATCGACGCCGGCGAGCGCGTCGGCCAGGCCCTCGCCGCTGACGAGGTCGACCCCCGTCGCTCGCGACAGCACGACGACCTCGTGCCCGCGCTCGCGCGCGACGCGCACGACCTTGGTGCCCAGCAGCCCGGTTCCTCCGGCGACGGCGATCTTCATGGCTGGTCCCCTCCCTTGCCTTCACCCACTGCGACCGGATGCCTCGCCTCGTTGTGACACGGAGGCTCCGGCCATGCGGCCGTCAGGCGTCGCGGTCGCGCGCGAGCAGTTGGAACAGCTCCTGATCCTGCCAGCGTCCGGCGATGCGCGGGTACTTGGGCGCCACGCCCAGTGCTCAGTGCCGCCAGTACCCGCAGAAGTCGATGTTCGGCTTGGCGACCCCGACGGTGTTGACGAGATGGCGCCGCACGCCCGTCGCGAGCTTCGACTCGCCCGCGGCGAACGCGTCGAGCGAGGCATCCAGCTCGAGCTCGTGCACCCGCGCGAGCGCCGCAGCACCCGCGTGCGCGCTGCTGCCGCGATCGACCCAGTGCACCTCGACGCCGTCGGGCGCCTCGACCGGCCGGCGGTCGTCGAGGTCGGGCACCTCGATCACCGCGTGCCCGCGCGCGTCGCGGGGCAGGTCGCGCAGGATGCCGGCGATCGCGGGCAGCGCGCTCTCGTCGCCGACGAGCAGCACGCGGTCGGCGTCGGCGACCGGGCGGTAGCCGCAGCCCTGGTCGATGAGGGCGACGGTCGCCCCGACCGGCAGGCTCTCGGCCCACGGGCCCGCGACGCCGGCATCGCCGTGCACGACGAAGTCGATGTCGAGTTCGCGGGTCTCGCGGCGGAACTCGCGCACCGTGTAGTTGCGGATGACCGGCCGCGTCGACTTCGGCAGCATCAGGTACTTGAGGTAGCCCGCGGTGTCGTAGGTCTCGGAGAGGTTGTCGAATCGGGTGTGGTCGCTCGTCGGCACCGCGAGGCGGAACCACTGGTCGAACCCGACGTGCCGCCACCCGGCGAGCTGGTCGCCACTGATCGTCAGGCGCACGAAGTGCGGCGAGATGCGCTCGGCGCGCACCACGTCGGCGGTCACGAGGCCGGTCTCGGCGTGCGTGATGGCGATATTGCTCGAGGCCACGGGTTCCTCCGGGTGACAGGACAGGTGAGGCTTACCTTACCTCGTCGACGCCGCCCGTGCGTAGACCTCCGCGAGCCGGCCCAGGTGCGCTCGCAACTCCACCGGCGATTCGACCGTGAACGGCATACCGAGCATGCCGATATACGCCGCGACCGTCTCGAGCGTGTCGGCGCCGGTCACGAGCACCGAGGTCTCGTCGGACACCGCCTCGACCACGCCGACGGCGGGGTGGATGCGCTCGAGTACGGCCTCGGCCGGGGCATCCACCCGCAGCCTCGCGTGCACGTTCCAGCCGCTCGCGGCGACCTGCCGCATCGTGAACGCGGTGTAGTCGCCGCCGGGCACGAGGTGCGGCGTGAACCGCCGGCGCGTGGGCATGCGCGGGGCGACCCAGTCGGCGCGGAAGACGTCCCACCTGCCCGACTCGGGCTCGCGGCCGACCAGGTACCACCGGCGCTGCCACGCGAGGAGGCGGTACGGCTCGACCAGGGTGGGTTCGCCGCGGTAGTCGAAGCGGAACCACTCGGCGGCGCGGATGGCGGTCGCGACCGCCTGCAGCACCGCGGGGTCGACCTCGGGGTCGGGGGCATCGGTACCGGTGTTCTCGGGCGCATGGTCGACGACTTGCGTGACCGCCTCGACGAGCGGGCGAAGGTGCGCGGGCAGCACCTGCTCGAGTTTGGCGAGCGCCCGCGCGCCCGATTCGGCGACGCCCGCCACGCCCTTCACCGCGCGCAACCCGATCGCGACCGCGACCGCCTCCTCGTCGTCGAGGAGCAGGGGCGGCATGCGGCCGCCCGCCCCGAGCCGGTAGCCGCCGGCGGCACCGCGCACCGCATCGACCGGGTACCCGAGCCCGCGCAGCCGCTCGACGTCGTTGCGGACGGTCCGGGTCGACACGTCGAGGCGCCCCGCGAGTTCGGGCCCCGTCCACGACGGCCGAGATTGCAGCAGCGCGAGCAGTGCGAGCAGGCGGGCGGCGGCTTCGGCCATGGGCGGCTCCCTCCGAGTCCGGCGGAACGAATCTTGCGAATCAGGAATCATCCGTTCCTGTTTGGATCGTACCTTCGGAGACATGAACATCGCAGCCATCCGCCCCTTCACCGTCGCCGTCCCGCCGGCCGACCTCGACGACCTCGCCGACCGCCTCGCCCGCACCCGCCTCCCGCAGCCCGCGCCCGGCGATACCTGGGAGACCGGCACCCCGAACCACTACCTCGCCGACGCCGTCGCCCGCTGGCGCGAGTTCGACTGGCGCGCGGTCGAGGCCCGCATCAACGCGGTGCCGAACTTCATCGCCGAGGTCGACGGGCAGCCGATCCACTTCCTGCACGTGCGCTCGAAGCACGAGCAGGCGACGCCCCTGCTGCTCGCGCACACCTACCCCGGCTCGGCGATCGACTACCTCGACGTCATCGACGCGCTCGTCGACCCGGTCGCGCACGGCGGGCGGGCCGAGGACGCGTTCCACGTCGTCATCCCGGATGCCCCGGGCTTCGGCTTCTCGAACCCGGTGTGCGAGCCGGGGTGGACGACCGCCCGCGTCGCCCGCGCCTACGACGCGCTCATGCGCGCCCTCGGCTACGAGCAGTACGGCGTGCACGGCTCCGACAACGGTGCGATGGTCGCGCGCGAGCTGGGACTGGCAGAACCCGAGGGATTCCTCGGCCTGCACGTGCTGCAGCTGTTCTCGTTCCCGTCGGGCGACCCGAGCGAGTTCGAGCACCTGACGCCCGCCGACTACGCCGGCCTCGAGCACATGCAGTGGTTCCAGCGCGTCGGCGGCTACAACACGATGAACGCGTCGCGCCCGCAGACGATCGCGGCCGCCCTCAGCGACTCCCCCGTCGGGCTGCTCGCGTACAGCGAGCTGTTCGAGTCGTTCGGCAACGGCACCTCGAAGGTGCCGCTCGACGCGATCCTCGCCGCGGTGAGCGTCGCCTGGTTCACCAACTCGGCGGCCGGCATGTCGCGCGCCTACTACGAGAACGCGCAGGATGCCTCGGAGCCCGCCGTGAACCACGCGCCAACGGGCGTCGCGGTGTTCGCCGACGACTTCCAGACGATCCGGGTGTTCGCCGAGCGCGACAACGACCGCATCGTGCACTGGAGCCGGTTCGACGACGGCGGGCACTTCGCCGCCCTCGAGGCGCCCGAGGTCGTGGCATCCGACCTTCGCGCCTTCTTCGCCGGGCTGCGTTCCTGAGCCCGGCCGGCCCCGCCGCGCTCAGCCCAGGTCGACCTCCGCGACCTGGGCTGCCGCGGTGCGGAAGTCGCCGAAGCGCGCCCAGGCGAGCCGCACCCGAACGACCTCGACGCCGCCGCCGCGAACCGAGCCCGCGAACTCGGGATACGTCGCGAGGTACGCGTCCACGCAGCGCGATCGCTCGTCGCCCTCGGGGAAGTCGGCCACGCCCTCGGCCTGCAGCGTCGTGCCCGACGGGCCGCCGATCACGACCGCGACCCGGCCGTCGGCGCGAAGGTTCGCCACCTTGCGCGAATCGGGCTTGGTGTCGAACACCAACTCGCCGGCGTCGGTCGCCGCGAACGGCAGGTACGCGGCGCCGGGCGCGCCGTCTCGCCCGGTCGTCGCGACCACCCCGTACCGCTCGCGGTTCACGTACGCGATGAGTCCTCGCAGGTCCATGGCGTCATGCTAACGACCGGCGAAGCGAGGTGAGCCCACGGTGAACGCACGGCGGATTCGCGGTCAACCCGGGGTCGCGCGCCGTCCGGCCGCCGTAGGCTGAGGTGATGCTGGTGATCAGCTACAACCTCCGCAAGCACCGCGCGATCTCCGAACTCGCGGCGCTCGACGAGCGCTACCAGCCCGACGTCATCTGCCTGCAGGAGTGCGACACGGGCGCCCTCGCCGAAGAGGTCGGGCGCCTCCGCCTCGCGCACTCGACGACCGGCAACCGCCTGGGCCTCGCGATGTACTTCAACCCCGAGCGTCTCGAGCCACGCGCGATGCGGGCCTTCGCCCTCAAGAAGTCCCTGCACGACCGCATCCTGCGCCCCGCGCACGAGCGGCTGCTCGGCGCCCGCATGGTCGACCTCGCGCACGGGCGACGCGAGCTGATCGTCGCGTCGTTCCACGCGGCACCGCTCACCGCGCTGAACTCGCTGCGTCGCCATCAGATCCGCTCGGCGCTCGGTGAACTGCAGTTCCTCGGGCCGGGGCTGCCGACGCTCATGGTGGGCGACTACAACTACCCCGTCTTCAAAGAGAACCTCGCCGACAAGGTGCAGGAGGCCGGGTACGAGCTGACCCTCAGTGACAGCCGCACCTATACGCGGTACAAGTTCTTCCGCGGTCACTACGACTTCGCCACCTCGGCCGGGTTCGAGATGCGCCGCGTGCAGACGCTGCCGCGCGGGTCATCCGATCACCTGCCGATCCTCGTCGACGCCGAGTACGCGGGCCTGCCGCTCGCCGACGACATCGACGTCGTCATCTGAGCCCCGCCCGCCCCCGGCCTGCAACCCGCACCCCAACGCTTTTCTCAGGAACCACCCGTCTGTTCCGCACGTTTCTCAGGAAGACACGCCGTCGAGCGCGCCGATCCGACCCATTACGCCTGAAAAACGCACCGCGCGAGCGCACGGGCGCACGGGCGCACGGGCGCACCACCGCGCGAGCGCACCAGCGCACGGGCGCACCACCGCACGCGTACACGGTCGCGGGCGCGGCGTCAGCCGAGGGCGGCGACCGCCGCGGCGACGAGCTGCACCACCGACGGGTCCTCGTCGTACGAGGGGGTGAAGCCCATGCGCACGACGACGAGGTCTTCCGACGGCACCACGAGCACCTTCTGGCCGTCGTGGCCTGCGGCGTAGTAGGTGTCCTCGGGCAGCTCGGGCCAGCGCAGGTCGCCGCCGGGAAGCACGTTGGTGCGCCACGACATGCCGAAGCCGGGGTCGTCGGTCGCGTCGACGGGCAGCACGTCGAGCGAGCGGGCCATCCAATCGTCGGGCAGCAGCTGCTCGCCGTTCCACTCGCCGTTCTGCAACGCGAACTGGCCGATCGCGGCCCAGTCTCGCGGGGTCATCCAGAGGTACGACGAGCAGACGGGCGTGCCGGCCGCGTCGGGCTCGAACACCGCCGACGCGAGGCCGAGCCGGCCGAGCAGCGTCTGCCGCGGCAGGTCGGCGCCGAGGCCGGTGCGCTCGGCGAGCACGGCGCAGAGCAGGGTCGTCGACCCGCTCGAGTACTCCTGCACGGTGCCGGGCTCGTGTTCGAGCGGCAGGCTCGCGACGAACCCGCCCATGTCGGGCTCGAGGTAGAGCATGCGCGTGATCGGCGTGCCGAGGTCGTAGGTCTCGTCCCACTCGAGACCGCTGGTCATGCGCAGCAGCTGCTCGACGGTGATGTCGGCGCGACCGTCGGTCCACTCGGGGCGCAGGTGGTCGTCGTCGAGCGATACGACGCCCTGCTTCGCGAGCACGCCGACCATGAGGTCGGTGACGCTCTTGGACATCGACCAGCCGAGCTGCGGCGTGTCGGAGTCGAACCCGTCGGCGTAACGCTCGGCGACGAGTTCGCCGCCCTTCGCGATCACGACGGCGCGGGTGCCGAGGGCATCGGCGTCGGCTGCCGAGAGGCCGGCGCCGAAGGCGCCGTCGAGGGCGGCCTCGAGGGCGGGAGTCGCCTCGGGTGCGGATGCCTCGGCGAACGGGTTGCCGTCGGACGAGATGACGGATGCCTCGCCGAGCGCCGGCCGGTCGCCGGCGAGCGTGCAGCCGAAGCCCTCGGTGAACCACGCCTGCTGCCGGGCGAGCACGCCGAGCAGCGTGCCGCTCGTCGGGTCGCCCGCGCCGTCGACCCGCAGGTAGGGCACGAGCGGGTTCGGCGGCAGGTCGGAGGCGGGGTCGTCGCGGCCCGCGACCTCGTTCACCGCGCAGGCGTTGTGGGCGGCGTACCCGGTGCCGGTCAGGAGCATGGGGCGCTGCCACCAGTACACGCCGACGGCTCCGGCGATGACGACGAGGAGGGTGACGGCGACGACGACGAGCACCCGGCGGAGGATCTTCACCGGTGGATGCTAACAACCGCAGGCCCTTCGACCGAATCCGCCGCGGCCGCGCTCATCCGGCCGGTACCACGCATCGTCGAGGTGCGAAAACAGGATGAGCCGCGACATCCGGCTCACAGCATCGGGATGACCCAGCTCATCCTGTTTTCGCAACGGCGTGCCGAACCCGGCGCGTTCGAGCACAGCGATGTGCCGCGACGCGGTGGCAGGCTGAGCTCGAACGGCTCGGCGAGTGCGGCGAAGACCTCGCAGATCTGATCGGACAGGATTGCAGCCCAGCGTGATCATGCAACGTATCGGATGTCACGAGCCCGCGTCTCACCGCCCGAGCAGTGCGTTCAGCCAGTTCGGACCGGCCACGACCACGCCGTCGGCGAGCCGTGCGCGCAACCCACGATCGGCCGTGACGACGAGGACGCGGCTCGCGCCGCCCGCCCGCGTGAGCTCGTCGACGACCGCGACGATGCTGCCGTCGCCGTCGGCGGGTGCGCGCACGACCTCGATTCCCTCGGGCGCAGTCGCCGACCGGGCGGCGCCCTCGACGACGGCGATCACGCGATCGATCCGCGCCGGGCCGGCCGCGGCATCCGGTCCGTCGACGACCCGACCGACCAGCGCGGGCATCCCGGCGATCAGCCGCGTCGCTGCGCCCGCGCGGTCGCGCCACCACCCGTCGGGCCGCGAGCCCATCACGTTCGCGACGTCGACGACGACGCAGACCGGCACCGCCGACGACGCAACCCCCATCCGCCGATCATCGCACGGGCGTAGGGTCGCGGTGAGGGTCGACGGCGGCCCGCTTCGGGAGGGGACGACGATGGCCGATGGAGATGTCGAGACGCGCTCGAATCGCGGGCAGTGGGAGAACCGCGTCGAGGGCTCGCCCGAACTGTCGCAGAGCTACGCGAGTCGCGACGAGGCGGTCGACGCGGGCCGCGAGCTCGCCGCGACGCTCGGTTCGCAGCACGTCGTCGTCGACAGCGAGCCGACCGGAGTGATCACCGACGAGGATCCCGCCTCGGGCGACGACCGCTGACGCTCGATGGAGTTCACCTTCCGCGGCGAGCTGTGGTTCTGGCGCGGGCCCGCGCCCTGGCTCTTCGTGAGCGTGCCCGACGACGCCGCGGGGGCGATCGGCGAGGTCGCCGCCGTTGTGACGTACGGCTGGGGCATGATCCCGGTCGTCGCTCGCGTCGGCCGCACCGCGTGGACCACCTCGCTCTGGCCGAAGGACGACGGCTACATCCTGCCGATCAAGACCGACGTGCGCCGTCGCGAGGGCCTCGAGTTCGGCGATCTCGTCGAGGTGACCATGTCGCTCGAGGCCGCGCCGCACGCTCGGCCGATCGGCTGAACCGAAGCGGCCGGCCGGCCGATGCGCCGCGCCGTCGCCGCCGCGAGCATCGAGGCATGACCGAGGCATCCGCACCGCTGCCCCTGACGCCCGCCCGACGTACCGGCCGCGCCCGACCCGGGTGGCTCGTCCCGGCGGGGCTCATCGCGCTCGGTCTGGTGCCGATCCTCGCGGGCGCGTTCCGCATCTCGAGCCTCGCGCAGGGCGGCACCGTCACCGCCGAGAACGCGCGGTTCGTCGACTCGCCGGTACCGGTGGTCGTGCACATCGTCGGTTCGAGCGTGTTCCTCGTGCTCGGCGCGCTGCAGTTCGCGCCGTCGCTGCGGCGGCGGCGCTGGCATCGCCGGTCGGGTCGCCTCGTCGCGCCCGCCGGTCTCGCCTCGGCGGGGTCGGCGATCTGGATGACCCTCTCGTACTCGATCCCCCACCCGGCCGGCCCGGCGCTGTGGACTATGCGGATGGGGCTCGGCATCGCGATGTGCGCAGGCCTGATCGTGGCGTTCGTCGCGATCCGTCGCGGCGACGTGTCCACCCACCGCGCGTGGATGATGCGCGCCTACGCCATCGGACTCGGCGCGGGCACGCAGGTGCTCACCTTCCTGCCCTGGACGATCGCGGTCGGCAGGCCGCCCGGCGAGGCGATGCACGCGGTGCTCATGGGCGCCGGCTGGGCGATCAACCTGGTGGTCGCAGAGATCGCGATCCGGCGCGGACGGCGAACCGCAGGCCGAGCGGCGCGGGCGGGCGCGCTCCTATCATGAGGGCATGAGCGCCGTGCGGTCGCTGTGGAACGCGCCGGCCGCCGTGCCGTCGCCGCCACGGCGGGTCTGGCGCGACTGGGTGCTGGTCGCGATCGTGCCGGTGCTCGCACTCGTCGAGGCATCCGCCCGGCCCGAGCTGCCGTGGCGCTGGGTCTGGGGTATCCTGCTCGCCGCGCTCGCGGCCACCCTGCTCTGGCGTCGCCAGCGCCCGTTCACCATGCTCGCGATCGCGTTCGGCACGACGACCGTGACGGGCCTCATCGTCGGCGGCGAACCCGAGTCGTTCACGGCGGTGTACTTCCTGGTGCTGCTGTACGCGCTGCTGCGGTGGGGGTCGGGCCGGGCGATGGTCGGCGGCGGCGCGCTCGTGATCGCCGGCACCGCACTCTCCTTCCTGCGTGCGCCGAACGAGGTCGGCGACCTGATCGGGGCGATCGCGGTGATCGTCACGACCTGCTCGATCGCCCTCGCGGTGCGCTGGCGGGCCGCGGCCCGGGTGCGCGAGCTCGACCGTGCGCGGCTGCTGGAGCGCGAGCGGCTCGCGCGCGACCTGCACGACACGGTCGCGCACCATGTGTCGGCGATCGCGATCCAGGCGCAGGCGGGCGGTGCGGTCGCGGCGGCCGATCCGGCGCGCGCGGCCGAGGTGCTCGCCGTCATCGAGGGCGAGGCGTCGCGAACGTTGGATGAGATGCGATCGATGGTGCGGATGCTCCGGCGCGACGACGGCCGAGCGGATGCCCCCGAGCTGGCGCCGGCACCCGACCTCGACGCGGTGCGGGCCCTCGAGAACGGCGCCGCCGCACCGCCCGTGCACGTGCACGTCGACGACGACCCTGACCGAACCGCCGACGTCTCCTCCGCTCCCCTGCCCCCGGCCGTCGCCGCGACCGTGTTCCGCATCGCGCAGGAGGGCGTGACCAACGCGCGGCGCCACGCCGCCGGTGCGACCCGCGTCGACGTGCTCGTGCGCATCGACGACGACGGCGTGCGGCTCGACGTGCGCGACGACGGGCGCAGCGCGCCGACCGCTTCGCCCGGGTACGGCATCGCCGGCATGCTCGAGCGGGCGGCACTGGTGGGCGGAACCTGCAGCACCGGCCCGGCGCCGGGCGGCGGCTGGGTCGTCACCGCGGTGCTGCCGCGTTCGGGCTGGGCCGACCGCGGACAGGAGGACGCATGAGCATCCGAGTGCTGATCGCCGATGACCAAGAGCTGGTGCGCACGGGCCTGCGCGTGATCCTCGACGCGCATGCCGACATCGAGGTGGTCGCCGAGGCCGCCGACGGCGCCGAGGCGGTCGCGCTGGCGCGGAGCATCCGGCCCGATGTCTGTCTGCTCGACATCCGCATGCCGGTGCTCGACGGCCTCGCCGCGACCCGCGAGCTCGCCGGGCCCGGCGTGGCCGACCCGCTGCCCGTCGTCGTGATCACGACGTTCGACCTCGACGAGTACGTGTACGACGCGCTGCGATCGGGTGCCCGCGGGTTCCTGCTCAAGGGCACCGGTGCCGCGATGCTGTACGAGGCGGTGCACGCCGCGGCCCGCGGTGACGCGCTCATCGATCCCAACGTGACCGTGCGGCTCATCGAGACCTTCGCCGGGTCGGCGCCCGCCCCGGGTGTGCAGCGCGCCGCGCAGCCCGCGACGCCGCTCACCGCCCGTGAGGAGGAGGTGCTCGCCGCCGTCGCGCGCGGACTCGGCAACGCCGAGATCGGTCGCGAGCTGCACCTCTCGCTGAGCACGGTGAAGACGCATGTGGCGAACGTGCTCACCAAGCTCGGGCTGCGCAATCGCGTCGAGCTCGCGATCTGGGCGGTCGAGCGCGGGCGCTGAGCGGGGTTCGCGAATTCACACGGGTGCGGGCACGGATGCCTCGGTGAGCGCCGCGCGAACCGCCTCGAGGAACCGCGCTGTGACCGCCCGCTCGTCACCGGTCGGGCGCCAGTACATCGCGCGCCCGACGGTGAGTCCGAGCAGATCGGGTGTGGCGGCCATGGCGCGCAGGAACGAGTCGGGGCCGTGGCCGAGCGTCTGGATGAGGCACTTCGCCGCGCGCAGCAGGTCGCGCCGGCGCACGCCGACCCGTTCGGCAGCCGTGACCGTCGCGTCGAACAGCACCGCGGCGTCGATCAGGCGGGCGGCGTGGGCCTCCTCGATGCCGAGGGCCACGGCGAGCCGATCGGCGTCGCGCCAGCGCGCGAGCTGTTCGGGCGATCGCACGGCGTTCGCGGCGAGCGACGTCTTGTGCTCGGTGAACGGCTGGATCTCCCACGCGCTCGCGAGCGGCTGCAGTACCGCCTTGCGCACCTTCGCGTGGCCGGCCACAGGTGCGAGCTCGGGGTCGGTGAGGGCCGCGTCCTGGTACCAGCCCGACCAGCACACGAGTCGCAGTTTGTCGGCGATCTGCTTCA
This sequence comes from Agromyces intestinalis, assembly GCF_008365295.1. Taxonomy (NCBI): domain Bacteria; kingdom Bacillati; phylum Actinomycetota; class Actinomycetes; order Micrococcales; family Microbacteriaceae; genus Agromyces; species Agromyces intestinalis. The sequence goes on from NZ_CP043505.1 coordinate 1,008,567, forward strand.
CCTCGCCGTTCGGCGTGCCGGTGCTCGATCGCCGTGCGAGATAGCACGCCCACGAATACCGCACCTCGACCTCGGGCGACTCGGCCGCGGCGGCGACCCAGCGCTCGGCGAGGGCCGCGCGCTTGGCCGGTTGGGCCGGTCGGGCCGGTGCGACCGGCGGCTCGGGCGCCCGCCGCTCGAGGCCTTCGAGCTGCTCGTGCAGCAGCGTCCATCCCATGGCGGCGCGGTGGCGCATCCGCTCGATCGATGCCCCCGCGACCACCCGCTCGGCGCGACGGGGCCGCGCGAGCATCGTCATCATCAGGTCGAAGATGCCGGCCGCGCGGGTGAGCCGCTGCACGTCCTGCGCGGTCCAGTCGTCGGCGAGCTGCCGCTCCATCGACCAGTTCCGCACGGCCGTCGCGTAGCGGATCATGAGCTGCAGCATCAGCAGTCGCGGCTCGCGGCGTCCGCGCTCGGGCGCCTGGTGCCAGGGCTTCTGATCGATCGTGCGAAGCGCCTCGTCGTCGATGCGGCTGAGCGCCGCCGCGAAGCGGATCATCGGCTCGAGCCGGTCCATGAGGGGCACGAGGTCGTCGGCGTCGGTGATGTCGTAGCGGTCGAACACGTCCTGGTACTCGATGAGCACGCAGCACGGGTCGGCCTCGATCGCCGCCTCGACGTACGCGCGGTGCGCGTCGCCGTCGGTGATCGCGGCGAGGTTGAGCAGGCCGATGCCGTGCCAGCCGCGAGCGCCGTAGAGGCCTCGGATGTCGGGATAGTGCTCGCTGACCGTGGTCGCGGCAAGTGCGGCGGCGAGGATGAGCAACTCGGCGGGGTGCTCGTCGTCGACCGGCGGCAGCGGCAACGAGAGCTGCTCGTCGGCGATACGCAGGCCGTTGCGCCGCAGCCGGGCGCGCGCGGTGCGGTCATCGAAGATCGTGAGCTCGAGCCGCCACGGCCGCAGGTTGAGCAGCATGGTCGCCGCACCCCGGGCGAGCTGCACCGCCCAGTGCTCGGTGCTGCCGGCGACGGCGAGCACCTCGTTCAGGTCGGATCCGCTCGGGTCTTCGACACGGCCCTCGGGGTCGTCGGCGTTCATGCCGCGCATGCGCATCGCGAGTTCGGTGGCGAGCGCGGTGTTCGGCTGCCCGTCGGATTGGATGACCATGACATCCATGCGCGCCCTGGTGGCCTGCCCGATGCCGTAGACGATCGTCGCGAGCACGAGAGTCACGGTCGGCCCGACGATGACCACCGCGTCGAACGGGTACTGCTCGATCGAGGCTGCGACCACCAGCCATCCGGCCCCGACGATGAGCCCGACCATGCCGAGCGCCCGCAGCAGCCGACCCACCCAGCGCGGCATGACACGTCCGAAGACCTTCCACTTCGTGACCGCGGGTGCGAGCAGTCGCGCGCACACGACCGCAGTCAGCCAGACCAGCGCCGCCGCGACGAGCAGGTCGACCATCGGCTCGATCGTCTGCGCGTAGAACCGATCCCAGTTCGCGCCGAGATCCTCGAACATCGCGTCCTCCGATCCGCTCGGTGAGCCGGATGGCTCGGAGGCTAGGGGAACCGTGAGGTCATGACATCCGGGCAGGCACTGATCCCTCCCAGGGCGGGTGGACGGCGAGCGCGGCGTCGACCGCGTCGGCGACCCGGCCGCACGTCGTGCTCCGAGACATCCGTTCGCGTCGTGTCATCCATTGTGGTCGGCGCCGCAGCCGAGCATTCTGATGTCATGAGCGATCGCGAGGAGTTCCTGACCTGGCTCGGCGGCGACTACGCAGCGGCCGAACGGGCGATGATGAGCGGCGACGACGGGCCGCGACGGGCGATCTGGTCGCAGACCGAACCGGTGAGCGTGCTCGGGGCGTGGCGCAACGCCGTCGGTCGGGCGGCGCTCGTGGAGGCGTTCGAGGTGCTCACGACGAGCTTCTCGGACTGCACCGACTGGGCGTTCGACCTGATCTCGTACGACGTCGTGGGCGACCTGGCCTACTCGGTGGGCTACGAGCGGATGACCGCATCGGTCGACGGCGAGCCGCGCACCTTCACGCTGCGCGTCACGCAGGTGTATCGACGCGAAGGCGATGCCTGGCGCGTCGTGCACCGGCACGCCGACGCCGCGTAGCGTCGGCGAGGCCCTAGAGTCTCGGCGTGATCAATCCCGAATTCCCCCGAGACCTGTTGATGACGGGGGCGATCTTCGGACTCGCCGCCTTCATCTGGAGCGGATGGGCCCAGGAGCGCCCGCCGAAGCACTGGATCTGGCGGGTGGTGCTCGCCGTCATCGGCCTCGGCGGCGCCGTGCTCGTCGGCCTCAGCGTCCCCGCCGCGATCAAGAACTGGAGCGGGCCGACCGCGCTCGAGCCGGGCGGACCCGCATTCATCACGTACATCGTCGTGTTCTGGATCGAAGTGATCGCGATGATCGTCCTCGCGATCTGGGCGAGCAGACGCGGACGCAGCGACCTGCACGCACCGCTGATCCTCGCCGTGGTCGGTATCCACTTCATCCCGCTGGCCTGGGTGTTCGCGCAGCCGATCTTCGCCGTCGCCGGCGTGCTCGTGACGATCGTGGCGATCGTCGCGACGCGACTGCCGCTGGCGACGGCCGCCCGCAGCTTCTGGTGCGGACTGTTCGGCGGGGCGATCCTGCTGATCGTCGGCGCCGTGTGCAGTGTGATCGGGTTCGGCGCGCTCGGCTGATCTGACCGGGACTCCGATCGGACACACCCAGCTCCTGGATCGTGCGTCACGCCGGGTGCGACGGGCGACCTCCGACCCACGCGGCGAGCGCGCTCCCCGCACGTCGCTGCCGGCGTGCGCGGCGACCGTGCTCGAGCGCTGCGGACTCGACGATCGGCACTGGTGCGGTGTCGGAGTTCAGTCGAGGGTGGTCGGCCTGACGCGGGCACGCGCACGGCAGGATCGAGGTCTCGCCCAGAGGCCCGTGCACGATCTCGAAGTGCGTCGCCATACCTGAGAGACATGCGAGCGCGTGGATCATGACGCGAGTCGCCCACCCCGATGCCACCGCCTGCATCGTTTGGACGCGTTTCGGCGCCGCCCTCCTGGAGGAGGCGCCGAAACGCGTCCAAACGGAGCTGGGTCGGTCCCACGACGAACGCCCGGCCCCTGACGGGGCCGGGCGTTCGCGCGGGGTGCGGGTAAGCGGTGCGCCTACGCCGCGACGGGCCGGTCGAGCACGGCGCGCGGCACGGATGCCACGGTGAGCGCCTCGCCCGAGGCATCCACCTTCACCGCCTCGCCGTCGCCCAGGTCGCCCGAGACGAACAGGTCGGCGATGCGATCGTCGACCTCGCGCTGGATCAGGCGGCGCAGCGGACGGGCGCCGTACTCGGGCTCGTAACCGTGGGCGCCGAGCCACTCGACCGCGGCATCCGTGACCTCGATGGCGACCTCGCGGGCCGCGAGGCGCCGCTCGGTGGCGCCGAGCATGAGGCGCACGATCTGCGCGATCTCGGGCTGCGTGAGCTTCTGGAACAGCACGATCTCGTCGATGCGGTTCAGGAACTCGGGGCGCATGGCCTCGCGCACCTTGCCCATGACGCGAGCCTTGACATCGTCTGCCGACGAGAAGCCCGAGGCATCCGTGCCGGCGACGAAGCCGAGCGCGCCCGACCTACTGGCGAGGAACTCGCTGCCGAGGTTGCTGGTCATGACCACCACGGTGTTGCGGAAGTCGACCGTGCGGCCCTGGCCGTCGGTGAGGCGTCCGTCGTCGAGCACCTGCAGCAGCAGGTTGAAGACGTCGGGGTGGGCCTTCTCGATCTCGTCGAACAGCACGATCGAGTACGGGTTGCGCCGCACGCGCTCGGTGAGCTGTCCGGCCTCGTCGTAGCCGACGTACCCGGGAGGTGCACCGACCAGGCGCGACACGGTGTGACGCTCGCCGAACTCGCTCATATCGAAGCGGATGATCGCGCCCTCGTCGTCGAACAGCTGGTCGGCGAGTGCCCTCGCGAGCTCGGTCTTGCCGACCCCGGTCGGGCCGAGGAAGAGGAACGAACCCACCGGGCGCTTGGCGTCGCCCATGCCCGTGCGATTGCGCCGCACGGCCTTGGCGACCGCGGTCACCGCGTCGTCCTGCCCGATCACGCGGGCGTGGAGTTCGCCCTCGAGGTCGGCCAGGCGCTCGCGCTCGGTCTCGGTGAGGCGGTTCACCGGGATGCCGGTGGCGCGCGAGATCACCGCGGCGATCTCAGCTTCGTCGATCGTGTTGTCGCTGGTCGAGTAGGGAGCGCCAGCGACCGTATCGAGACCCGGTGACGGGGTCTCGATACGCTCCGTCGTCGCTACTCGACCAGCGGAGGTCGCGGCATCCAGCCGATCCTGCACCTTCGAGATCTCATCGCGAATCCGAGACGCCTCCTCGTAGTGCTCGGCCGTGACCGCAGCGTTCTTGTCGGCCTCGAGGGTCGCCAGACGGGCGATCAGCTCGCTCACGTCGACCTTCACGCCCAGCTTGAGGCGCAGTCGCGCGCCGGCCTGGTCGATCAGGTCGATCGCCTTGTCGGGCAGCACGCGGTCGCTGAGGTAGCGGTCGCTGAGTTCGACCGCGGCGCGGATCGCGGCATCCGTGTACTCGACGCCGTGGTGCTGCTCGTAGGCGGGCTTGAGCCCCTGCAGGATCAGCACCGCGTCCTCGATGCTGGGCTCGCCGACGCGCACCGGCTGGAAGCGGCGCTCGAGGGCTGGGTCCTTCTCGATCTTGCGGTACTCGTTGAGGGTCGTAGCGCCGACGAGGTGCAGGTCGCCGCGTGCGAGACGCGGCTTCAGGATGTTGCCCGCGTCGGTGCCGCCGTCGCCCGAGCCGCCAGCGCCGACGACCGTGTGGATCTCGTCGATGAAGACGATGAACTCGCCCTTGTTCGCGGCGATCTCCTCCATGGTCTTCGTGAGCCGCTCTTCGAAGTCGCCGCGGTACCGGGTGCCGGCGAGCATGCCGGGCAGGTCGAGCGAGATGACGCGCTTGCCCAGCAGCGCCTCGGGCACGCTCTCTTCGACGATCGCGCGGGCGAGGCCCTCGACGATCGCGGTCTTGCCAACGCCCGCCTCACCGACCAGCACCGGGTTGTTCTTGGTGCGGCGGGAAAGGATCTCGATCGTCTGCTCGATCTCGTCGACGCGGCCGATGACCGGGTCGAGGTCGCCCTCGCGGGCCATCTCGGTGAGGTCGGTGCCGAACTTGTCGAGCATGGGGGTCGCGGATGCCTCGGAGCCGGCGTTGCCCGCGGCGGCGTCGAACTCGTCGATGCCGGGCTCGCCCGCGTGGATCGTCTCGCGCACCTGCTGCGTCAGCGCCTCGGCCGTCACGCCCGCGCGTGCGAGCACCTGGCCGGCCGGGGCATCCTGACCGAGCACGAGCGCGAAGAACAGGTGCTCGGGGTCGATGTAGGTCGAGCCGCTCGAGCGCGCGACCTGGTAGCTGTGGAACAGCGCACGGGACGCACTCGGCGTGATGGTCGCCGCGTTCATCGCGTCCCGCTGATCGAGCTTGTCGAGATCGAGGGCAGCGGGCAGTCGCTGCTCGGTCGCCGTGATGATGCGCTCGGGGCTCGCCCCGACGCGCTGGATCGCCTGCTTGACCGCCTCGTCCTCGACGATCACGCGCAGGATGTGCAGTGCGTCGAGGTCGGTCTGGCCGCGTTCGAGTGCGAACCGTCCGGCACGCTGCAGGATGCTCTGCGTGCGCGCAGTCAGGAACCGGCTGAGGTCGATCGACCGAGCCTGCCTGGCCTGCTCACCCGCAAGGTACCGGGCAAGAAACTCGTCGAACGAGCTCGAGCCGGCCTCGTTGAAGTCTTCGGGCACCTGGTTCTCCTTGGGAACTTGAGTTGGGTACGCTCAGGTTTAACACGGAGGGCGCGGGGGTATTCCCGCTGCGTCGAACCATGATCGACTCGCTCGGCGCCCCCAGAACAGGTCACTCCGCCCCCTTCGACTCGGTCGATGTCGGCGCCCAGAGATAGCGTCGGTCGCGCTGTCAGGAATGCCAACCCCCGGAAGACCGATCGCACACGGAGAAGAAATGACTCGACGCGTCACCCCCGGAATCGCCCAGATCGCGCTGATCGCCCTGCTCGGCACAGGACTCGCGGGGTGCGCGACGACCGCCGCCGGCACCGATGGGACGAGCACGGGAGCCACCGAGAACGAGGCTCCCGCACAGCCCGCCGACCTGGTCGGCGAGTGGGTGCAGTCGAACAAGAAATCCGAGGAGAGCTTCCAATCGGCGACGATCACCGCCGACACGATCGAGGTCTTCTGGGTGAGCGACGGCGGAAACACGAAGGCGCTCTACTGGTCGGGCACGTTCGAGACTCCGACCGTATCCGGACCGTTCTCGTGGGACTCGCAGAACGACACCGAGAAGACCTCGGGCGCGCTGCTCGCCTCGAGCGACCCGACGAAGACCTTTTCGTTCGACAACGACACCATCCGCTACGAGGTGACCGCGCTCGGAGTCACGACAACGGTCGAGCTCAAGCGTCAGTAGCACCGCGGCCAGCGGCCCGGCTCCCGTCGAGAACCGGGCCGCACTACGCTGCTTCAAGCACCCCTCCGAAAGGCACCACATCTTGGTCACCGGCGAACTCCGCAGCAAAGTCGATCGCGTCTGGGACGCCTTCTGGTCGGGCGGCATCGCCAACCCGGTCGAGGTGATCGAGCAGATCACGTACCTGCTGTTCATCCGCCGGCTCGATGAGTTGCACACGCGCGAAGAGCGCCGCGCGAACCGCACGGGCGAGCCGATGCAGCGCCGCATCTTCCCTGAAGGGCTCGACGAGACGGGCCGAGTCGCCCGCCCGTTCGACGACCTGCGCTGGTCGGTCTTCACCAACCGCTCGCCGCAAGAGATGTTCGAGATCGTCGACGAGCATGTCTTCCCGTTCCTCCGCCGCCTCGGCGGCGACGGGTCGAGCTACGCGCGCAACATGAAGGACGCGCGCTTCACGATCCCCACGCCCGCGCTGCTCGCGAAGGTCGTCGACCTGCTCCGTGACATCCCGATGGATGACCGCGACACCAAGGGCGACATCTACGAATACATGCTCGCGAAGCTCTCGCAGAGTGGGCAGAACGGCCAGTTCCGCACGAGCCGGCACATCATCAAGCTCATGGTCGACATGGCGGCGCCGACGCCCGAAGACCGTATCATCGACCCCGCGGTGGGCACCGCGGGCTTCTTGATCTCGGCGGTCGAGTACTTGCGCGAGCACCACCCCGAGGTCGAGACGGATGCCTCGGTGCGCGCGTTCTTCAACACCAAGGCGTTCACGGGCTTCGATTCGGATGCCTCCATGGCCCGCATCGCGAGCATGAACATGCTGCTCCACGGCGTCGAAGAGCCCGTGATCGAGCGCGGCGACTCGCTCGCCGAGGGGCATCCGGCGAGCGCCGACTACTCGCTCGTGCTGGCCAACCCGCCGTTCGCCGGAAGCCTCGACTCCGAGACCGTCGCGAAAGATCTGCTGCAGGTCGTGAAGACGAAGAAGACCGAACTGCTCTTCCTCGCGCTCATGATCAAGCTCCTGAAGAACGGCGGGCGCGCCGCAGTCATCGTGCCCGACGGGGTGCTCTTCGGATCGTCGAACGCGCACAAGTCGCTGCGCAAGATGCTCGTCGAGGACCACAAGCTCGACGCCGTCGTGAAGCTTCCCAGCGGAACATTCAAGCCCTACACCGGCGTCTCGACGGCGATCCTCTTCTTCACGAAGACCTCGTCGGGCGGAACCGACGAGGTCTGGTTCTACGACGTGCGCGCCGACGGCTTCACCCTCGACGACAAGCGCACCCCGATCGAGGCGAACGACCTCCCCGACGTGCTGAATCGCTGGTTGAGCCTGTCGAAACCAGGCAACGACGAGCACGCACGCCCCCGCACCGCGCAGTCCTTCCTCGTGCCGAAAGACGAGATCGTCGCGAACGGCTACGACCTCTCGATCAACCGCTACAAGGAGGTCGAGCACGAGGAGGTCGAGCACCGCTCCCCCGAGGAGATCCTCGATGAGTTGGATGCACTCGAGGTCGAGATCGCGGATGGGCTCCGGAATCTTCGAACCATGCTCGCGGACCCTGTCGAAGCGGAGGGCGTCGCGTGAGTTGGCCGACTGTGCGAGTTGGCGACATCGCACGACTCAACTATGGGAAGGCACTCAAAGCGGACGCCCGTCAACCCGGGAAAGTTCAGGTGTTCGGTTCCGGCGGCGTTGTCGGCTCCCACGACAGCGCCCTCGTCGACGGCAAGTCGATCATCGTCGGACGCAAGGGCTCCATCGGATCGATCTGGTACACGGAGGCCTCGTCGTGGGCAATTGACACCGCGTACTACATTGATGAGTCGTCATCTCAAGCCGATCTGAAATGGCTCTATTGGACGCTGAAGAGCCTGCGGCTCGGCGAGATGAACAAGTCCGCGGCAATCCCGGGCCTCAACCGCGATGACGTCTATCGACTGGCCATCCCCCTCCCACCCCTCCCCGAACAACGCCGCATCGTCGCCATCCTCGACCAGGCTGACGCGCTCCTGTCGCGGCGGCGGACTTCGATTGCGGCCGTCGAGGCGCTGAACAGCCAGCTCATCGACAATCTGCTTGATCAAGTCTCCGAGACGCGACGACTCGGGGACCTGGCTGAGCTGATTACGAAGGGCGCGACGCCCACGACACTCGGCTTCGCGTTTAGTGAGAGCGGTATTCCGCTCGTGCGAGTTCAGAACCTCGTACGAGGGAGGGTTGACACTACGGTCGATGCGAAGTTCATCGACCACCGAACACATGATGCGTTGGGCCGCTCGAAGATCCGACCGGGCGACGTATTGATCTCCATTGCTGGAACCGTCGGCCGCGCTGCCCTCGTACGCAACTCGGATCCAGAGATGAACTGCAACCAAGCTGTGGCGATCGTCCGACTCACCGACCATCTGGATCCAGCGTGGCTCGCCGCTTGGTTGAACTCTCGGCGTGGTCAGACCGCGATGAACGGTTCTGCCGTAACTGCAACCATCTCCAACTTGAGTCTGGGAAGCATCGCAAACCTGCGAGTGCCCATGCCGACCGCCCGGCGGTTGGACGAGTTTCGCACCGTGATTTCACGGAGCGAGACCGCGCGCCGAAGCCTCACGGTATCAGCGAACCACCTCGACACCCTCTTCGCCTCCCTCCAGCACCGAGCCTTCCGAGGCGAGCTCTGATGTTCGGCTTCGGCAAGTCCTCGGGCAACTCCGACGCGGCGATCATCCGTGCGATCAACACGGGCTCGGTCAGCTCCGAAGATCTCGTGAGTCGCGACGCGTGGCAGCACATCTGCCGCGTGCGAGGCCGCAACTTCAGCCGCGTGAACGAAGCAGCCTGGACGGCTCTGTGTTCCCGTCGCGGGTACCTGCTCGCCCGCCGCAACCCTCGCGGATTCTGAGCCACAGCGCCACCACGAGACATCCCCCGTCGGTCACTGAATCCAACAATTGATTGCTGTATTCAGCAATTAATCACTATATTCAGTGATGAAGGAGGGGCCGCATGCAGCTTCAACACCCGCTCGGCGCGATCTCGGGCGGCGTCGAGGGCGACGTACTCGCGGCGCTCACCCGCGCGGGCGACGCGCAGATGGACGTTGCCCAATTGGCCCGCCTCACCGGAAAGTCGTACACCGGTGTCAAACTCTCGCTCCGCCGACTGGTGTCCCAGGGCACAGTGCTCGAATCGCACGTCGGGGCGAAGTCGCTCTACCGCTTCAACGCCGACCACATCCTCGCGCCCGCGATCGGCGAGATCGTGTCGGCCAAGAGCAGGTTCCTCGAGCGCGTCGCGACCCAGATCCGCACCGACTTCACCTACGCGCCGATGTTCGCAGCCCTCTTCGGCTCAGCGAGCCGCGACGACATGACCCCCGAGAGCGACATCGACCTCTTCCTCGTGCGGCCCGACGACGCCGACGCCGCCGAGTTCGACGACGAGGCATCCGAACTCGCACTCGCCATCACCCGCCTGACCGGCAACGACGCACGCATGCTCGTCTACGGCCTCGACGAAATCGCCGAGGGACCCGAAGCGCACCCCGTCCTCGCTGAAATCGCCCGCGACGGTGTCATGCTCGCTGGCACGCTCGACGAGTTTCGCAAAGCCATTCGGGGAGCCTCCACGCCTGCGTGAAGTGCAACGAACGCCCGCCATCGAGCAGGGGAGGCGCCGCAAGGCTGACCAGTTCGCCGAGGCAGCCGACATCGTCGAGCAGTTCGACGACAACGACGCCGAACTCGTCGACGCGATCGTCACGCTGTGCGTCCACGCCGGCATCGCGGCATCCGATGTGATCGGCATGAAGCGGCTCGGAACGCACGTGCAGGGCGACAACCACACCGACGCAATCGCACACCTCAAGAAGGCCGACGCGAGTGCCGCCAAGCACCTGAGCGCGCTGCTTCAGCTGAAGACCAAAGCAGGCTACGGATTCGACTCCATCAGTCGCGCGGACCTGACGCGCGCCATCCGCGCGATGCACAAGTTGCGAGCGAGCCGTCACTGAATACCGTGATTGATTGCTGTATTCAGCTAGCTGAGCGCGGTCGAGCAGGGCAGACGCCGCAGTCAGCGACCATGTCTTGATTCAACCGTCCCGTACTCTGCAAATCCGACACATCACTCGGGATAGGAAGTTCCCCGGATTCATGCCGATCGTGACCTTCTTGCCCTAAAGTACGGAGCACGATGGAATCAAATACCGATGCGACTTCCAGCAACGAAGAGTTCGTCTTTCCGCGCTTCGAGTTCGACTCACAACTCGCCTCATCGGTCGTGGAGCTCGAGCGACTCCGAGGCGAGATCGGGGTCGGCACGACTCCGCCTCACGTGTTCTCCGAGCTGCACGGCCTGTTCCAGTTCCTGTCGAGCATGATCTCCGCACGCATCGAGGGCAACCGCACGACCATCCTCGACGCGATCGCCGGCGCGCAAGCCGCAGAGTCCCAACCCGATCGGGTAGACGAGACCGTCCGCGAGATTCTGAACCTCAACGAAGTCATGGAGTTCATCGACGAAACTGACCCAACGCGGCCGATCACCCATTCACTGATCCGCGAGTTTCACCGGCGTGCGGTCGACGGACTCGTCCGCGAAGGAGATCCGAGGCCCGGCGCCTACCGCGTTCGCGACGTCGCCATTCAGGGCGCCACCCACCAGCCTCCCCTGTTCGCTTCCGTTCAGGCCGAGATGGATCGTCTGCTCGAGTTCGTCAACCGACAAGTGCCGACTCACCAACAGCTCTTGCACGTCGCGATCGCCCACCACCGGTTCCTCTGGGTCCACCCGTTCCAGAACGGCAACGGCCGCGTCTCCCGTCTGCTGAGCTACGCCATGCTCGGCCGCCACGGGTTCGTGAGCCCGGTCGGCCTTCGCGCGGTCAACCCGACCTCCGTGTTCGGGGTGTCCCGATCCGAGTACTACGACGCCCTCGCCAAGGCCGACGATCTGAGTGACGCAGGCACCATCGCGTGGTGCGAGTTCTTCATCAGCGGACTGCTCGCCGACTTGCGACGCCTCCACCGTCTGCAAGACGCCGTGTTCGTGCGCGATGAGCTCGTCGCACCCGCCCTCGAGAGGTTCACCCGCGCGGCCGGGATCACGGCCCGGGAGCGCGACATCCTCTTGCTTGCCTTCGACACCGGATTCCTCAAGGCCGGACAGATCGAGCACCTCGTGCCCGGCAGCCCCTCACTCAGGAGCCACGCACTCCGCCCGCTCCTCGACCGCGGACTCCTGAAGCCCGAGCATGTCGGTGGTCGGTCGTACCTTGTTTCGTTCGGCCCCAACGAGCTGAGCCCCTTCCTGATCCGCGAACTCGACCGGGCAGGGTTCCTGCCGCCGCTTCTCAAGGACCCCGCATGACCAACTTCGCCTTCATCCGGCACGAGTGGCCCGAGATCGCCGCCGAGGCCGCCCGCGCCGAGTTCTACGTCAACGGCGACCCGCGCTCCTCGCTCTTCTACGCGCGACGCGCGGTCGAACTCACGGCGCTCTGGCTGTATCGGGCGGATGCTTCGCTGAAGCCGCCATACAAAGACGAACTCGCCGCCCTCATCCACGAGCCGACGTTCAAGCGACTCGTCGGGCAAGCGGTGTTCGCGAAGATGAACCTCATCCGTATGCGCGGCAACGACGCCGTGCACAAGACGTTCAAGATCACGCCGGCCGACAGTCTGCCGATCGTGCGCGAACTCTTCCACGTCATGATCTGGCTCGCGTCGCACTACGCGACCGACCCCGCGAACCGACCTGCACCGGGGCAGTCGTTCGACGTGGCATCCCTGCCGAAACCGCAGCCCGGGCTCATCCAGAAGACGAAGGCCGAACTGGCCGCCGCCCTCGCAGCCAATGAGCAGAAGGATGCCGCGCTCGCGGCCAAGGTCGCCGAGAGCGACGAGCTCCGGGCAGAGCTCGAAGCGCTTCGGGCCGAGATCGCCGAGGCTAAGGCGCAGAACGCGCTCGTCCCCGACACGCACGACTACGACGAGGCATCCACTCGCGATCGCTTCATCGACCTGCTGCTGCGCGAAGCCGGCTGGGACCCGACCGATCCGCACGTCGTCGAGGTGCCCGTGACCGGGCTCGGCGGCAGTCCGAGCGGCACGGGCCGCGTCGACTACGTGCTGTGGGGCGATGACGGCAAGCCGCTCGGACTCGTCGAGGCGAAGCGCACCCGGCGCGACGCGCGCGTCGGGCAGCAGCAGGCGAAGCTCTACGCCGATGCGCTCGAGGCGCAGTACGGGCAGCGCCCGGTGATCTTCACGTCCAACGGCTACGAGCACTGGATGTGGGATGACTCGCCCGCCGGATATCCTCCGCGCGCCGTGCAGGGCTTCTACACGAAAGACGAACTCGCCCTGCTCGTGCAGCGGCGCGGCGCTCGCAAGCCGCTCGACTCGCTCGCCATCAACGAGGAGGTCGCGAGTCGCGCCTATCAGCACCAGGCGATCCGGGCCGTCGCCGAGGCGTTCGAACGTGATCGCGAACGACGTGCACTGCTCGTCATGGCGACCGGCAGCGGCAAGACGCGTACGGTCATCGCGCTCGTCGACCTGCTCTCGCGCGCGAACTGGGTGAAGCGCGTGCTCTTCCTCGCCGACCGCCGTGCACTCGTGGGGCAGGCCGTGAGCGCGTTCAAGGCGCACGCGCCCGACACGCCCCCGGTGAACCTGCTCGACGAGCGCGACCTCGAAGGCCGGGTCTACGTGTCGACCTACCCGACGATGATGGGCCTCATCGACCAGGGCGGCGGAGACGACGGTGGCGCACGCCGGTTCGGCCCCGGGTACTTCGACCTCATCGTGATCGACGAGGCCCACCGGTCGGTGTACCAGAAGTACGGCGCGATCTTCGAGTACTTCGACGCGCACGTCGTCGGTCTCACCGCGACCCCGAAAGACGAAGTCGACCACAATACCTATCGCCTCTTTCACCTCGAAGACGGGATCCCGACCTTCGAGTACGAGCTCTCACGAGCGATCGAAGACGGATACCTCGTGCCGCCTGTTGCCCGTTCGATCACGTCGAAGTTCCTCCGGCGAGGCATCCGCTACGACGAACTCACCGACGATCAGAAGGAGCAGTGGGATCTGCTCGACTGGGAAGACGGCGAGATCCCCGACCAGGTCGACGCCGACGCGATCAACGCGTGGCTCTTCAACGAAGACACCGTCGACAAGGTGCTCGAAGTGCTCATGACCGAGGGCCGCCGCGTCGCAGGCGGCGACCGACTCGGCAAGACGATCGTGTTCGCGAAGAACAACGCCCATGCGCAGTTCATCGCCGACCGGTTCGACGCGAACTACCCCGAGTACGCGGGGAAGTTCGCGCGCGTCATCACCTACCGGGTCGAGCGCGCCGAGACGCTCATCGACGACTTCGCGCAAGCCGACAAGTCGCCGCACATCGCGATCTCGGTCGACATGCTCGACACCGGCATCGACGTGCCCGAGGTCGTGAACCTCGTGTTCTTCAAACCCGTGTTCTCGAAGTCGAAGTACTGGCAGATGCTCGGGCGCGGCACGCGACTGCGTCCGGGGCTGTACGGCGACGCCGACGACGGCAGCGACGACAAGCGTGACTTCATCGTCTTCGACGTCGGCGGCAACATCGAGTTCTTCAACCAGCAGGTGCCCGAGCTGCAATCCTCCGGAGCGCGCTCACTGCACTCGCGCCTGTTCTCGGCCCGCCTCGAACTGCTCCAGGCACTCGATCGAGCGGATGTCTCGGGCACCGCGTCCGACGACGATCGCGACCTCCGCACGGGGCTCGCCGAGGGACTGCAGGCGATCGTCGCGGGGATGAACGAGCAGAACTTCCTCGTGCGTCCGCATCGGCGGCTCGTCGAACGGTTCGCGTCAGGCGAGGCGTGGGCGGCGGAGGTCTCGGACGCCGTTGCGCTCGCCGACCTTCCGTCGGCCGCACTCGCGACCGACACCGACGAGCGTGCGAAGCGGTTCGATCTGCTCGTGCTTCGGGCCCAGCTCGGCGTGCTCGCCGCCGACCCCGGGTTCGCGACCGCACGCGACCGGATCCGGGCGATCGCCACGGCGCTCGGCGAGCAGCGCGGCATCCCCGTGATCGCCGCGCAGCTCGAGCTCATCGACGCCGTCGCCGGCACGGACTGGTGGCAGGACGTCACCGCGCCGATGCTCGAGGCGATGCGCGTGCGACTCCGCCCGCTTGTGCGGCTCATCGAAGCGAAGTCGCGATCGATCATGTTCACCGACTTCGAAGACACCCTCGACCTCGACGAAGGTCCGACCGAGATCGTCATCGACAGCCCCGGCGTGAACCGGGTTCGATTCCGGCAGAAGCTGTTCGCCTATCTGCGCGCACACGAGAACCACGTCGTGCTGCGCAAGCTCCGCACGGGGAAACAACTCACCGAGACCGACCTCGACGAGCTGCAGCGCATGCTCATCGAGAGCGGCGAGTTCGAAGCATCCGATCTCGACGCCCTCGCGACCGCCGCTGCCGAGGCCGACGGGCTCGGGCTCTTCGTCCGCTCGCTGCTCGGGCTCGAACGTTCGGCCGCACAAGAGGCACTCTCCCAGTTCGTCGCCGATCGGAACCTCAGCGCACGCCAGATCTCGTTCGTCGACCTCATCGTCGATCAGCTCAGTCGCACGGGGCAGGTGCCGATCAAGGTGCTCTACGACCCGCCGTTCGACGCGATCGCGCCGCGCGGGCCTGAGGACGTGTTCAGCGAGTCAGAGATCGACGCCCTCGAGCACGTGCTCGACCAGGTCGCCGCGACTGCTCGGCCGACTCGGATCGCCTGACGATGCGCGACTTCGAGCTCTGGGTCGTGCTCGCGATCACGCTCGCGATCCTGTTCCCCATCCTCGTTGCGTTCGGAGGCAACACTGAGCGCTGAGGCATCGGTACGCAGCATCGTCCGGCTCGTCGGTTCGAACGACGTCCAGCTCATACAGGCGTTCGCCGCGGAATCGGAAGCCCGCCTCGCGAACGCGCTCAACCAGCAACAGTCGGCGGTGGCCGACCAGCCACTCAGCTCCCAACTCAGACGGACTTGGCGGCGATCGCAACGTCGACTCGAACGCTCAGTCACCCTCGCCGGTCTTCGATGGTTCACCCCTCGATGGCTCAGGAGAACGATCGTCGTCGGTCACTTTGAAGCGGGCCGGTATCACCGTGCCGCGACGCGGCTTCTCGATCTGGGCACTCTACGGATGGGGCCTGTGTGCTGCCATTCAGCTGGCCCTCTACGTCACGCTCGGCCTCCTGCCGATTCGAGCGTTCGACAATGTCGTGCTCGGCCCGCTTGCACTGTGGGCTTTCGGATGGCTGCCTTTCGTGCTCTTCTCGAGCGCTCTCCCCGGTGCGATCGTGACGTTCCTCTTCATCCGGCGGACCGACCGGTCGTTCCGTCGGTGGAGCTACGAGCAGGCGGTCACACCCTGGGAGAGCTGAGATTCACTACTCACGCCCGAGCGAACACGATCGCCGCGGGGAAGCGTTTGACGACCGCGCCGACCGCGCCTTTCGCGAGCCGCTGCGCCTCGGCGCCGTCGACGATCCGCGGACGCACGAGCACGACGTCGCCGCCCTTCCAGCGCAGCGACGTGCCGCCTGCCGCTACGACGTTTCGTGCCCAGTTCGTGTTCGGCCCCCACGGCAGCCCGATCATCACGATCGAGGCATCCGTCGTGGGCACGACCGCGATGGGCGTCTCGTAGGCCGTGCCGCTCTTGCGTCCGCGGTGGCGGACGACCGCCCAGAGCGGCATCAGGCGGCGTCCGGCGAGCGCGCGGGCGACGGGTTCGGTCAGTTTCACCAGTCGGCGCGGCGGCCGCCGCGTGGCCCTCCGGTCGAGCGAGTGCGAAGCATCCATACCCAAGAGACGGATGACCCGGCGTGAACGTGACACGCGCGCGCGGAACGTGTGCAGAAATCCCGGCCTTGCCGTCACACGGGCGGCGGGTGGATCGTCGTATCGACATGACCGAATTCGCGGAACTCTGGGCCGAGCATCGACGCGTCGTGCGCGACGTCGCCTACCGGGTGGTCGGCTCGGTCGCCGACGCCGAGGATGTCACGCAGGAGACCTACGTGCGACTGCTCGCGCGCGACGCCCGCGAACCGCTCGACGATCCCCGCGCGTGGCTCGTGACGGTCGCCTCGCGGCTCGCGATCGACCGGTTGCGCGCGCACGAGCACTCCCGCCGGGCGTATGTCGGACCGTGGCTGCCCGAGCCCGTGGTCGCCGACGAGCGCATCCTCCCCGAAGACCGCGTGACGCTCGACGATTCGGTGCGCATGGCTCTACTCGTGGTCCTCGAACAGCTGACACCCGCCGAGCGCACCGCGTTCCTGCTGCACGACGTCTTCGACCTCGGGTTCGATGAGATCGCCGGGATCCTCGGGGTGAGCACGGTGAGCGCTCGGCAGTCCGCGTCGCGGGCGCGCAAGCGCGTGGCCGCCCACGGCGAAGCCCGCTTCGCCGCAGATCCCGCGGTCGCGCGCCGGCTCTCGGAGCGGTTCGCGCGTGCGGCATCCGAGGGCGACCTCGACGGGCTCGTCGCGATCCTCGCCGATGACGCCCGTGGGCACTTCGACTCGGGCGGCTTCTACCCCGAGGCATCCACCGAAGTCGTCGTCGGCGCGGAGGCGATCGGTCGGCAACTGCTGAAGGCCGTCGGCGGGCGAAGCCTCGATTTCGCGGTCGCGGAGGTGAACGCCGAACCGGGCGTCATCGCGCGTCGGCACGGACGCGTCGTCTCGGTGCTCGCATTCGAGTTCGCCGGCGACCGCATCGTAGCGATCCACGGCGTCGGGAATCCGGCGAAGCTCGCGCATCTGCAGGGGCGCTGAGCTCGGCGCCGAATCGCCCCGCCCTTCTCCTGGACCATCTGCCACCGCGTGTGGTGTTTCAGCCGATGATGCGCTGCACCCTCATCGCCGTGAGAGAGGGCTGGATGTCACGAGCCCGCGCAACCCGGATCGCTAGCGGACTCCGGCAGCCGCCATCAGCTCCTCGAGCAACGGTGGGTCGGCACCCGGGCGCGAGACGGTGACCGAGGCGGCGAGTGCGCTTCGGTGGAGCAGCTCGGTCAGGCGCCCCTTCTCGAGGGATGCGATCGCAGCACGAGCGTCGACGCCGAACGCGCCGGCGCCGAGGAGACCGTCGATGAGGGCGGCCATGAAGGTGTCACCGGCCCCGACCGTGTCGACAACCTCGACGGCGATGGCGGGCACGCTGAGTTCGAAGCCGGGCGCGACGGCGAAGCATCCGCTCGCCCCCGAGGTGATCACCACCAGAGCCGGACCGGAGCGCGACCAGCGGCGTGCGACGTCGGCGATGTCCTCGCCGGGGTGCAGCCACACGACATCCTCGTCGCTCGCCTTGATCACATCGGCGCGCGCGATCAGCGATCGCACCTGCCGGCGCACCGCTTCGCGGTCGTCGATGAGGCTGGGCCGGATGTTCGGGTCGTAGGTGACGAGCGCCCGATCGTGGTGGCGGTCGAGGAGGTCGGCGACGGCCGTGGCGCCCGGCTCGAGTGTCGCGGCGATGGATCCGACGTGCAGCGCATCCGCCGTCGCGACGTTCGAAGTGTCGACCGACCACTCGAGGTCGAATTCATACGTGGCGGCACCCTGCGCGTCGAGGCGCGCCAGCGCCGTGGAGGTTCGGGTTGCGGGCAGCCCGTGCACCGAGACCTCCGAGGCCGCCAGCCACGCCCGCACCGACCTGCCGTGCGGATCGTCGCCGATCGAGGTGAGCAGCCGCGGGCTTCGGCCCAAGCGACCGAGGGCCAGGGCGACGTTGGCGGGGCTGCCGCCAGGCGACTCGTCGATCGAGTCGTCGGCGCGGTGCACGATGTCGACGAGCGCCTCGCCGACGACGAGCACGTCGGGCGTCGGTGCGGACGCGTTCATCGGTTCGCACCATCCAACTCGAGTTCGTGACCGACCGGTGCGGGCGAACGCACGTCGGCAATGGTCGCCGCGACCGGGCCGGGCCGCTCGGTGCTGAGCGTGGCCGCGATCGG
The DNA here is from genome assembly GCF_008365295.1 of Agromyces intestinalis. Classification (NCBI taxonomy): domain Bacteria; kingdom Bacillati; phylum Actinomycetota; class Actinomycetes; order Micrococcales; family Microbacteriaceae; genus Agromyces; species Agromyces intestinalis. The sequence continues at coordinate 1,027,120 of NZ_CP043505.1, forward strand.
TCCGGCGCCGAGCACGACGAGGTTCGACGCCGCAGCCTCGCCGTCGTCCAGGAAGACCTCGAGCAGCGGGCCGTCGAGGCTCACCAGGATTCGAACCTGGTCGCGTCGGCCTGGCCGAACGACGCGACTCGTCGCCGGGAAGTCGGGGTGCACGGCCTCCATCGCCGCACCGCCGCGCGTCACACTGAGCACGTCCGACGTCGGTTCGTGCGACAGCTCGACGAGGGCATCGGCATCGCCTCGCAGCGTCAACCTGACCTCTCCCGTCGCGGCAGGCTCCCACGTCAGCTCGACCAGCGAGTGCCCGCTCAACGAGAGGTCGGCAGGCCGGTCCGCGCCGAACACGGTCGAAGACGCCGCCCCCGCGAGCAACTCCCCCACGAACCCCACCGGCTGCTGCACGAGGCGCACCGTTCCTCCGACACTGCGCAGCGACAACCGCCGCGCCAACGACATCGCTCCTCGCCACGGCGACGAGGGGAACGCGTCGGCGTAGCGCCAGTTGCTCATCCAGCCGAGCATGACGGCCTCGCCGCCGGGCGCGCTGTCGAAGGTGACGCCGGCGTAGAAGTCGCGGCCGTGGTCGAGACGCGTCGGCTCCGAGGCATCCGTCGTGAAGTGAACGCCGTCGAAGTGCCCGACGATGTAGTGCATCGACGAGCCGTAGGGGTCGGGGTCGTCGCCGATGGGGTTCGTGCTGAGCAACAGCACCCAGCGCGCGTCTGCGGGGTCGCCGTCGACCGCGAGCGGTACGAGGTCGGGGCACTCCCAGACCACCCCGGTCGCGCCGAGCGGGCCGAACGAACTCAGATACTCCCAAGTCCGCAGGTCGCGGGACACGTAGAAGAGCACCTGCCGGTCGTCGGCCTCGACGGTGAGCATGACGTAGCGGGTCGAGCCGTCGGCATCCGTATACCTGATGACCTTCGGGTCGCGGAACGCACGCGTGCCGCGGTCGAGCACCGGGTTCTGCGGGTCGGGCTCCCAGGTGTAGCCGCCGTCGCGACTCGTGGCCCGTGACTGCGCCTGGTGGTCGTCGTAGGCGCTCGTGTAGAAGGCCGTGAGCACGTGCTCAGCAGAGCCAGCAGGCCCGGCAACGACCGATCCCGAGAACACCTGCTCCCCCGGCCGGTACCGCAGCGCCACGTCATGCTCGGTCCACCGCCGCAGGTCGGCGCTCGTCGCGTGGCCCCAGCTCATGTTGCCCCAGTCGGCGCCCTCGGGGTTGTACTGGAAGTAGAGGTGCCAGAGGCCGCGGTCGTAGACGAGCCCGTTGGGGTCGTTCATCCAGTTGCGCTGGGGCGTGAAGTGGAATCGGGGTCGCGGCACCTGGCCGTTCGTGTCGTGCACGTCGTCTCCCAGTCGAAGAGAAGTCAGATCGAATGCCGCAGCACCGGCGGGCACGCGATGAGCTGGGGGCCCGATTCGGGGGCGGGCTCGAGGCCGAGCAGCAGCCGCACGCCCGCGGCGCCGAGCTCGTAGTGCGGCAGCGCGACGGTCGAGAGCGTCGGGCGCAGGTGCGCGGCGATGACGTCTTGGTTGTCGAAGCCCATCACCGCGATGTCTTCGGGAATGCGCAGGCCGTGCTCGCGCAGCCCGTCGTAGAGACCCATCGCGACGCGGTCGTTGTGGCAGAACACGGCCGTCGCCTTCGATTCGAGCAGAGCGGATGTCGCGGCGTAGCCGCCCTCCTGCTCGGGCGCGGCCGGGAACACGAGCGACTCGTCGAACTCGATGCCAGCGGCCTCGAGCGCGGAGCGATACCCCGCGAGACGCCCGGTCTGCGCGGGCGACGGCGTGGTCGTGTTGATGAACGCGATGCGGCGGTGGCCGGCGGCGAGCAGCTCTTCGGTCGCGGTGCGGCCGCCCTGCTCCTCGTCGGGCACGACGGCGGGCAGCACGTTGCCCGCGGCGAAGCAGTCGACGAGCACGGTGTCGGTCTGGTGCAGCGCCTCGGGCACCTGGATCTCGCGGTGGTACCAGGTCGAGTAGAGGATGCCGTGCACCTGGTGCTCGAGCATCATCGCGATGGCCTCGTTCTCGGCGGCCTCGTTGCCGTCGGTGTTCGCGACGAGCAGCACGTAGCCGTGTTTCCACGCCTCGTCTTGCGCGCCGTGGATGATCTGGCCGGCGAACGGGGTCGTGGCGATCGCGTCGGCGACGAGGCCGATGAACCGCGACGTGCCCTGCGAGAGCGTCTTCGCGAGCGCGTTCGGTCGGTAGCCGAGCTCGATCACGGCCTCCTGCACCCGTCGCCGGGCGTCGTCGCCGATGCGGGCGCCGGCCTTGTCGTTCACGACATGCGACACCGTCGCCACCGAGACACCGGCGACCTTCGCGACATCCCGCATCGTGACCGGCGACCCGTTCCGGCCGTGCTCCGAGGTGCTCATCCCTTGGTTGCTCCACTCTCGAGACCGTTGATCATCGCCTTGTTCAAGGCGAGGAAGACCAGGAGCAGCGGCGTCACCGTCACGCAGACGGCGGCGAAGGTCGCCGTCCAGTCGGTGTTACCCATCGCTCCGATGTAGTTCTGCAGCCCGAGCGGGATCGTCTTGAGCCCGTCGGACAGCACGAAGGTGTTCGCGAAGATGAAGTCGTTCCAGATGAAGATGCTGTTCACGAGCACCACCGTGATGATCGTATTGGCCGAGAGCGGGAACGTGATCTGGCCGAAGATGCGGTACGGGCCGGCGCCGTCGATCGACGCGGCCTCGTACATCTCGCGCGGGATGTACTCGTAGAACGACGAGAACAGGTAGATCGACATCGGCAGCGCGAACGCCGCGAGCGGCACGATCATCGACAGGTGCGTGTCGAGCAGCCCGACCTGCGAGTAGTCGATGAAGAGCGGCACGAGCGCGATCTGCACCGGCACGATGATGCCGAGCAGGAACAGCGCCTTCACGAGGCCGCTGAACCGGAACCCGAGCACCTCGAGCGCGTAGGCGGCCATCATGCCCGCGACGACGATGAAGACGCTCGAGCCGAGTGTGACGATGAGGCTGTTGACGATGTTCAGCCCGAGGTTGCCGGTGGCGAACGCGCGGGAGTAGTTGTCGAGCGTCCACTCGCCGGGCAGGGCGAACGGATTGCCGCCGGCGAAGTCCGCCGCCGTGCGGAAGCTCGTGAGGAACAGCCACACGAGCGGGTACACCTGCACGATCACGATCAGCACGATCGTCACGGTCAGGATGGTCCGCTGCACGCGAAGCCTCGGCGAGAGCGAGCGGATGCGTCGCCCTGCGGGTCTGATCGGTCGCGGCGCCTGCGGCGCGGGCTGTGCGGGCGACGCGGCCGGCGTGAGCACGGGGGCGGTCATGAGTCATCCCTTCGGCGAAGGAGCAGGAAGATGAGGCCGACCGCGACGAGGCACTCGACGACGATGAAGACCGAGATCGCGCTGGCGTAGCCGTAGTCGGTGTGCACGAACGCGGTCTTGTACATGTAGGTCGTGAGCAGCTCGGAGGCCTGCCCGGGCCCGCCATTGGTGAGCAGGTACGGGATGTCGAAGCCGCGCAGGGCGAACGTCGTCGCCATGATCGTGGTCGTGATCCAGACCGGCCGGATGTACGGGAAGCGGATGCGCCAGAACACCTGCCACCACGAGGCGCCGTCGAGGCGAGCGGCCTCTTCGAGTTCTTTGGGCACGGCGATGAGGGCGGCGTAGATGATGAGCATGTAGAGGCCGGTGAAGCGCCAGCCCTCGGGAATCGACACGGCGGCCAGCACCGTGTTCACGTCGGAGAGCCAGGCGTGCTGCAGGTTCTCGAGCCCGACCCACGCGAGGATCTGGTTGAGCAGGCCCACCGGTTCGAGCGAGTAGATGCGCTGGAACAGGATCGCGATCGCGACCGTCGAGATGACGGCCGGCAGCAGGTACACCGTCTTCACGAGCTCGCGTGCCCTCGGAAGCGCGGTGAGCAGGCCGGCGACGACCAGCGCGCCGCCGAGCTGGAGCACGAGGCAGATCGCGAGGTAGCCGAGGGCGTTGCCGAACGCCGTCCAGAAGACGTCGTCGCGGGTGAACATCTTGACGTAGTTGTCGAACCCGACGAAGACCATGTCGGTGATGCCGTCCCAGCGGAACACGCTGAGGAAGAGCGACTGGATGATCGGCAGCAGCACCGCCACGCCGTAGAGCAGGAGCGGTGGAACGAGGAACACCAGCACCGACAGCCCCGACCGACGCGGGAGCATCGAAGTCGACATCGGGCGCCGCCGCCGGGGCGGGCGCGGCTGGGCCGCCCCCACCCCGACTGTTGCCGTCTCAGCCACGGTTGTTCTCCGAGAGGGCCGCATCCATCGTCTGGATGAACTCGTCGGGCGTGATGTCGCCCTGCACCAGGAGTGTCAGCTCCTGCTGGAGGCGGGTGTTGGTCGCGGGGTCCAGCTGCGTGTCCCACGGCATCGCGATGCGCGGGCCGACCTCGTTCGCCTGCTCGACCGCACGGGTGTACAGCTCGGTCGCGTTGGCGGGAATGGTCGTTTCGACATTGGTCGTCGGCGAGAGCGCGCCGGTTGCCGCGTAGACCTCGGGGTAGCGCTCGAGGGCGAACGCGAGGAAGTCGCGCACGAGCGGGTCGTAGGTCTGCGCGTTCACGGCCATGCCGATGCCCGACGGCGTCACGAACTCGTTGTCATTCGTGACCGCGCCGTCGATGGTCGGCAGTGTGAAGTAGTCGACGTCGTCGCGCACGGCCGGGTCCAGCGCATCCGTGGCGAGGTTGCCGAGCTCCCACGTGCCGATGTTGTAGACGGCTGCGTTGCCCGACGTGAAGAGCGCCTGGGCGTCGGCGTACCCGGTCGACGAGAAGCCCTTCTGGAAGCATCCGCTCTGTCCGAGCTCGTACAGCCAATCGGCCGCCGCCTTGCCGGCGGGGTCGGCGAACGACGCGTCGCCGTTCTTGAGCTGCTGCACGTACTCGGGGCCGGCCAGGCGGAACGGGTAGTAGGCCATGTACCGCTCGAGCGGCCACTGGTCCTGCCCGTCGAGCGCGATGGGCGTGATGCCCTTCGCCCGCAGCGCCTCGCACATCGCCGGGAAGTCGTCGAGCGTGGCGGGCACCTCGACGCCCGCGTCGGCAAGCAGTGCCGTGTTGTACCAGAAGAACTCGAGCTGGAACTCGAACGGCACCATGTACAGCGAGCCGTCGTCGAAACGCTGGTAGTTCAGCGCCGCTTCACGGTACTCGTCGGCGAGGCCCAGGTCGTCGAGCAGCAGGTCGACGTCGACCATCTGCCCCGACGTCGCGAGCTTCTGCGCGAAGGGCGTGGCATCCGTGTCGAAGAGCTCGGGCAGCTTCTTGGCGGCCGCGAGCGTCTCGTACTTCTGGATGTACGACGGCCGGTCGGGCGTCGTGATGAGGTTGAGCGAGAAGCCGGGGTGCTCGGCCGCGTACTCGTCGGCGATCTGCTCCATCGCCGTGATGACGCCGCCGTCGGCCGGTCGCGAGAGCAGCCACGAGATCTCGCGGGGCACGATCTCGCCCTCGGGGTCGCCATCGGTCGGGTCGGCACTGCTCGCCGCGCCGGCGCAGCCCGTGAGCACGAGGGCTGCGGCGGCTGCGGTCGCGGCAGCGGCGAGGAACGCTCGTCTGCGCTTCGTGATGGACATGGTCGGAATCTCCTTTGATCGATGTACAGCGTGCAGTGCGGGTGGAGGACAGGTCAGGTGCTCGAGCCGACGAGGTCGTCGGCGATATCGAACGCGGATGCCTCGCGCTCACCCGCATCGGCGGGCCCGTCGGGCTCGTCGCGGGCGAAGAGGGAGAACTCGGAGACGGTGGCGGCGCCCTCGCCGACGAAGACGCCGACCCTTCCGCTCGGTCGGTCGTAGAGTCGCGTGCTCAGCACCGTGGCGTCGTCGACGGTCGCGACGCAGAGGTCGCCGACGACGATCAGTTCGATCTCGTGCTCGCCGGCGTCGAGTCGGCAGGGTCGTTCGAGTTCGACGGCGAACGGCACATCGCCCGAGATCTGCCACTGCTCGGTACCGGTGGAGCGCCGGGGCCAGCGATCGAAGACGAGACGCCCGCGTTTCGGCTCGAGCCGCAGGACGTAGCCTTCGTCGCCGTCGGCACTCGCCCGCAGGAGCACGCCGGCTTCGGTGGTGCCCTCGGCGATGTCGAAGCGTACGCGCAGGCGGAACGACGACGGCGCGTCGTCGGTGGTCAGTGCGTCGCGGTAGCCGTCGGGCGCCGCGAGCACGGTGCCGCTCGCAATCGCCGCATCCGTTCGCGCGAAGCCGGGTCGTGTGAACGTCTCGCGGAGCTCTTCGGCCGGGTGGAAGGCGAGGGTGCCGTCGTCGCGCTGCTCGGCCTCGACCACCGACATCGTGCCGGCCCACTGCCAGGCGCCGTCGTCGGTCGCGCCCTCGCGCGAGGCGATCCAGCCGAAGAACAGTCGGCGCCCGTCGCGCTCCGCCGACTTCGCGGCGTAGAACGCACGACCGTCGATGGTGTCGTGCTCCGGCGCGATCCACGGGCCGTGCAGACTGTGCGACATCCGGTACCGCGTCGTGAAGGCATCGCTGAACTCGGAGTAGACGAGGTACCACCAGTCGCCCCACTGGAACACCTCGGGGCACTCGTGCGCGACGTAGCGGCGCGGGTCCCAGAACGGAGCCGCCGGCTCCCAGTGCTCGAGGTCGGTCGAGGTGCACTGCGCGATGACGCCGCGACGCCGAACGGGGCCGTCGGCGTGGCGCGCCGTGATGAGCATGCGCCAGAGTCGAGCCTCCTCGTCCCAGAACACGAACGGGTCGCGCCAGTCGGCGGTCTCGTATCCGGCCGTGGCTCCGAAGGTGTCTGCAGGATGGCGCTGCCACGTCGCCATCCCGTCGATGCTCGTCGCGTGCATGACGACCTGCAGCGCGAGCCCGTCGTCGCCGGTCTTCGCGGGGTTCTGCCCCGTGTAGAACGCGTGGTGGGTGCCGTCGCTCGCGAGCACGATGCTGCCGGTGTAGACGTTGAAGTCGTCGGCCGCAGCCCCGCCCGATGCGATGGCCTCGCCGGCCTCGGTGAAGTCGACCAGATTCTCGGTGACAACCCGGTGCCACGGCATGCCGTCCTTCGGCGTGCGACGCGTCTCGTGCAGGTAGAAGAGGTGGAACGCGCCGCCCTCCTGCCACGGGATGACGTCGCCGATCCACGCGCTGTTCGGCTGGTAAAACCCTCGCTGGTTCATCGTCACCTTCGGTTGGTTAAGCGGTTATCCAGAACCATAACCGGCCGAATCGACTTGGTCAAGCGGTTAATCATGCGCGTCGGCCAGCAGCCGGCGGCGAGCCTCAGCCCGCGGCGCGACCCACCGCCACGACACGAATCGCATCCAGCACCGCCTGCAACGCCGGCGAATCCGCCTGACTCCGGCGGTGCACCGCCGACACATCCCGCGTCGACGCGGGCTGCTCGGTCGGCACCGCCACGAGATCGGGAGACAACGCCGGCCGCCCCATCCGCGGCACCAGCGCTACCCCGAGCCCGGCCCGCACGAGTTCGAGGTGGTTCTCGAACTCCATCGACTCGTGCACGATGCGCGGGGCGTTCGAGACCCCATCGAAGAGTCGCCGCAGCCACTGCCGGCAGATCGTCGAGTCGAACGTCGCGATCCACTCCTCGGCGGCGAGGTCGGCCGGCGACAGCGAAACACGCCCGGCAAGCGGGTGGTCGCGCCGCAGGATCACGTCCGCGACATCCGTGAACAGCGGGGTCTCGACGAGGTGCTCGGGCATCGCGAGGGCGACTCCTCCCCAGCGGTGCACGATGCCGAGGTCACGCTGGCCCGATGCGACGAGCGCGATCGTCTCCCACGGCTCGCTCTCGCGCAACGGCACTCGCAGCTCGGGGTGCTGGGCACGCAGGCGCGGCAGCACGTCGACGAGGATGCCTCGCACCGCCGTCGAGAACGCGCCGAGACGCACCTCGCCGGTGACCCGCCGCTCGGCGCTGCTGCCGTCTGCGCCGCCCCCGGCCAGGTGCAGATCGGCCTCGATGCGCTCGAGATCGGCGAGCACCGTCGCCGACGACGTCACGAGGTGCCGCCCGGCATCCGTCAGCACCACTCCGCGACCGGCGCGCTCGAGCAGCGCGACGCGCGTGCCGCGCTCGAGTCGCTTGATCTGCTGCGACACCGCCGACGGCGTGAAGCCGAGCGCGTCGGCCGCGGCCGCGACGCTTCCGTTCGTGGCCACCGCGCGGAGCGCGATCACGGCTTCGAGATCGATCATGCAGCGATGCTACCGATTCGGATGCAGAAGTGATCGCTGGCGTGTACGGATGGATTGAGGGAAGAGTGATGTTCCATGCCAACGGGATGGAACACATTTGTTCCATCTCAGCGAATCTCGTCTAGAATGGAAGAGATCCGTTCCACAGCCAACCGATGGAACACGGATGTTCCACTCTGGAGGTGACATGCTGGTCCGCGACCTCGGCGACCTCGGCGATCTCATCCGTCGCCGACGGACTCGACTCAAGCTGTCGCAGACCGAGCTGGCAGACCGTGTCGGCGGCACGAGGCAATGGGTCTCCCGGGTCGAGAACGGCAAGCACGAGGTCAGCACCTCGAGGCTGTTCGCCGTGCTCGACGCGCTCGGGCTGAATCTCGAGATCCGCCCACCGCGCACCTCGCAGCCGTCGCTGGGCATTGACGTGGGCGTGAAGACGATCCTCCCGACAGAGGTCTTGAGTGCGCTCGCCCAGTCTGCCCAGTCGACGACGCCCGGCAACGACCCCGCCCCTTCCTCTTCGTGGCTCCTCATCGAATCGGCGCGGCGCCTCCTCGAAGCACGAGACGCAGCGCAGGAGAACCCCGATGCCCAGCCTTGACGTCTATCTCTATGGCGCGCATATCGGTCATCTCGAGTTGCTCGCCCCACAGCAGTACAGGCTGACCTACCGCGACGAATGGCTCGACGACGAGGCCCGCATGCCGGTGAGTCTGTCCCTCCCGCTCACCCCTGCACCGATCACCGGGCCGAAACTCACGTCGTTCCTCGACAACCTGTTGCCCGACAACGCCGATGTGCGAGAGCGCTGGGCGCTGCAGGCCGGTCTGGCCACGGCGGAGCCGTTCGGGCTGCTGCAGAACTACGGCGCCGATGTGGCCGGTGCGATCCAGTTCGCAACTCCGGGAACGGACCCGAACGCGAACAGCACCGCAGCACCGATCAGCGACAGCGAGATCGCCGCCAGAATCCGGGCGATCCGAGAGGACGACACGAGCTGGCAGGATCCGGTGCGGGATACCGGTCATTTCTCTCTCGGCGGCGCTCAGGGGAAGTTCTCGCTCGGGAACACGGGGAACGGCTGGTACGAGCCGACCGGGAATCACCCGACCACGCACATCATGAAGCCGCGGGTGAGAGGCCAGCGCGACGGCGAGCTCATCGAGTACCTCACGATGACGATCGCCGGAGTCATCGGCATCTCGGCTGCCGCCGTGGACCTGGGTCAGTTCGACGGTGAGCACACCCTCGTCGTCGAGCGCTTCGACCGGGTCGCGCTGCCGGATGGCAGCCAGACGATCGTCCGGCTTCACCAGGAAGACCTCGCGCAGGCAGTCGGCGTCACCCGGCTGCAGAAGTACGAGAACCGCGGCGGCCCGACCTATCGCACTGTGCTGCGCCTGTTGGATGAGCACGTCCCCGAAGAGCGCACGGCTTCGTCCAAGCAGACGTTCGTACAGGCGCTCGTGTTCTCGTGGATGGTGCTCAACACCGACGCCCATGCGAAGAACTACTCGGTGTTCATCCGCCCCGACGGCGCAGCCTTGACGCCGTTGTACGACGTGAGCAGCTTCATCCCCTACGCGGGCCGTATCGAGAACACCCCCAAGCAGACCGCGGCCGCATTCCTCGACACGAACCTGTCCATGCGGATCGCCGCCGACTACCAGGCAGGGCAGCAATCCTGGTTCGAGTGGGAAGCCGTCGCTCGGGAGGCGGGTCTCGAGCGATCGCTGATCACTGACTGGGCGAGCGCCGTGGCGGATGCCCTGCCGACGCTCGTCGCCACGTTCGCGACGGCATTGCCGTCGCACCTCCAGACCGAGGTCGTGGCGCGCTTCGTCGAGCGCATGCCGATCCGCGCGAAACAGGTCGCCGCGGCGATCGCGGGGTGATGCCGATCAGGAGCCTCGCGATTATGCAGCGATTCTACTGATTCAGGCAGAGAAATGGTCGCTGGTGTTTCCGGATGCTTCGCGGTGAAGTGAACCCATGACAAGACGCGACATGCTGCTGGCCGCTGCCGTGGCGACGATGTGGGGCTTCAACTTCGTCGTCATCGACTGGGGCATGCGAGACATCCCGCCGCTGTTCTTCCTCGCCGTTCGCTTCGCCGTCGTCGCGCTCGCAGCGACCGTCGTGCCGCGTCCGCTCGCGAGCTGGAAGACCGTCGTCGGCGTCGGACTCTTCATGAGCCTCGGTCAGTTCGGGCTGCTCTACACGTCGATCGCGCTCGGGCTGCAACCCGGCATCGCGGCGCTGCTGCTGCAGGCGCAGGTCGTGCTGACGATCGTGGTCGCGGCGCTCGCCCTGCGCGAGCGCCCCACCCGCATGCAGACGATCGGCGTGCTCGTCGGCACGGCCGGTCTCGGTGTCGTCGCGCTCGGCCGTGGCGGCGACGCCCCCGCGATCGCGGTGGTGCTGTGCCTGCTCGCCGCGCTGTCATGGGCGATCGGCAACGTCATCTCTCGCCACGCCGGCCCCATCGCGCCGGCGAAGCGGCTCGGCGCGCTGTCGCTGACGGTGTGGTCGTCGCTCATCGTGCCGCTGCCGGCGCTCGGCCTGTCGGCGCTCATCGATGGACCCGATGCGATCGTCGCCGGCATCGCGGCGTTCGGCTGGCGGCCGATCTTGTCGACGCTGTACACGGCGGGCCTGTGCACCCTTGTCGGCTACACGATCTTCAACGCGCTGCTCGCGCGCAACCGCTCGGCGTCGGTCGTGCCGTGGGTGCTGCTCGCGCCCGTGGTCGCGATGGTCTCGGCGGCCCTGCTGCTCGGGCAGATCCCGAACCTGTGGGAGACGATCGGCGGCATCGTGCTCGTCGCTGGCGTCTTCATCGCGAACGCGCAGCTGCGGTGCCGATCCGCCGCAATCCTCGCCCGCGAGCCCGGCTGCCAGCAGAATAGCCCCATCGAACGCGGTGGGCACGCCGCAGCGCGCCTGGGAAGGGAACCGACATGAGAACGACCCGCCGCCTGTGGGTGGTGATCATCCTGCTCGTCGCGACCATCGTCGGGACGCTGATGGTGGTCGGCGGCGAGACCGTCGGCACCGCGATCAGCTCGAGCGCCGCGCTGGCGGCGACGCTCTTCGCCGCCTACACCGCTTGGCTCGCACGCGGCACTGCGGATGACGCGGAGCGCGCCGCGCGATCGTCCGAGGCGGCGGTCGAGGCGATCCAGCTCGAGCAGGACATCACCAGGGTCGAGAACTCACTCGGCGTGAAGCGGGATGTCGCGGAGTTCCTGAGCAGTTCGGACAGCCGTCGGCGCAGCCTCGAAAACGAGCTCGAACAACTCCGCGAGTCCCAGCGGCTTCTCCGAGAACGACGAGATGCCGAGCGGTACGCGCGCGCCGAGACGCCGGAACGGCAAGCCGAGATGCGCGCGAGCTACGAGCGAAGTCAGGCGAGGAAGCGGGCGCGCGAGGCTGAGGCGAAGCACCAGTCGGATGACCCGACCACCGACGGCACGCACTGACCTGACCGAGGTGCTGCGGGCGCGTCGCTCGGCCTGGTTCCGGCGCTGCTGCTCGCCCAGACCCGGCCGCCGACCAGGCGATCGAAGTCGTCGTCCGAGATCTCGACCATGTGCCCATCCTCGTCGCTGCCGGGCTCGGTAGGGCTCGTGTCCGCCGGCACCACGCTCATCCTCCCGCGCGCGTCACCCATGCCGCCACTGCGGCGCGATTCGGCAGCTCGAGCTTGCGGAGGATGCTGCGCACGTGCTGCTCCACGGTGCGCTCCGACAGGTAGAGCGCGTCGGCGATCGCCCGGTTGGATGCTCCGTCGGCGATGTGCCTGGCGACCTCGGTCTCACGCGGCGAGAGTGGCGCGAGCGACGCCGGCGACCCGAGCGGCGACGACTCCGAGACATCCGGAACGCGCCGGAGCTCGCGAAGCAGGCCCCGCGCCGTCGCCGCATACCAGGGCGCACCGAACGCCTCGGCCCGAGCAACCGCATCCGAAGCCCAGTGCACCGCGGCCTCCTCGTCGCCGAGCAGTCGCGCGAGCCCGGCGAGCGACAGCGAAACCGGCCCACCGTAGGGCGTCGTCGCTGGGCCGGCGACGTGCAGGTCGGCGTACGGGCGCAGTACCTCGAGTACCCGCGCCGCACCCTCATGGTCGTCGGCGGCGATCGCGAGGCGCGCGTGGCCGATCGATGCGACGAGCAGCTCATCGGACTCGGGAGGCATCCGGTCGATGTTCGGCGCGAGCGTGCGCCAGATCGCGACCGCCTCGTCGGTGCGACCGAGGTCGAGGAGCAGTTGCGCCCGCCACCCGAGCGCGAAGAGCGGGCCGTCGACGATCGCGGCGCGCACCTCGGCCTCGGCCTCGGCGAGTCCCTCACCGGTGCGTTGCGCGACGCTCGCCCGCAGGATCAGGTCGTAGAAGTAGGCATCGGCGACTCCCGCGTCGACCCCTGCGGCGCCGGCCGCCTCGACGGCCGCGGGCACGTCGTCGAGCCGATCCTCGAGCAGCGCGAGGCAGGCGTGCACGTTGGCGAGTCGCCAGAGCCACACCGGTGAGGCGAGGCGTTCGACGAGTCCGCTGAACTCCCCCAGCGCCGCATTGAACTCGAGGCGGCGGCCGAGCTGAACGAGGGCGTCGAGCCGCCACAGCCGACCCCACGCGACGATGTCGTCGTCGTCACCGGCGCGCCCGATCGCGACGGCCTCGCCGGCGAGCGCCAACCTCGTCGACGCGGCATCCGGCCCGCTCGCGCGCGCCGATGCTGCGCGCAGCGACGCGAACCGACCCGCAGCCTCCTCGGCGGACATCCGTTCGAGTGGTACGACGATGCGCTCGGCCCACGATACCGACAACGCGTCGAGCTGGGCGACGACCCGTTCCCGCAGCGTCCGCCGCGCGGTGTCGGCATCATCGCCGTCACCGCGGTCGGGCCCGAGCATCCGCAGCGCCTCGACGCAGAGCGACTGGCGTTCGGGCACCGAACGCCACTCGAGCAACTCGCGATCGGCGAGGAGGGTGGCGGCGGTCGCGACGATCACCGCATCGCCGCTGCGGCGGCCGATCACGGCGGCCTCGCGGCACGCCTCCCAGGCCGCGGCGATCGAACCCGAGTGCGCCTCGCGGCGGGCGAGATCGAGCAGCCTCCGCGCCTCGGCGGTGGCATCCGACGACGTCGCGTGCGAGCCGGTACGCATTCCTCCCCCGGATTGCGTGGTCCCGCGGATACCGCGCGGGCAGCGCCAAGCCTAGCGTCGAGGCGAGACGGCGCGGAATACGCCGACCGCTGCGACGAAGGAGCGCGAGATGAGCAGACGAACCATCGCGAGAGCCGGCGGCTGGGCCGCCATCGTCGGCGGCATCGTGGGAGCCGCCTCGGGCATCGCGCTGCTGGTGGTGCCGCCCGCCGCGCCGCCCGACGTCTTCAACTTCCCCCTCGCGCCCGAGGTCTTCGCGATCAACCAGTGGGTGTTCCTCGCACACCACCTCGTGATCGCGTTCGCGATCTGGGCGTTCTGGCGGGCCGGCCTCGCCGGGCGCGGGCGGCTCGCGGCGACCGGCGCCACGCTCGCGGTCGGTGCGATGACCGTGCTCGCGGTGTGGGAGATCGTCGCGATCTCGGGCACCGGCCTGCCCTACCCCGGCGACGAGACCGCGTGGATCGACGCGGGGTACGGGCTCTGCTCGGTGGTGAACGCCATCGGCATGATCCTGCTCGGCGTGGCGGCCGCTCGCGCACGCGTGCTGACCGGTCCGGCACGCTGGTCGGTGCTCGCCATCGGCGTCTACGTGTTCGTGCCGAACCTGCCCCTGCTCTTCGCCGGCATCGTGATCGGTCGCATCACGCTCTCGGTCTGGATGCTGCTGTTCGTCTGGCTGGGCTGGGGGATGCTCCGCTGGGCGAGGGCCGCGGCATCCGACGCGACACCGAACCTTCGGCGCGCCGAGGTCGCGCCCGCATGAGCCGCCTTTCGCTCGGCACCCGGGTCGCGCGCACCGCACTGGGCGCCGTCGGGGGTGTCGCGTGGGCGTGCGCGCTGCGAGCGTGGATGGCCGAGCTGAGCGGACCGATGTCGCAGTTCAGCTGGGGCACCTTCCTCGGAGTGCTGCTGCCCGGGCTGGTCGTCGGTGCGGCGGTCGGCTGGGCGACGACGGTCGGCGCAGATGCCACGGCCCGCGAGCGACGGATGCTCCGCTGGTGCGCCGTCGCGCCGCTCGCGTTCGCCGTCGCACCGTTGCTGCTGCCCGGCGCGCTGGTCGGACTCCTGACCGAGGGACTCGGAGGCGGCGCCGTGCTCGTGGCGCTCACCGCCGTCGCCGGCGGCTACGCCTTCGGCGGCGGCCGGCCGACGTGGGCCCGGGTCGTGTGCGGCGTCGCCGTCGTCGCGATCTGCCTCGCGGGCGCGTTCACGGGGTCGATGTTCCGCCCCGCGGCCCTCGCGCTCGGCACGCCGCGCGGCGCCTGGCTCGCGGTGCTCGACCTCACGCTGATGGTCGTGCTCGTCGCGGCCGCGAGCATCCCGTTCCGGCGGCTGACGGCGGTTCGCCGTGCGGCACGGCCGGTTGTCGAGAACTCGCGTCGGCCCGCCCTCACACCATCCGGCGCAGGAACCGATCCCGATCCACGAGCTGGTGCTTGAGCACGAACCCCACGTGCAGCGCGATGGTGACGAGCAGCAGGATCTGAGCGGTCACGTGCACCACGACCAGCAGGTCGTCGTCGATGACGTCGAGGGGTGACATCCATTCGACGTCGTCGCCGACCTCCCAGTCCTCGCCCGACAGCAGGATGAGCGCGAGCCCGCTCGCGGGCGTGACGAACAGCAGCACGTAGAGCGCGCGCTCGGTGATCGACGCGAACCGTCGCCCGGTCGCGGACAGGGTCGCGGGCCACGGCGGCAGCGTGACGATGCGCCGCCACGCGAACCGCACCGTGGTGAGCACCAGGATGCTGCATCCGATCGCGACGTGCACCGGCAGCAGCAGATCCTCGTCGCCGTCGTACGCCGCCTCGATCCACGGCTCGAGCACACCCTCGGCTCCGGTCATCGCGTACCCGACCAGGTACTGGGCCAGCAGGGCGAGCACGGTCAGCCAGTGCAGCACGCGCGCGACCACGCCGTGCTGCGGCGGTAGGTCGCCAGACATGCGGCCAGCGTAGCGATGCGCGGATGCCACGGCTTCGGATGCCACACCGCCACCGCCTAGACTCGCCGGATGACCAGCCCCAGCGCGACGACGACGCGCCGCATCGAACTGACGCTGCACAAGCCCTGGTTCGCACTCTACTGGGGCGTGCGCCCGACGCTCGTCATCGAGGGGCGAGGTCAGCCGACCCAGTGGGGCGTCGGCACCTGGCAGGTGCCGACCGACGAGACCGTGACGATCAGCGTGTACCTCTTCAACCGGGTCTGGCGGTTCGGTGCGGCCGAGTTCGCGCTCGAAGCGCAGCATCCGTCTTCGCTCGTGTATCGCGCGCCCGCACTGCCGTTCCTGCGCGGCCGCTTCCGCGTGACCGCTGAAGAGGCCTAGAGCCACCCCTGCTCGCGCGCTGCGATGAGCGCCTCAATGCGATTGCGGGCGCCGAGTTTGCCGATCGCGCTCGAGAGGTAGTTGCGCACCGTGCTCGACGACAACGAGAGGGCGGCGGCGATGTCGAGCACCGTCGCGCCGTCGGCCGACGCGCGCAGCACGTCGGCCTCGCGATCGGTGAGCGGGCTGTCGCTCGCGCCGAGCGCCTCGGCCGCGAGTTTCGGGTCGACGACCCGCTCGCCCGCCCGCACCCGGCGGATGGCGTCGGCGAGGTGCCCGACCGGGTCGTCCTTCACGAGGAACGCGCGCGCACCGGCGCCGAGCGCACGGGCCAGGTAGCCGGGCCGGCCGAACGTCGTCACCACGATGACGTCGCACGTCGGCACCGCCGCGCGCAGCACCGCGATCACGTCGAGGCCGCTGCGCCCCGGCAGTTCGATGTCGAGCAGCACCACATCGGGTCGCAGGCGCTCGGCCGCCGCGACGACCTCGTCGCCGCGCGCCACCCCGCCGACCACCCTGAGATCGGGCTCGAGGTCGAGCAGGGTCGTGAGCGCCGAGCGCATCATGCGCTGGTCCTCGGCGATGAGGATGGTGGTCGGGTCCGTCATCGGTTCGCCTCACCCCGCGCTACCTCACCCAGCGGGAGCACGGCCGTCACCCGGAATCCCGACGGCGACGACCCGACCGTGAACTCGCCGCCGGCGGCCTCGACGCGTTCGCGCAGGCCCGCGAGTCCGGTGCCGGCCTCTCCGACAGCCGCGGCCGTTCCGCGACCGTCGTCGGTCACTTCGACGCGCGCATCGTGATCGGTCGCCGCGACCGCGATGGTGCAGCGACCGGCCGACGAGTGGCGCACCACGTTCGTCGCGGCCTCGCGCACCACCCAGCCGAGCGTCGCATCCACGGTGATCGGCAGCTGCCGATCGGGTGCGGTGATCGACGTCGCGATTCCCGCGCCCTCGAGAACGTTCCGCGCGTTCGCGAGCTGCTCGGTCAGTCGAACCGATCGCGAGCCGGCGACGACCGATCGCACCTCGCCGAGCGCGTCGCGGGCGATCTCCTCGACCTCGGCGACGTGCGTCGCGGCCGCCTCGGCGTCGACGGGCATGAGCCGCCGTGCCGCCTCCGACTTCACCGCGATGATCGAGAGCGAGTGCCCGAGCAGGTCGTGCAGGTCGCGCGAGAACCGCAACCGCTCCTCGGCGACCGCGGCGACGGCGAGGCGCTCGCGTGTGCGGTCGAGCTCGCGGGTCAGCGCGACGTAGTACTGCACCAGGTAGTTGCCGGCACCGCCGGCGAACGCGGCGAACCCGACCAGCACCGCCGCCGCCAGCGAGCCCGTATCGAACCCGACGGCGAACGTGCCGGTGACCGCGATCGACCCGACCACGCCCATCGCCCACCGTCGGCGGATCGCGATCGAAGCGGCGACCGCGAGCAGCGGGAACAGCAGCGCCTGGCCGGTGTGCCAGAGCACGAGGTATCCGACGCAGAGCAGCAGCAGCGCGACGAACGCGAGCTCGGTCGCCGCGCCGGGCCGGTGGCTCGACCGGCCGCGCGACGCGCCGCGCGGTCCGAACGGCCAGGCGACCGCGGCGCCGAACACGGCGCCGAGCAGCGCCACGTAGGCGACCCGCGCCCAATCGGCCGCGACGACCGCTGCCACGAGCGGCGCGATGAGCAGCAGCGGTGCTGCGATCAGCGCGAGCCAGGGGCCGGGCCGGTAGGCGAGCCAGGTCAGGCTCGGGGGCGGGTCGGCGTGGTGCACGGAACCGCTCATCGTCATCGTCTCTCTCATCCCCGGCCGACGTTCGTCAATCTACTCGCGCCCCGTCGCGACACCGCGTCCGGGCCACGCCGCGAGCGGCAGGCCGATCATCAGGGTCGCGCCCGTCACCACGTGCATCACGAGCAGCACCGCGAGCACCGCACCGCCGGCTCCGGTCAGCACCGGGCCGAGCAGCGACAGGGCGAGCAGCGACCAGCCGATGATCGCGAAGACGCGGCGCGCGTGCCGGGCGAATCGCTCGAGCAGGGCGAGCACGCCCCACGCGGCGAAGCCGGGCACGAGCACCGCGAACGCGACCGAGGCCGGAGTCACGGTCTGCGCCGCTGCACCCGTGCCGACGGTCAGGGCGACGCCCGCGACCGGCACTGCGATCGCCCACACGACGAGCGCGAGCACCGCCGCGACGCCGATCGTCGCCAGCCGGCCGAGCCGTCGGCGGCGTGGGCTCGAGGCATCCGCTCGAGTCGGAAGGTCGTGCGAAATCGTCATCTCATCCATGCCTGCGACGTTACGAAGGGCGGGCAGCGCCCGGCAGATCCGGATGTCACCGATCGAGCAGTACGGATGTCCCGTGGGCGCCGCCCGCCTGCCAGGCTGAACGAGTCATGCGGGCGTCGGCCTTGCTGCCCGCGGTCGAGCGGAGGCTGGCCGAACTCACGTCGCTGGCCGCCGCAGACGAGGGCGGCTAGGGTCGGCCGCATGACCGTGGTGCGACTCGACAACGTCGCGATCGTCGTCGACGACCTCGACGCGGCGATCGCGTTCTTCGCCGAACTCGGCCTCGAGCTCGAGGGCCGCGCCGTGATCGAGGGGCTCTTCGCCGACCAGACCGTCGGACTCGACGGCGTGCGCAGCGAGATCGCGATGATGCGCACGCCCGACGGGCACGGGCGGCTCGAGCTGACGAGGTACCTCGCGCCCGAGGCATCCGCCCCCTCGCCCGCGGTTCCGCCCCCGAACACCCTCGGCCTGCATCGCGTGATGTTCGCCGTCGACGACCTCGACGACACGCTCGCCCGCCTGCGCCCGCTCGGCGGCCGGGTGCTGCGCGAGGTCGCGAACTACGAGAACGTCTACCGGCTCTGCTACCTGCGCGGACCGTCGGGCATCATCGTCGCGCTCGCCGAGCAGATCGGCTGAGCGCGGGGCTGGGCCCGGCCGGCGGACTACGTCGTCGCGAGGTGCGACACCTGCTCGATCACGAGCGCGCCCGCCAGCACGATCATCGCGGCGCCCGACACGCGCGAGACGATGCGCATGGCCGACGGCCGAACCCGCAGCACCGTGCGCGCGCCGAGCCCGACGAGCGAGTACACGAGCGCGCAACTCGCGACGAAGATGAGGCCGAGCACCGCGAGCTGCACCGGCATCGGCCAGGCGCCCGAGGCGTCTGTGAACTGCGGCAGCAGCACCACGAGTACGAGCAGCCCCTTCGGATTCAGGCCGCTGACCCCGGCTCCCTGCGCGAGCCGCATCCAGAAGCGAACGGATGCCCCGTGGCCGCCGGCGTCCGCCGCGACCGCGACGACCGGCGGCTTCCGCAGTACCTGCACGCCGAGGTAGGTCAGGTAGGCCGCCGCACTGAGCGTCAGCACGACGAGCACCCAGGGCAGCGCAGCGACCGCGGCACCGACGCCGACCGCCACCGCAGCGACCACCGCGAGGTAACCGACGAGGATGCCGGCGAGCGAGGGCAAGATGGCCCGCTCGGTCGTGCCGGCGGCGATGAGGTACGCCCAGTCGGGGCCGGGCAGCAGCACCATGAGCGTCATCATCGCCCAGCAGGCGAACAGCAGTTGCGGATCCACACGAGAAACCTACGGAGATGCGGGCGGAAGCCGCTGCCAAGTTCGGCTTCGTGAGGCATCCATCATGGAAGAATCCACCACATGGATGCCATCGACCGGAAGATCCTTGCCGAACTGCAACAGGACGGCCGTTTGAGCCTCACCGAGCTCGCCGAGCGGGTGCAACTCAGCATGTCGCCGACGCACCGCCGTCTGCGCACGCTCGAGGCGTCGGGCGCGATCACCGGCTACCGCGCCGTCATCGACCCCGAGACGGTGGGGCTCGGCTTCGGCGCGCTCGTGTTCATCACGATGGAGCAGGCGAACCGGGCGACCGTTCCGGCGTTCGACGCCGCCGTCGCCGAGATCCCCGAGGTCATCCAGGCGCTGCGGCTGTTCGGGGACCCCGACTACCTGCTGCGCGTCGCGGTGCCCGACCTCGCGGCTTACCAGCGGCTCTGGGACGAACGGCTCTCTGCCCTGCCCGGCGTGCGCCGCGTCGCATCCACGCTGGTGATGAAGACCATCGTCGACGACCGGCCGCTGCCGATCTGATCTCGTGCTCCGCGGCTCTCGCGCGCGGCGACGGATGTCACGGGGTCGACACGGCTCAGCCGTCGAGTTCCTGGAAGAGCGTCACCTGCAACCCGGCGGGCGCCGCCAACCGGGAGTTGACCGAGCGCCAGGGCGTCTCGCGGGGTTCGGCGATCAGCTCGGCGCCGCCTGAGATCGCATCCGAGGTGGCGGCCCGCGAGTCATCCACCTCGAGGGCGACCCTCAGCGTGGCGCTCGGCCGCCCCTCGGCCTCGACGCGATCGATGAAGCGCACCTGCGCCGCGTTCGAGAGCTCGAGCGTGGCGCGCCCGGCGTCGAGGATCACGACCCGCGCGCCCTCGTCGCCGTCGTACGCCTCCTGCGGCGGCATGCCGAGCACGTCGCGGTAGAAGGCGAGCGCGGCCTCGTAGTCCTCGCCCTCGGGCACCGACACGACGAGTCGCAATTGGCGGACACGTCGGGTGGAAGGGGCTTCGGATGCATCGGATGCGTCGGTCATGCGCCCAGTCTGGTGCGAACCGCCGACGGGCCGTCAGCGCGACACCACCGCCTCCTCGTCGAGCCGACCCAGCTTCTCGGGGTTCGCGATCGAGTAGATGCGGGTGATGCGCTCGCCCTCAACATCGACGCTCACCACGCCGACGAGCTCGCCGTCGACCTCCATGCGGATGCCGGGCCCGCCGTTCACCCACGCCACCGACGCATGGTAGGTCCGGCCGAGCTTCGCCAGCCCGTTGACCAGGTAGCGCGCGATGCGGTCGGCGCCCACGATCGGGCGACGCGCGGCGCCGCGCACCTTGCCGCCGCCGTCGGCGACCGACACGACGTCGGGAGCGAGCACGTCCATGAGCCCCTGCAGGTCCCCGGTGTTGACCGCGCGCACCAGCCGGTCGACCGCCCGCGCGTGCTCCGATCGCGTCACCACGGCACCGGCCCGAGGGCGGCGCGCCGCCACATGCGACCTCGCCCGGTGGGCGATCTGCCGCACCGCGTCGGGCGATTTGCCGACCGCGTCGGCGATCTCGTCGTATGACACGTCGAACACCTCGCGCAGCACGAAGACCGCCCGCTCGGTCGGCCCGAGCGTCTCGAGCACCGTGAGCATCGCGATCGACAGGCTGTCTGCGAGCTCGACGTCGTCGGCGACGTCGGGGCTCGTGAGCACCGGCTCGGGCAGCCACTCGCCGACGTACTCCTCGCGCCGGCGGGCCACTGAGCGCAGGTGGTTGAGCGCCTGTCGGGTCACGATGCGCACGAGGTAGGGGCGCGGCTCGCGCACCTGCGTCTGGTCGACCGCCGCCCACCGCAGCCACGACTCCTGCAGCACGTCCTCGGCGTCGACCGCCGAGCCGAGCAGCTCGTACGCGACCGTGAAGAGCAGTCCGCGGTGGGTGACGAACGGGTCGGGCGTCATGCGGGTGAGCCTACGGCGTCGACCGCCGTCGTGCGCTGCGCGAGCGGCGCGAGCCCGCACGCGTCGGCGAACTCCTCGGAATGGATGCCGAGCGCCACGTTCATGCGGGCGCTCATGTTCATGAACGCGACGCGCGCGGCGAGCTCGACGAGCGCGGCCGGGCCGAGCGCGTCGAGCAGTTCGGCCGACAGTTCGTCGGTGACGGCGGGCGGGGTCTGGCTCGCGGCCTCGGCATACGCCATCACGCTGCGCTCGAGCGGGGTGAAGACGGATGCCTCGCGCCACCGCGGCACCTCGCGCACCTTCGCCTCGTCGAGCCCGTGGTTGTGCGCCATGAAGTAGTTCAGATCGAGGCAGAAGCTGCAGCCGATCGTCGCCGCCGACGCCATCGCGGCGTACGAGGCGAGGGTCGCGTCGAGCTCGCCCCAGCCCTCGACCTTGCGTCCGATGCCCATCGAGTCCTTCATCACGGCCGGATGGTTCCACAGCACGCCGAGCGAGTCGGGCACCTTGCCCATCATCCTGCGGGCGAACGTCTTCACGACCGCGCCGTACAGTCCGGTGACCTCGGCGGGCGGGATGCGGGTGTCGGTGGTCATGTCTCCTCCTCGTTCGGTCGACGGATGCCCCGTCGGCATGGAGACACCGGTCGGCGCGAGGCTGTGACATCCGGCCCCCGATGCAGGTCACCGGGCCGTCTCCGCCACCTCCATCCGGGCTTCCAGCCCGACCGCTCGGCGGCCTGATCGATCGCCCGCGTCTCACTCGTCGGCAGCGCGCGGTGCGGCATCATCTGGACGACGACCGCGTTCGGCTTCCGCGTGCGTTTCATGCCACGGGAACACCCGCGTTCGCGCGGATGTTAGGCCCGAGCATGAGAGCGATCGCGTACACGCAGACCGGTCCGTCGTCGGTGCTCGACCTCGTCGAGCGCGACCTGCCGGAG
The DNA here is from genome assembly GCF_008365295.1 of Agromyces intestinalis. Classification (NCBI taxonomy): domain Bacteria; kingdom Bacillati; phylum Actinomycetota; class Actinomycetes; order Micrococcales; family Microbacteriaceae; genus Agromyces; species Agromyces intestinalis. The sequence goes on from NZ_CP043505.1 coordinate 1,049,348, forward strand.
CCCGGCCCGGGCGAGGTGCGGGTGCGCGTCGTCGTGTCGGGCGTGAACCCGACCGACTGGAAGGCGCGCGCGGGCGGGCGCCCCGGCACACCGACGCCGTTCCCCGAGGTGGTGCCGAACCAGGACGGCGCCGGCGTCGTCGACGCGGTCGGAGCCGGCGTGACGGCACTGTCGGCCGGCGACCGGGTGTGGTTGTTCCTCGCCGCGCACCAACGGCCCACGGGCACGGCGCAGGAGTTCACGGTGCTGCCGGCCGAGCGGGTCGTGCGGCTGCCCGACGCCGCGGGCTTCGAGGTCGGGGCCTCCCTCGGGGTCCCGGCGATGACCGCGCACCGGGCGCTGACCGTGCACGAGGGAGGACCGACGCGGCTCGCGCCGGGAGCGCTCGACGGTCGGACGGTGCTCGTCGCCGGCGGAGCCGGCGCGGTCGGCCACGCCGCGATCCAGCTCGCCCGCTGGGCCGGCGCCACCGTGATCACCACGGCGAGCTCCCCAGAGAAGGCCGCGCTCGCGACCGCCGCCGGCGCGCACCACGCCGTGGACTACCGACAGGATGACGCGGCTCACGCGATCCGCGCCGTCGCGCCCGACGGGATCGACCTCGTGGTCGAGGTGTTCCCCGCCCGCAACGCCGAACTGAACTCCCGGGTCGTCGCGAACCACGCCTCGATCGCGGTGTACGCCACCGACGGCGGCGGCGAGATGACGCTCGATGTGCGCCACCACTTCAGCCTCAACGTGAGGTACCAGTTCCTGCTGCTCTACACGGTGGGCGCGGAGGCGCTGGCGGCAGCCGCCGAGGACGTCTCGCGGGCGGTCGGCGACGGCGCCCTCGAGGTCGGCGAGGCCGCGGGCCTGCCGCTGACCCGGTTTCCGCTCGATCGCACCGCCGACGCGCACGACGCGGTCGAGGCGGGCACGGTCGGCAAGGTGCTGATCGAGGTCGCCGAGGGGTGAACCCGCCGCGCCGGGCGGGCCCTACTCCGCGAGCAGGTCGGCGTACTGCGGGTTCGAGCGCATGAACGCGCCCACCACCGGGCACCGAACCGCGATGCGCTCGCCGCGTTCGCGCAGGTCGTCGAGGGCATCGGCGATGAGCGCGATCGCGATGCCGCGCCCGCGGAACTCGGGCTCGACCACCGTCGTGATCACCACGAGCCTGCCGCCCTCGTCGGCGTACTCGACGTGGGCGATCTCGGCGCCGTCGAGCACGGCCGCGTACACCCGCCGGCCGTCGTCGCGGCGCACCGCGACCTCGCCGTCGGACTCCGCCGACGGGGTGTCGACCTCGCGCACCCCGTCGACCGCGACCTCGGCGACGAGCGCCGCCGTGCCCTCGTCGAGCAGTCCGGTGCCGTCGGGATACCCTGAGGCATCCGGGTACTCCATCGTGAATCCGTCCGCAGCGCCCATCGTGTCCTCCCTCGTTCGTCGGCGGCTGAGGCCGCCGACTCCGTCGTCAGCTTCGACCGGGCAGGGGCCGGCGGTGTGACGTCACACGACCGGGCACGGCCCGGTCGGAGCTGCCGAGGACACCGCTGAGGAGGGCCGCCGTGAGGATCGTCGTCGTCGGAGCCACGGGCACGATCGGGCGGGGCATCGTGCCCGCACTCGTCGATGCCGGGCACGAGGCCGTCGCAGCGTCCCGCGCGACGGGGGTCGACGCGTTCACCGGTGCCGGACTCGTGGAGGCGGTCTCGGGTGCCGATGCGGTCGTCGACGTGCTGCGGCCGGCATCGGATCAGGTCGCGGGCGACGAGGTGCGCGAGTTCTTCGCCCGGTCGACCGAGAACCTGCTCGCTGCCGAGCGGTCGGCCGGCGTCGCGCACCACGTCGCCCTCTCGGTCGTCGGCTGCGACCGGGTGCCCGAGAGCGGGTTCCTGCACGCGAAGTTCGCGCAGGAGCAGGTCATCCGCGCGTCGGGCCGGCCGTTCACGATCGTGCGTGCGACGCAGTTCTTCGAGTTCGTGGCGCACATCGTCGACACGCTCGCGATCGACGGCGCGGTGCGGGTTCCGCCCGGCAGGCAGCAGCCGATGGCCGCGGCGGATGTCGCGGCGGCCGTCGCGCGCATCAGCCAGGGCGACCCGGTGGACGGCACGATCGAGATCGCCGGCCCCGAGGCGTTCGCGATGGTCGACCTGGTGCGCCGCGTGCAGGCATGGCGTCGAGACCTCCGGCCCGTGGTCGCCGATCCCGCGGCCCGCTACTTCGGCACCACGCTCACCGGCCCCGAGCTGCTGCCCGGGCCCGACGCGCAGCTCTCGTCGACCACGTTCGACGCGTGGCTGGCGGAGCACCCGCCCGGCTGAACCTCGTTCAGCGCCCGGCGTCGGCGAGGTGCGGGGCGCCGTGGCTCAACACCTTGACCACGATGCCGCGATCGCGCAGCGCGGTGATCGTGCGCGTCTCCTCCTCGGTGGTGCGACCGAGGGCGTGCCGGTTCGCGACGACGAGCACGTCGCCCGACTTCAGCGTGGCGACCAGTCGTTCGAGTCGCTGGCCCCAGGTCTCGCGGGCCTCGGGCGCCGGGTGCCGGAAGTCGAGGATCGCCACGCCGAACCGGGCGAGGTCGTCGCGCTGCTCGACCACCGAGGGCATGTCGTCGCGCGCCACCACGAGCCCCACGAACCGCGAGCCCACCGGGCGTGCCTTCCACCACTCGCCGTCGCGCTGCAGCTCGACGAAGCACTCGGGGCAGTCGCCGGCCGCGTGCGGCGCGTGCTGCGAGGCATCCATCGTCTCTGTCACATCGCTATTCTCGCCGATTCCGCCGCATCCGTCACACCTCGCACTCACGCAGAGCAACTAGGGTCGGATGCACCGCCACCGTCGCCTCTCGAGAGGAGTCCGTCTGCCATGAGCAGCGAAACCGCCGCCGCCACCGCGAGCGCCACCAGCCTCGACGTCTTCAACCGTCGCGAGTCCGAGGTGCGCGGGTACGTCCGCGCCTTCCCGACCGTGTTCGACCGCGCCACCGGGTCGACCCTCGTCGACGCCGACGGGCGCGAGTACCTCGACTTCTTCGCCGGGGCGGGCGTGCTCAACTACGGACACAACAACCCGGCGTTCACGGCCGCGCTCGTCGAGTACCTCGAGCGGGGCGGCATCATCCACGGGCTCGACATGGCCACCTCGGCCAAGAAGGCGTTCATCGAGGCCTTCGAGCGGTTCATCCTCGAACCCCGCGGCCTCGCCCACAAGCTGCAGTTCACCGGGCCGACCGGCGCGAACGCGGTCGAGGCGGCGCTGAAGATCGCGCGCACCGCGACCGGCCGGGCGACCGTCGTCGCGTTCACGAACGCGTTCCACGGCCTCAGCCTCGGCTCGCTCGCCGCGACCGGCAACAGCCACTACCGGGGCGCGGCCGGCGTCGGCCTCGACGACGTCGCCCGTCTGCCCTACGACGGCTACCTCGGCCCCGACGTCGACACCCTCGACCTGTTCGAGAAGATGCTCGACGACGCAGGCTCGGGCCTCGACCTGCCCGCGGCCGTCATCGTCGAGGCGGTGCAGGGCGAGGGCGGCATCAACGTCGCGAGCGCGTCGTGGCTGCAGCGCCTGCGCCGCATCACCGAGGAGCGGGGCATTCTGCTCATCCTCGACGAGATCCAGGCCGGCGTCGGCCGCACGGGCGCGTTCTTCGCGTTCGAGGAGTCGGGCATCGTGCCCGACCTGGTCACCGTCTCGAAGTCGATCTCGGGTTCGGGCCTGCCGATGTCGCTGCTGCTGCTGCGCCCCGAGGTCGACGTGTGGAAGCCGGGCCAGCACACCGGCACGTTCCGCGGCAACAACCTCGCGTTCGTGTCGGCGCGCGTCGCGCTCGAGACCTACTGGGCCGACGACGCGTTCATGCGGCAGGTCGCCGCGAAGTCGGCCCTGCTGCGCGGCGAGCTCGAGCAGATCGCCGCCGAGCACCCCGAGCAGGGCTTCACAGTGCGCGGGCGGGGCCTCTTCCAGGGCCTGGTCTGCGACGGCGACCGCACGCTCGCGAGCCGCGTCTCGAAGGAGGCGTTCACGCGCGGCCTCGTCATCGAGACCTCGGGCGCGTTCGACGAGGTGCTGAAGTTCCTGCCGGCCCTCACGATCACCGACGATGAGCTGCGCCGGGGTCTCGCGATCGTGCGCGAGAGCCTCGCGGCGGTGCTCGCCGGGTAGAACGGTCGAGCGGATGCCCCGTGCCGACGGGTTCGACGCCGACGTCGCCGTGATCGGGCTCGGCGCGGTCGGGTCGAGCGCCGCGTGGCGGCTCGCCGCGCGCGGGCTCGACGTGATCGGGTTCGAGCAGTTCGAGCCGGGGCACCCGTGGGGCGGGTCGACGGGGCAGACCCGGTTGTTCCGCGTCGCGTGCCTCGAGCACCCGGGCCTCACTCCGATCGCGCGGCGGGCGCGCGACCTGTGGCGCGAGCTCGAGGCATCCGCTCGGGTTCCGCTGTTCCTCGAGACCGGCGGCATCATGATCGGCCCGCCCGACTCGCACCTGATCACCGGCACCCTTGCCGCCGCCGCGGCGCACCACCTGCCCGTCGAGCGGCTCAACGCCGAGGGCATCGCGCGCCGGTCGCCCGCGAACGCGCGGATCGACGCGGGCGACGTCGGCGTGTGGGACCCCGAAGCCGGCATCCTGCGCCCCGAGGCGGCGATCGTCGCCGCCGTCGATGCGGCGCGCGCGGCGGGCGCGCGCATCCGCACGGGCGTGCGCGTGGTCGCGATCGAGCCCGACGACGAGGGGGTGACGGTCACGGTCGACGATCCGGATGCCGCGGGCCTGCGCGTGCGGCAGGTCGCCGTGACGGCGGGACCGTGGATCGGCCGGTTCGTGCCCGACATGCCGCTGACGCCGCACCGGGTCGTCATGACGTGGTTCCGCGCTCGCGCGGGGCACCGCGCCGATCTCGGGGTACTGCCGGTGTTCATCCGCAGCGTGCCCGGACACGACACGTGGATCTGGGGCCACGGGGCATCCGACGCATCCGGCTCGTCGGAGTTCGCGAGCTTCGACGCGAAGGTGGGCCCCGAATTCGACGGGCCGTTCGCGAGCGACGACCCCGACGCGATCGACCGGGTCGTGCACCCGGGCGAGACCGATGAGATCGCTGCGCTCGTCGCCGCGACCTTCCCCGACCTCGAGCCCGAGCCGTCGGGCGCGACGACCTGCATCATGATGCACACGCCCGATGGGCAGTTCGTCGTCGGACCGACCGCGCATCCGCGCGTGTTCGTCGGCGGAGGGTGCTCGGGGCACTCGTTCAAGCACGCGTCGGCGCTCGGCGAGCTCGTGGCGCAAGCGGTGGCCGGCGAGGAGCCGTTCACCGAGGCGGGGTTCCTCGACCCGCGGCGCTTCGCGGGCTGAGCCGCCCTTCGCTCCCTACTCGACCAGCGGGGCGGGCTCCACGCGCAGGGCGTGGAGCGCGTACTGCCGCACCCGCACGAGCCGGGTCGCGGCGCACGTCGACAGCAGCGGGGGCGACGGCTCGTCGACGAGGTCGACCACGACGGCACCCCCGTTGCCGAGCCCGAGCCGCACCCGCCAGCCGTCGTCGGTGACCGCCTCGTCGAGCGGCGGGTACGCCGCGATGCGATCGTCGCCGAACTCCCGGCGTGCGTAGTGCTGCGCCGCCTGCACGGCATGGGTCAGCGAGCTGCGTCCGCGCAGATGCTCGGGCACGACGCGACCTTCCTCGAACGCGTCGGCGATGCGCAGCGGCGTCGGCTCGCCGTCGTCGGGAGAGTCGTCGGCGTACCCGTAGTACAGCCCGTGCGGGAACACGACCATCGTGCCGGCGAACCGATCGCCGCCGAGGTGCGAGCACTCCCAGGTCTGCTCGGGTCGGGCGGCGGCGAGTGCCGTCGCGACCCGGCGCCCGCGCACCGCGCAGCAGCGGTCGTGCCGGCCGTGCGCGCAGACCGCGTAGATCGGCTCTTCAGAGGGTGTGCCCGTCGATCCGTCGAGCGGCACGTCGAGCAGCCCCGAGACATCCGCCGTCTCGCCCCAGACGATCGACTCGAGTCCGGGGCGGGAGTCGACGATCGCCCATCGCTGCACGGGCGGCGGCGCGCGCCGCCCGGTGCGGCGGATCGCGAGGATCCGCATCCCGGCCGCCTCGACACGGCGCACCAGGGCGCGCCCGATCGCACGGTCGAACGGCGCGTCGAGCAGCGCATTCGGCCCCCAGCTCGTCGCCACCTCGAGCAGGAACCACCGGATGCCCCGCGGCGCGGTGCCCGCGAGCGGGTCGCCGCGCTCGCGGGCCCGGTCGCTGCAGGGCGCCCAGTGCTCGGCGTCGAGGGTCACGGCCTACTCGGACGTCTCGATCACCGCGATGCGCTCGCGCACGAGACGACGCGCCACGACCACCGCGCTCTCGGCGTCGAGACCGGGCAGGTCGCCGACCCGCACCGGCTCGCCCGCGACGATGCGACGCACCGCGGGCTCGGCCTCGATGGGCAGCGAGAGCGCGGTCTCACGGGTCACGAGCCGCACCCGGTCATCCTGCGACTCCATGCGGACGCGCAGCGCGTCGCGAAGACGAACCACGGCGGTCGCGTCGAGCGTCGCGAGCGCGGCGAGCGTCGCGAGCGGGGCGAGGGGTTCGGGGCGGATGTCGCGGTCGAACCGCTGCGCGAGTGCCGACGCCGTGGCCGAGGCATCCGGTCGCTGCACGAGTTCGACGAGCGCGTCGACCGTGTCGCGCACGATGCCGGCCATCTGCTCGGCATCGTCGAAGTCGACGCCGAGCGGCAGCGACGCACGCAACCGCTCGCTATCGCCGACCCGCGCCACGAGCGCCTGCACCACGTCGGCGTGCGTGTACGCCGAAACGCCGATCGTGAGGTGCACGCTCGTCTCGTCGCCGCCGGCGACGGCCGAGTGGATCCAGCCGCGCGGCAGGTACAGCGCGTCGCCGGGCCGGAACACGGCGTCGATCACCGGCTCCTCGAGCGCCGCACGCGCGACCGCCTCGCGATGGCCGCTCCACGGCTGCGAGGCGAGCGGGTCGACGTGCACCGGCCGGTGGATCCGCCAGTGCTTCTCACCCGCGATCTGCAGCACGAACACGTCGTGGGTGTCATAGTGCGGGTCGAACCCCTGCGAACCCGGCGGGGTGACGTACGCGTTCACCTGCACCGGATGCCCCAGGTCGTCGACGAGCTGCCGGGTGAACTCGATGAGCGGCGGCCAGAGCCGGTGCAGTCCCTGCAGCACGATCGTCGCACCATCGGCGAACCGCGCGAACACCCGGTCGCTCGCGACCTGGTCGCCCACCTCGGCCCCGAACCCGCCCGACGCCGTGTACGCCGAGGCCGGCAGCACCTCGCCCTCCTTCGCCATGCGCATGAACGGGGTGCGCACCCCGCGGCGGGTGACGAGTTCGTCGACCGCGTCGGCCGAGAACAGGTCGGCGAACCCGTCGGGCCCGGCGAGTTCGTCGGCCCGTGAGTGCAGCGCGTCGCGCGACCAGAACTCGGTCGCGAACCGGTCGGATGCCACGCTGATGCAGCGCGAGAGCGCGGGCCGGTCGCCCGGCCCGCGCAGCTCACCCGCCATCAGGCCGAGCCGTCGGCGCCGCCGTCGTGGCCGCCCGGGTTCGCTCCCCCGTCGGCGGTTCCCTCACCGGCTCCGGCCGAGCCGTCGGCGCCGCCGTCGTGACCGCCCGGGTTCGCACCGCCGTCGGCCGTGCCCTCACCCGCTGCCGCCGAGCCGTCGGCACCGCCGTCGTGGCCCTGCGGGTTCGCCCCGCCGTCGGCCACGCCCTCGCCGCCGTCGCCCGGCTCGTTCGTGATGTCGTCATCGCTGATCGACATGGCACCCCCTCCATCCCGGCCGCGACCCCCGCGGCACCTCGTCGTTGTCAGCGTAACGACGCCGCACCGCGTGCGGAACGGGTTGACAGGGTTCGGCCCCGCGGCGCCGCTCAGCTCCCGAGCTGCGAGGCGAGCCAGCGCCGCGCGCCCGCGACGTAGGTGCGCGCGACCGCGGTGTCGCCGGCCATCGACTCGAACCCGTGCGGGGCGCCTGGCACGACGGCCCACTCGACCTCGACCCCGGCCGCCGCGAGCCGCTCGGCGTAGTCGCGGTCCTCCGCGAAGAACAGCTCGATGTCGCCCGCACCGATCCACGCCGGGGGCAGGCCGGTCAGGTCGGTGCGCCGCGCCGGTGCGGCCTCGGCGGGGACGTCCGCCCCGCCCATCGCCGAGCCGAGGTAGGCGCCCCAGCCGGCCCGGTTCGACCGGTTGTTCCAGATGAAGTGCCCGACCGCATCGAGCGAGCGGTCGGCGGCGGTGCGGTCGTCGAGCATCGGGCAGAACAGCCACTGCGCCACGGGCTGCACGCCGCCGCGGTCGTGGATGCGCTGCACGAGTGCGGCCGCGAGCCCGCCGCCCGCGCTCTGCCCGCCGATCGCGACGCGCGACGAGTCGATGCGCCGTGCTGCGGCGACCGAGTGCAGCCACGCCCACGCGGCATCGCAGTCGTCGAGGGGTGCCGGGTAGGGATGCTCGGGTGCGAGCCGGTACTCGACCGACACCACGACGATGCCGAGTTCGGCGGCGACGTCGAGGCAGCGCGCGTCGTCCTGCGCCATCGAGCCGATCACGAGCCCGCCGCCGTGGATCCAGAGCAGCGCCGGCCCCGGGGCATCCGCACCGAAGCCCGACGGGGTGAACACATTGGCGACCTGCCCGCCCGGGATCGCCACCCGCTCGACCGTCACACCGCGCGCGGGTTTCGCGCCGGGCATCAGGCGCATGCCGCCGCGCAGCAGCGCACGCTGCCAGCGGTGCACGACGGGCGGGTTGTTCGACCGCGCGAACTTCGTGCGCAGTTCGGGATGCAGCAGCGAGCTGTCGAATCGGGCCGCCATGTCAGCCGAGCATGCCCGAGGCGCGAACACCCGCGACGGCGCCGCCGTCGACGAGCAGATCGGTGCCGGTGATGAAGCTCGCCTGCTGCGGATCGAGCAGGAACGCGGCGGCCGCCGCGATGTCGTCGGGGGTTCCGAGTCGCTTCGTCGCCGACGCCTGGATCATGCCGCGCATCTGCGCGCCCGACTCGCCCGCGAGCTCCTCCTGGCCCATCGGTGTCGAGATCACGCCGGGGCTGATCGAGTTGACGCGTGCGCCCGCCGCGGCCCACGCCCCTGAGGCGGCCGCACGTACGCGCAGGTGGTTGGCGCGTTTGGCGATGCTGTAGGCGGCGCCGGGGTTCGGCAGCTGGGCGAGGAACGGCAGGCCGAGCAGTTCGTCGGTCGGCGTCGCGGCGAGCGCCTGCTCGGCCTCGGCCGGCAGGGTGCCGATCGCGAAGTGGCCGGCCATGCTGGCGATCACCACGCCGGCACCGCCCGGCGCGATGACCCGGGCGAACTCGTCGAGCGCGTACGCGACCCCGAGCAGGTCGACGTGCAGGATCGCGTCGGTCGGCGCCTGCACGGGCGACAGCCCGGCCGTGTGCGCGACGTGCGTGACCCGGCCCGCCGTGGCGGCCGCGTCGGCGAGCTCGGCGACCGAGGTGCGGTCGCTCACGTCGACGCGCCGGGTGAGCACGTCGTGGCCCTCGCCGCGGAGTTGGCTCGCTGCCGCCTCGAGCGTGGCCTCGTTGAAGTCGGCGAGCACCACGCGGCGCCCGCTTCCCGTGCGGCGGGCGATCGCGAGGCCCATTCCGCCCACACCGATGATGACGACGACGTCCTGCGCCATGTTCCGACCTCCAGGTCATTTCCGAGACATTCTGTATCGTAATTCATCCGCGCGCGACCTACAATCGACGCGTGGACGACGAGCAGCGCCGACGGGGCCGGCCGCGCAGCGCCGAGGCCGACCGGGCCATCCTCGAGGCGGCCCGCGACCTGCTCATCGCCGACGGCTACGAGCAGCTCACGATGCAGGCGATCGCCGAGCGCGCGGGCGTCGGCCGCCAGACCGTCTACCGGCGCTGGCCGTCGAAGGCCGGCATCGTCGCCGAGGCGGTCATGGCCGGGCTGCTCTCGCCGGTTCCGTCCGACATGGCGGGCGGAGCGGATGCCACGGCACCCGCCGACCTGCGCGCCTGGCTGCACGCGGCGGCCGTCGGGCTGTCGGATGCCACGAACCTCACGATCGTGCGCGCCCTCGCCGCCGCGGCCGCCGAGACCGACGCCGGGGCGATCCGCCTCTACCGCGCGTTCACCGAACAGGGCCGCACCGACCTCATCGACCTGCTGCGCACGGCGGTCGCGCGCTGCGAGGTGCGCGCCGACGCCGACCTCGAGGCGGCGGCCGACGCGATCCAGGGCGCCGTGCTCTACACCGCGCTCGCCTACCGGCCGCCGAAGGTCGAGCACCTCGACTCCCTCGCCGACCTCCTGCTCGCCGGCCTCGCGCCGCGGTGAACCGCCTCGCCGGCCTCGCGCCGCGGTGAGCCGCCGGCCGGGCCTGCTCGCCCGCTACGCCGTCTCGTCGGGCTGGCCGCCCTCGGGCTCGACGGCCCATTCGGGCGGCTCGTCCTGGCCGGTCTCCTCGTCGTGCTCGGCCTCGTCGGCGGTCTGCTGCACCTGGCCGGCCGCGTGATGCACGGGTGCGTACACGACATAGAGCCGCAGCGGCTCGTCGCCCGTGTTCACGACGTCGTGCCACGTGCCGGCGGGAACCTGCACGCTCCAGCCGCCCGAGACATCCTGCTGCAAGGACAGGTCGTCCTTCGACGGACCCAGCTTCGCCCGCCCCTGCCCCTGCTCGATGCGCACGAACTGGTCGGTCTCGGGATGCGCCTCGAGCCCGATCGACTCGCCCACCGGAATCGACATCAACGTGACCTGCAGGTACTTGCCGCTCCACGCGACGGTGCGGTACGTGTCGTTCTGCTCGGTCGCCGTCTCGATGTCGAAGACGTTCGGCTCGGGTCCGTTGTCGGTGATCTGCATGTGCTCGCCCCTCCCGCGTCGCGCGGCCGACGGGATCCGCGCGGTCGCGCCGTCGGCCGTTGCGGTCAGGCTAGCGCTGCGCGCCGATCCGCCGACAGGGCTTGCGCGGAGTCACCGCACGGGGTCACTCGGCCAGTCGTGCGCGAGGATCCTGCCGACCACGAGCTCGGCGACCGGGGCATCCGTCGACATGACCGCGCCCGCGCGCCCGGCCGAGCCGTCGTCCTCGAGCTCGATCACCCGGCCGTGATCGGGGCCGTCGTCACGCACGACGTCGAACACGCCGTGACGCACCTCGGCCGTGCCGATATCGCCCGAGGCCACCGCGGCGGCGAGCGGATCGTGCAGCGCGCAGCGACGATCGCCGTACACCTCGACATAGAAGCCGAGATAGATGTCGAGCATCTCGCCGAGCAGTCGCGGCACGGTGCCGCTGTGGTGCAGCAACGCCTGCCGTCGGGCCTCGTCCAGGGTGTGCGACATCGTGACGTCGAGCGGCACGAGCGTCACCGGCCAGGGGGCGACGAGCGCCTCGGCCGCAGCCGCCGGATCGTTGCGGAAGTTCGCCTCGGCGACGAGCGACACGTTGCCCGGGGCATCCACCGCACCGCCCATCACCGTGACCGAGTGCACCCTGCCCGGCAGCTCCGCATCAGCACGCAGCGCGAGCGCGAGGTTCGTGAGCGGGCCGACGGCGAGCACCCGCAGCGCGCCTGCGTGTTCGCGGCTGAGCCGCAGCAGCAGGTCGACGGCGCCGCCCGGCTCGACCTCGCGGCGCGGCGCCGGCAGCGAATCGGCGACCCCGCCGACCCCGTCGCCGCCGTGCACGTCGGCCGCGACGCTGCCGAACCGTCGCTGCAGGAAGTCGTGCGCACCGATCGCGACCGGCACCTCGTCGACGCCCGCAGCCGCCAGCAGCCCGAGCGTGTTGCGCGCGGCCTGCTCAGCCGTCGTGTTGCCCGAGACCGTGCCGATGCCCACCAGCCGCACGCCCGGGTGCGCGATCAGGTAGGCGAGCGCGACGGCATCGTCGATGCCCGTATCGCAGTCGAGGTAGACGGGGATCGGATCGGTCGCATGAGACACGCACGGCAGCCTAACGGCACGATCGGATGTCACATCCCGGCCATGCACGCGGTCGAAGCTGACGACACCGCCTCCGCGCGACCGCCCGGGGGAAACCGTTCGGAAGGGAACACCGACATGTCGAACAAGCAGCCCCACGTCGTGCTCGTGCACGGCGCCTTCGCCGAGTCCGCCAGCTGGAACGGCGTCATCGAGCGCCTCTACGCCGACGGCATCACCTCGACCGCGGTCGCGGTGCCGCTGCGCAGCCTCGCCGGCGACGCGCAGTACACGCGCGACGTCATCGCGTCGATCGACGGGCCCGTCGTGCTCGTCGGCCACTCGTACGGCGGCCTCGTGATCAGCGAGGCGTCCGCCGGCAACGAGCAGGTTGCCGGCCTCGTCTACGTCGGCGCGTTCACCCCGCAGACCGGCGACACCGCGTTCACGCTGAGCGCGAGCGAGCCCGGTTCGACGCTCGGCGACGCGATCGAGCCGCGGCAGCTGTCCGACGGCGGCGTCGAGCTCACCATCCAGCGGGCGAAGTTCCACGAGCAGTTCGCCGCCGACGTCGACGCGAAGACCGCGGGCCTCATGGGCGCCACCCAGCGCCCCGTGACCCAGGCCGCCCTCACCGACCCGGTGCAGGCGACCGCTCCCGGATGGACGACCATCCCGTCGTGGCACATCTGGGGCGGCGAGGACCGCAACATCCCGCCGGCCGCGATGCGCAAGGGCGCCGAGCGGGCGAACGCGCGCACCGCGCAGGAGGTCGAGGGCGCCTCGCACGCCGTCGGCGTGTCCCGTCCTGACCTGGTCGCGACCGTCGTCGCCGAGGCAGTGCGGGCCGTGGCGGCGCAGCGCGCGGCGGCGTAGCCCGCGCCGCACCCGCCCTCCCGCCCCGCGGTGTGTAGGACAACCGCCGGAATGCAGGACGTGAGCGCGCGCTCACGTCCTGCATCGGCGGGGATGTCCTACGAACGAATCGCGGGGCGAACGAATCGCGGGGCGAACGAATTGCGGAGCGCCGTCACATTCGGGCGTAGCATCCGGTCTGAGCAGGTATGGATCCGAATCTCGACGACGCGCTCGCCGTCTTCACCGCCGTTCGGCGGCGCCTGTTCGGCATCGCGTACCGCATGCTGGGCACGGCCACCGAGGCCGAAGACCTCGTGCAGGAGACCTGGCTGCGGTGGCAGGGCACCGACCGGTCGGTGGTGCTGGACGCGCCGGCGTTCCTCGCGACGACGATCACCAGGCTGGCGATCAACCACCTGCAGTCGGCGAAGGTGCGCCGCGAGACCTACATCGGGCCGTGGCTGCCCGAACCCGTCGACACGAGCGCCGACCCCACCCTCGGCGCCGAGCGCGCCGAGGCGCTCGGGTTCGCCGTACTCGTCATGCTCGAGAAGCTCACGCCCACCGAGCGCGCGGCGTACGTGCTGCGCGAGGCGTTCGCGTACGACTACGCGCAGATCTGCGACATCATCCAGGTGTCCGAGGCGTCCGCCCGGCAGCTCGTGAGCCGGGCCCGCAAGCACCTCGCCGGCGAGCGGCGCCGCGAGGCCTCCAAGGACGAGCAGCGGCGACTGCTCACCGCCTTCGTCGCCGCCGCGAAGACCGGCGACCTCGCCGCGCTCGAGCGGCTGTTCGCCGAGGACGTCGTGTCGTACTCCGACGGCGGCGGAGTCGTGCGCGCGTCGAAGTTCCCGGTGCGCGGGCGCGTCACCGTCGCGAAGTTCGTACGCGCGTTCCACACGCACTTCTGGGACGGCGTCGACATCGCCGAGTCCGAGTCGAACGGCCAGCCCTCGGTGCTGCTCTCGAAGGAGGGAACCGTGTTCGCCGTCATCACCCTCGTCGCGTCGGCCGAGACCGGTGAGGGGCGACCGGGCATCGACCAGGTGCTCTGGATGATGAACCCCGGCAAGCTCGGCGCCGCCTACGCCCATGTCTCCTGACGGCGTCGCAGGGCGCCTGCTGCGTGCCCTGACCGGGCGCGACCAGTTCGTGGTCGCGTCGATGTTCGACCCCGACGTGCGGCTGGTGATCGACTCCGGCGACGAGAACGCCGGTCGGTGGGAGGGTCGTGCGCGCATCGCCGGCATCCTGCTCGGTCGGCTCGCGAAGCAACCGGATGCCTCGCTGATGGTGGTGCACGTCAACGGCGGGCCGGGGCTGGCGCTGCGCCGACGCGACGGCGCGGTGCTCGGCGTGCTGGTGATCGGCGGGCGGCCGCGGCTCGGCGGGGGCTCCGAGACATCCGTGCCGATCAGGGAGCTCTACCTGACGACCGCGCCGCACAAGCTGCTGTCGTGGAACCGCGAACCGCTGGGCTGAACCGTCACTCGCCGACAGCGTCGACGACCGCGCCGATCTTCTCGGCGTTCACCATCCAGAACACCCGGTCGATGCCGTCGGACGTCACGTTCACCGCGATCACCGCGAAGGGCGCACCGAATGCCGACAGCAGCACCGCGGGCTGCCCGTTCGCCTGCACCCACGTGAGGTCGACATCGTTCCAGAACCACTCCGACACGGCGTGCACGAACTTCGCGACCCGTTCGCGACCGATGAGCGGGAACCGCGCGGCCTGCGCGTGGCCGCCGCCGTCGGAGAGCGACACCACGTCCTCGGTGAGCAGCGATTCGAGCTTCGCGAGATCGCCCGAACGGGCGGCGTCGAGGAACGCCTCGAGCAGCAGCCGCTGCCGGCCGGTGGGGACGGGAGGGTGCCGCTCGTCCTCGAGGTGCGCGCTCGCCCGGCTGACCAGCTTGCGCACACTCGTCTCGTTCGAGTCGAGGATCTCGGCGATGCGCGCGTACGGGTAGTCGAAGGCGACCCGCAGCACGTAGGCCGCGCGCTCGCGCGGCGAGAGCCGTTCGAGCAGCAACAGGAACGCGAACCCCAGGTCGTCGCCGCGTTCCGAGAGCACCTCGGGGTTGGCGTCGGTGTCGATGGGCTCGGGCAGCCACGGCCCGACGTACGCCTCGCGGCGGGCGCGGGCCGACTGCAGGGCGTTGATCGCGAGCCGGGTCGCCGCCGTCGCAAGGAACGCGGCGGGCTCGCGCACGGCCGCGCGATCGGTGCGCTGCCAGCGGATCCACACCTCCTGCACGAGATCCTCGGCATCGACGACGCTGCCGAGCATGCGGTAGGCGATGCCGAAGATGCGCGGCCGGTGCTCGGCGAACACGGCGAGCGCCTCGTCGAGCCCGGGCGGCCTGGCGGTCGTGCGCCACGCGTGCTGCGGCATCCGGATCTCAGGTCTCGTGGTCTTCAACTGCTCGTGCGTGCGCATGTCGCTCGTCTCCTCGTCCCCCGTTACGCGACACACCGTACTCTTCCTCGTATACAAGTCAATAGTACACGAGACATTTTGCTAGGATCAGGGCATGAACGAACGCAGCGCGGAGCCGGTTCCCCTCGACGACATGGTGTGCTGGAACCTGTACTCGGCTGCGCGCGCCGTGACCGCCGCGTACCGACCACTGCTCGAACCACTCGGGGTCACGTACCCGCAGTACCTCGTACTCGCGAACCTCTGGGCGCACGGCGACCAGACCGTCGGGTCGCTCGTCACGCGCATCCAGTCCGATTACGGCACGATGACGCCACTGCTGCAGCGCCTCGAGAAGCGCGGGCTGGTACGCCGCACGCGCAGCGAGGCCGACGAGCGCACGGTGCACGTCTCGCTCACCGACGAGGGCCGTGCGCTCCAGGCCCGAGCGGGAGACATCTACCCCGCCATCAGCGAGCTGTTCGGCTTCGGCACCGAGCGCGGCGAAGCCGCGCTCGAGGTGCTGCGCGGCATCATCCGCGCGGCCGAGCAGCGCGCCGCCGGCGACACCTGAGCCACGGAGGCAGGTCACACCTCCGGATGCCACCCGGTCATGTCTGGTGAACCCGAACCGCTCACCACACCGATCGGAAGGAACCCATCATGACCGAGCACGTGCTCGAACCCGCCGCCCAGGCGATCGCGGACGCCACCGCGACCCCGCCGTTCTTCGCCCAGCTGACCCCCGCCGAGGCCCGCAAGGTGCTCGACGATGTGCAGGCCGCGCCCGTCGCGAAGCCCGACGTCGACGAGCGCTGGGTCACCGTGCCCGCCGAGGTGGGCGACGTGCGGGTGCGCATCGTCACCCCGCCCGGAGCATCCGCTCGCACCGAGCCGCTCCCGACGATCCTGTACATCCACGGCGGCGGCTGGGTGCTCGGCAACGCCGGTACCCACGATCGGCTCGTGCGCGACCTCGCGACCGGGGTCGGCGCCGCCGTCGTGTTCGTCGAGTACGACCGCTCGCCCGAAGCGCGCTACCCGGTCGCGATCGAGCAGGCGTACGCGACCGCCCGCTGGATCACCGAGCGCGGTGCAGACGAGGGCTTCGACGTCTCGCGCCTCGCGGTCGCGGGCGACTCGGTCGGCGGCAACATGTCGGCCGCGGTCGCGATCCTCGCCACGCAGCGCGGCGACGTCGCGTTCGTGCACCAGTCGCTGTACTACCCGGTGACGGATGCCGCGCAGGACACCGACAGCTACCGCGAGTTCGCCGAGGGGCCGTTCCTGCGTGCCGACAGCATGGCGTGGTTCTGGGACAACTACCTGCCGGATGTCACCAAGCGCGCCGAGATCACCGCGTCACCGCTGCGGGCGACCGTCGAGGAGCTGGCCGGGCTGCCCGAGACCCTCGTGATCGTCGATGAGAACGACGTGCTGCGCGACGAGGGCGAGGCGTATGCGCGCAAGCTCACCGCGGCGGGCGTGCGCACCACGGCCGTGCGCGTGAACGGCACCGTGCACGACTTCATGATGCTGAACCCGCTGCGTGAGACGGCGGCCTCGACCGCCGCGATCGAGTTGGCGGTGCACGTGCTGCGCAAGGCGTTCGCGGTCGACGCGGCCGCCCTGCGCGACGCGGCCTGACGGCGCACGCGCCGGCGCGACGGGGAGGTTGTCACAGACGGCCTCCCCGTCCGGTCGGAGTTGGTGAGGCCGACGGAATGGTCCGCGGCACCAGGCGAAAGGGAGCACCACTCATGAAGGTCATCGTCATCGGAGGCACCGGCCTCATCGGCTCGCGTGTCGTCGAACTGCTCACCGAGCACGGCCACGAGGCCGTGGCCGCTTCGCCCAACACGGGCGTGAACACGGTCACGGGCGAGGGCGTCACCGAGGCGCTCCAGGGCGCCGACGTCGTCGTGGATGTCTCGAACTCGCCGTCGTTCGCCGACGACGACGTGCTGGCGTTCTTCACCGCGTCGACCCGCAACCTCATCGAGGCCGAGCGGGCGAACGGGGTGCAGCACCACGTCGCGCTCTCGATCGTCGGCGCCGACCTGCTGCCCGACAGCGGGTACCTGCGGGCGAAGGTCGCGCAGGAGCGGCTCATCACCGAGTCGGGGGTGCCGTTCACGATCGTGCGCGCGACGCAGTTCTACGAGTTCGTGCGCCGCATCGCCGACTCGACGACCGGCCCCGACGGCGTCGCCCGGGTCTCGACGGGCTTCATGCAGCCGATCGCGGCCGCGGATGTCTCGACCGCCGTCGCCCGTGCCGCGGCCCACGAGCCGCTGAACGGCATCCACGAGATCGGTGGGCCCGAGAGGATCCGCATGGACGAGCTGATCCGCCGTGGCCTCGCTGCCGCGGGCGACACCCGTGAGGTGGTCTCCGATCCCGAGGCGCCGTACTTCGGCACCGTGCTGCGCGGCGCCGAGCTCGCCCCGGCGCGCGCCGACGCCGAGCTCTTCCCCCTGACCTATGACGAGTGGCTCGTCGCGCAGCCGGCGGCTCCGACGACGCCCGCGGCCGCCGCGAAGTAGGCGATCATCGTGCGCATCGCGGTCATCGGGGGCACCGGCCTCATCGGCACCCGCATCGTCGCCCGGCTCCGGTCGGCCGGCCACGACGTCGTCGCCGCGTCGCGCGCGACCGGCGTCGACTCGTATACCGGCGAGGGCCTGGCGCAGGCCCTCGCCGGTGCCGAGGCACTCATCGACGTGACGAACTCGGGCTACCTCGACGAGGCGGGCGCGAACGAGTTCTTCTACGCCTCGACGCTCAACCTGCTCACCTACGGCGAAGCGGCCGGCGTGCCGCATCACGTCGCGCTCTCGGTGGTCGGCACCGACCGGCTGGCCCGCAACGAGGGCGGCTACTTCGCGGCGAAGCTCACGCAGGAGCAGCTCATCCGCCGGTCGGGGCGGCCGTTCACGATCGTGCACGCGACCCAGTTCTTCGAGTTCATCCAGTCGATCGCCGACGCGGCCGCCGTGCAGCACATCGTGCGGCTGTCGAACGCGTTCATCCAGCCGATGGCGGCCGACGACGTGGCCGCCGCGGTCGCGGGCGCCGTGCTGCGAGAGCCGGCGTGCGACGTCGTGGAGTTCGGCGGCCCCGAGCGGTTCCGCCTGCACGAGATCGTGCAGCAGGGGCTGCGGATCCGCGAGGATCCTCGCCAGGTCGTGGCAGATCCGCTCGCGCAGTACTTCGGCACGCTCCTCGACGAGCGCGACCTGCTGCCCGGAGCCGACGCGACCCTCGCCGAGACGCGCTTCGCCGATTGGATCGCCGGGGGCGGCGACGTGGCCGCCGCCGGCGAGGCCGGCCGCACGTACGCACCCGAGGGGGCGTCGTGATGTCCGCGACGCTCCCGCGGCTCGGGCCGCTGCGCCGCGTCGAAGCGGGCGTGCTCGACGTCGCGTACGTCGACCTCGGCCCCGCCGACGGCACGCCCGTGGTGCTGCTGCACGGGTTCCCGTACGACCGGCACAGCTACGTCGACGTCGCGCCGCTGCTGGCCGAGTCGGGGTTCCGGGTCATCGTGCCCGAATTGCGCGGGCACGGCGGCACCCGCTTCCGCGACCGCGCCACGGCGCGCACGGGCGAGCAGGCCGCGCTCGGACAGGACGTGATCGACCTGCTCGACGCGCTCGGCATCGAGCGTGCCGTGCTCGCCGGTTACGACTGGGGCGGGCGTGCGGCGTGCGTGGCCGCCGCCCTGCACCCCGAGCGGGTCGCGGCCCTCGTGAGCGTGAACGGGTACCTGATCCAGGACATCCGCGGCTCGATGCATCCGCTCGACCCTGCGCTCGAGGCCGGGTTCTGGTATTTCTTCTACTTCCTGACCGAGCGCGGTCGCGCCGGACTCACCGCGAACCGGCGCGGCATCGCCGAGGTCATCTGGCGCCGCAACTCGCCCGAGTGGGCGTTCGACGACGCGGTGCTCGACCGCGCTGCCGAGGCGTTCGAGAACCCCGACTGGGTCGACGTCGTGCTGCACTCGTACCGGCACCGGCTCAACCACGTGCCGGGCGCGACGGAGTTCCTGCGCGACGAGGGCGAGCTCGCGAAGCTGCCGGCGATCACGGTTCCGGCGGTCACGCTCGACGGCGAGGCCGACGGCAACTTCCCGGTCACGGATGCCTCGGCCCAGGCCGCGCGCTTCACCGGGCCGCGCGTGCATCGGCACGTGCCCCACGCCGGCCACAACCTGCCGCAGGAGCAGCCCGAGGCGTTCGCCGAAGCGGTGCGCGAGGCCGCTGCACTCGCTCGCGAGGCGACGGCGGCTGCCTAGACTCGCCGTGCGGCGACCTCCGGCGACCTCGTGCTGTGCCGTCCGCTCTGGGCCCATCCCGGTGAGGAGGCGACCCTCGTCGCCGACGAGGACCCGGTGCTCGCCCCGAGTCTCCCTCGTCGCCGCCGACTCCGGCACCCCACAACCCAGCCATGCCCGGCACGCATCAGCGCCGGAGCCCACATTCACCGATGTCGGCGGCCCATGGCAGCCTGCGGGTATGGCAATCGAGGTGCGACCGGCGACGAGCTTCGACGACGTGGCGACGATGGTCGGGCCGAAGAAGCCCGAATCGAACGTGTGCTGGTGCCTGAGCTACCGGTTGCCATCGAAAGAGAATCTGTCGCTACGCGGCCCGTCACGAGGCGAGCGCGTGCGCCAACTCGTGAGCGAGCCGATCCCGCCCGGCGTGCTGGCGTACGAGGGCGACGAGGTCGTCGGCTGGGCGGGGGTGCATCCGCGTTCCGCGACCGCGTTCGCGACCAGCCGCAAGATCCCGCACGTCGACGACCTCGACGTGTGGAGCGTCTGGTGCCTGCGGGTTCGCCCGGGGCACCGCGGGCAGGGCATCGCGCATCACCTGCTCGACGGTGCCGTCGCGTTCGCGCGCGAGCACGGCGCACCGGCGATCGAGGGGTATCCGGTCGACAACGACGGCGCCAAGGTCGATCTCACGATGGCGTACGTCGGCACCCGGTCGCTGTTCGAGCGGGCCGGGTTCACCCAGGCCGCTGTCAGCGATTCGGTGATCAACGGCTTCCCGCGATTGGTCATGCGGCTCGCGCTCGAGTGAGGGCGCGCCGCCCGGCTGTTAGGCTCGGGCCGCGGTCGACGGCGGTCCGCAGACGAGGTCACGAGCACATGCAACGCTTCTCCCGACGACGGGCCGGCGCCCTGGTCGCCGCCGTGCTCGGCCTCGCACTCGCCGTGCCGCAGGCTCTGCCCGCGAGCGCCGGCACCGTGCGAGACGCTCGGGCCGCCGTGAAACCAGCTGCGTCGGTGCTCGACGAGTGGTCGGGATTCACGCGCCTGAGCGGCGGCGATCGATACGAGACGGCGGTCGCGATCGCACGTCGCTACGAACCCGGGGTGGCCGTCGCCTACGTCGCGGCCGGCACCGACTTCCCCGACGCCCTGTCGGCCGCCGCAGCCGCGGCACTCGCCGGCGGTCCGCTGCTGCTCACGCCGACAGGCGCACTGCCGGCCCGAGTGCGCGCCGAGCTGAAGCGTCTCGCCCCGGCGCAGATCCGAGTGGTCGGCGGCCCCGCCGCGGTGGGCGCGACCGTGCAGGCCGATCTCGCACGCATCGCGCCGGTCAAACGCCTGGGCGGCGCCGACCGCTACGCGACCGGCCTGGCGGTCGTGAACGCGGCATTCCGGAAAGCCGATCACGCGATCATCGCGACCGGCCGTACGTTCCCCGACGCGCTTGCCGCCAGTGGCGCAGCCGGGGCCCGGCGTGCGCCGGTCGTGCTCGTCGACGGCACTCGCAGCGCGGTCGACGCGAAGGTGACCGAGGCGCTCGCCCGCCTCGGCGTCACCTCGGTGACCATCGCCGGTGGCCCGGGCGCCGTCTCCGCCGGAATCCAGACGCAACTCGAACGCGCGGGGCTGCACGTGACCCGGTACGGGGGCGCCGACCGGTACGAGACGGCCGCGCTGATCACCCGCGGGTTCTTCTCCGCGGGCAGCGCCGACTCCGCGTTCCTCGCGACCGGCGCCGACTTCCCCGACGCGCTGGCCGGTGCGGCACTCGCAGGCAAGCTCGCCGCGCCCCTCAACATCACGCTCCGCAGTTGCGCACACCCGGCGATCGCCGACGCGATCGACCAGATCGGCGCACCGAACCGGTTCGTGCTCGGCGGCGCGGCCGTCGTCTCCGACGCTGCGGCGGCCAACGCACGGTGCGTGTACCCGGTGACGACCGAGCCGTTGCGGAACTGGGCCACCACCGGGTGGACCCTCTCGACCGATCAGCCGCTGCCGTACACCGACCGGCCTCCGATCGACGTGCACTCGCCGTCGCGACCCGTCGACGCGACCGGGCTGGCGATCTACCGGCGGGCCGACACCGGCGAGCGCGCCGACCATCCCGTCGCGTACGCGCAGTACGGGCTCTCGGCACTGGTCGAGTACCAGCGCACCGGCACGACGATGTGGCTCGACCGCGCGAAGCGCAACGCCCAGCGGCTCGTCGACATCCGAGTCGAGCGCGACGGCGCCTGGTGGTACCCGTACCGGTTCCCGTGGAGCTATTACGGCAGGGTCATGCAGACGCCGTGGTGGTCGGCGATGGCTCAGGGCGAGGCGCTGTCGCTGTTCACGCGGCTCGCCGCGACGACCGGCGACCCCAAGTGGCAGACCGCCGCGGCTCGAACCTTCGGCAGCTTCTCGCAGTCGTACTCCCCCGACCGCCCGTGGTCGTCGCTCGTCATCGACCGGCACCTCTACCTCGAGGAGTACGCCGGCAACCAGCCACCGCTACTCGTGCTCAACGGGCAGATGTTCGCCGCGTTCGGCCTGTACGACTACTGGCGCGCCACAGGCGACCCGCGGGCCGCTCAGCTGTTCGACGGCGCCGTGACGACCGTCGTCGACCGCATGCTGCCGCTCGTGCGAGTGCAGGGCAGCGTGTCGTACTACTGCGTGCAGGCCGAGTACTGCGCGAGCCCGCTGTGGCAGAACCAGTCGTATCACGTCATTCACTCGTGGCAACTCGACACCCTCGCCAGGCTGACCGGTGATCAGGGGTTCGCCGAGTGGGCGCAGGTGCTGCGCGACGACTGGTCGCCCGAGCAGTCGATGCGCCGCATGGCTCCTGACGAGCCGGGCCTGCCGGGCCCGCCGCTCGAGGTGCCCGACGACGCCGAGTGGATCATGCCCTGACACGCGTGTCGGGTCGTGGCGGCTCAGTCGTCGACGAACGCGACCGCCCGCACCGACGCGCCGTCGGCATCGATCGGCAGCGGGAAGAACCCGACGCGCACGCGCTCGGGCAGCCCGTCGAGGCCCGTCAGGTTCTCGACGATGAGCGCGTCGGCGCCGAGCACGACCTCGTGCACCGGGAACGACGTGCCGCCCGCCACCGTCGGGTCGGGGCTCAGCGTGTCGACGGCGAGCAGGCGCAGGCCTCGGCGCATCAGTTCGGCCGCGGCATCCGCGTCGAGGGCGGGGTGATCCAGCGCGGCCGGTGAGCCGAACCGCGCCGCCCAGCCCGTGTCGACGATCACGATCGGAGGCACGCGCTCAGGCAGCCCGCCGGCGAGTGCGGACTCGAGCGCATCGAGCCCGTACGTCGACCGCGGCGCGAGCCCGACGAGGTGCACGACCAGCGCGTCGCCGACGAGTTCGTCGAGCGCAATGCGCCCGGTCGTGCGCCCGCCGGGGATGCTGTGCGACGGCGCGTCGAGGTGGGTGCCCGTGTGCGAGCCGAGGTGCAGCCGGGCGACGTCGACACCGTCGCGCGCGAGCTCGAGGGCGGGTTCGATGCGCACGTCGGGGTCGCCCGGGTAGACCTGCATCCCGGTCGAGATCGGATGACTCAGCTCGCGCATCCCGTCACCTCACGCCGTGGCATCCGTCGCGACATCCGTCTCGCTCGTGGCATCCGTCTGATCCGACCCGCCCGCCTGATGCGTACCGACCGACTGGGCGAGGTGCTCGCTGCGCTCGCGCACATGCCGCGCGCGATCGGGCAGCATCGCCACGAGGTAGAGCACGAACGTCAACGCGAACGCGGGGATGGTCGCGCCGACCGGCAGCGGCCACACGTACGTCCACAGGTACGAGACGGCCGCGCCCACGACCCACACGGCGACCGCGATCCAGTTCACGCCCGCGGTGTACCAGTACCGTCCGCCGCGGCGCTGCAGGATGTCACGGCTGTACGCCGACCGCTTGATCAGGTAGTAGTCGACGATCATGATCGCGAACACCGGCACGAAGAACGCGCCGATCATCACGAGGAAGTCGGTGAACTGGTTCAGCAGCCCGAGCCAGGTCGACCCGATGATCGAGATCAGGCCGAGCACGAGCGCGGTCGGCAGGAACCGCAGGCGGCTGCCGATGCGCGCATTCACGACCGAGGTGACCATGCCGTAGACGACCATCGTGTTCGTGGCCATGACCGACAGGAAGATGACGATCGCCAGCGGCGCACCGAAGGCGCCGACGATCGTGCCGGGATCGAACGCCACCGCGTCGCCGCCCGAGAGGATGACGTAGCCGAGCGCCACCGCGCCGAGCGTCATCGAGATGACCGTCGAGAGCGTGTAGCCGATGCCCGACCCGATGATGCCGGCCCGGCTCGACTTCGCCAGCCGGTTGAAGTCGGCCGAGAGCACCGTCCACGAGATGGCCGTCGCGATGACGATGTCGAGCACCACGACGGGCGTGAGCCCGAGCGACTCGTCGACCGGGATGGCCTGGAACTCGGCGGGGCTGAACGTCGTGAACGCGGTGATGAAGATCCACGCGATGATCGCGAGCATGAGCACCGCGAGCCACGGCTCGACGCGCGCGATGCCCTCGTGCCCGAAGATCGCGAGCACGACCACGAGGGTCTGCGCGAGCACCGAGAACAGGATGGGGTTCGAGAACCCCGTGAGGCTGTGCACGAGGTAGTCGACGGTGACGCCGGCGAGCATCGCCTGCACCCAGCTCCAGCCCATCAGGATGACGACGTTCGCCGTCACCGGCAGCAGGCTGCCGTTGGTGCCGAATGCGCCGCGCGTGAGCGCCATCGTCGGCAGGCCCGTGCGGGTGCCGATGTTGCCGACGAGCGTCAGCACGACGGCGCCGCCCACCGTGCCGATCACGATCATCGCGAACGCGGTGCCGAAGTCGACGGCCGGGATGAAGAGGGTGCCGGTGAGCAGGGTGGTGACCACGAGGTTCGCGGCGAGCCAGATCATGCCGATGCGGCGCAGCGAGAGCGTGCCGCGGATGGGGCCGGCGTTGTCGGCCTGCTGTTCGAGGTGGCGGTCGAGGCGGGTGTAGAGCGACATTGCTCCTCCTGGGGTACGAGGGGGTGGATGGATCAGGCGGGGGCCGGTGAGAGGTGCTCGTGCACGGCGATGAGGGCGCGGGCGTCGGCGCCGTCGGCGGCACCCGTGTCGGCGACGCGGAAGACGATGGTCTCGCGCTCGCGGTACGACTCGACGCCGCCGTCGCCGGTATCGACACTGGTCGCGACGTCGTGGCTGAAGACGGCGCCGCCGGGATAGGTCTGCACGTGCGAGCCCGACGACTCGCACGACCGCACCCGCCAGCCGCTCTCGACCCACTCGCCCCACAGGCGCTCGTAGCTCGCGCGGTCGTCGAGGCGAGCCGGCTCGGTGTGGAACAGGAACGTGGCATCGGGCGAGAAGCCCGTGAAGTAGCGCTCGCCGTCGGTCGCGGCGAACGCGTCGACGATCTCGGCCGCGGCGCGACGCACCTCGTCGGCGTCTGGTTCTCGAGTGGTCATGTCGGACTCCTTCAGGGGCGGGGCGCCATCGCGCTGATCAGCTCGTAGGCGACGTGGGATGCCGCGACCGCCGTGAGCTGGGCATGGTCGTAGGCCGGGGCGACCTCGACGACGTCGGCGCCGACGATGCGCCGATCGGCGAGCGCACGCACCATGCGCAGCAGCTCGCGGCTCGTGAGGCCGCCGGCTTCGGGGGTGCCCGTACCCGGGGCGTGCGCGGGGTCGAGCACGTCGATGTCGATCGAGATGTACAGCGGCGCGTCGCCGATGCGGGCGCGGATGCGCTCGATCGCCGCGGCCGTGCCGTGCTCCTCGACGTCTTCGCTCGTCACGATCGCGAACCCGAGCCGTTCGTCGTCGGCGAGGTCGTCGACCCCGTAGAGCGGCCCGCGGGTGCCGACGTGCATGCTCGCAGTGAGGTCGATGAGCCCCTCTTCGGATGCGCGCCGGAACGGCGTGCCGTGGGTGATGGGCGCGCCGAAGTAGGTGTCCCACGTGTCGAGGTGCGCGTCGAAGTGCAGCACGGCGACCGGACCGTGCTTCGCGTGCACGGCCCGCAGCAGCGGCAGGGCGATGGTGTGGTCGCCGCCGATGACGACGAGCCGCTCGGCCCGGTCGGCGAGCGCACGGGCGCCCTGCTCGATCTCGGCGACGGCCTCGTCGATCGAGAACGGGTTGACGGCGAGATCGCCCGCGTCGGCGACCTGCTGCACGGCGAAGGGCGACACCCGCTGGGCGGGGTTGAAGGGACGCAGCAGCCGGGATGCCTCGCGCACGTGCGCTGGGCCGAACCGGGCGCCGGGGCGGTAGCTGACCCCGCTGTCGAACGGCACGCCGACGACCGCGATGTCGGCGTGCTCGACCTCGTCGAGACGCGGCAGGCGGGCGAAGGTGGCGATGCCGGCGAAGCGCGGCACGCGACTCGCGTCGACCGGGCCGATCGGCGTGCCCTCATCAGAAGCAGGTTGCATAGCAGTAAACTTTCGATATTCTGAGGTAAACCTAGCGGTCACGGTACGCGCGCCCGCCGACGCTGTCAATGAGGAGTTCGCCCGTGCGTCCAGTCCACCCCGGCCCCAGCGGTGCACCCGTCGCGATCGGCGCGCGCATCCGCAACGCCCGCAAGGCCCAGGGCCTCACCCTCGCCCAGGTCGCCGAGGCCAGCGGTCTCACGAAGGGCTTCCTCTCGCGACTCGAGCGCGACGACACCTCGCCGAGTGTCGCCACGCTCGTGCAGCTCTGCCAGGTGCTCTCACTG
The DNA here is from genome assembly GCF_008365295.1 of Agromyces intestinalis. NCBI lineage: Bacteria > Bacillati > Actinomycetota > Actinomycetes > Micrococcales > Microbacteriaceae > Agromyces > Agromyces intestinalis. Next base: position 1,075,616 of record NZ_CP043505.1, read on the forward strand.
CCGGTCGGCGCGCTCTTCGCCGAACCCGACATCCAGCGTGTCGCGCTCGACGAGGCGCCGCTCATCAACCTCGGTGGCTCGGGCGTGGTCGAACGCCTCGTCTCGCCGCGCAGCGAGTCGCGTGTGCAGATCATCCGGTCGAGCATGCAGCCCGCAGCATCCGGTGGCACCGAGCTCTACACGATCTCGAGCGAGGTCGAGGTGCTGCACGTGATCTCGGGCTCGCTCGTCGTGCACTTCGTCGACCGCACCGAGCAGCTCGCCGCGGGCGACTCGCTCACCTTCCCGGGCCGCGAGCCGCACAACTGGGCCGCCGACCCCGAGACCGGCGCCGAGGTCGCCTGGGTGCTCGTGCCTGCGGCGTGGAGCGGCACGTCCTGAGGTCCCGAGGTCCCGAGGCCCTGAGGGCCGTCCGGGCAGGTGCGGATGTCACCGGCCCGCGCTAGCGTGCCCCAGTGGACGGAAGGACGACCATGACCGCGCTCGACGAGCTCCGCACCTCCATCACCGGCACCGTCGTGCTGCCGGGCGACCCCGACTACGACACGGCCAGGCAGCCGTGGAACCTCGCGGTCGACCAGCGCCCCGCAGCGATCGTGACCCCGGCCGACGTGCGCGAACTGCAGACGGTCGTGCGCACCGCGGCCGGCGCCGGGCTGAAGGTCACGGTGCAGCCGAACGGGCACGGGGCCGACGGCGACCTCGAGGGGGTCGTCCTCGTGCGCACGAGCCGGTTCGACGAGCTCGCCGTCGACGTGCCGGCACGCGTGCTGCGCGCGGGCGCCGGGGTCAACTGGGGCCGCGCGCTCCACGAACTCGACGGCACGGGCCTCGTCGCCCTCGCGGGCTCCAACCCCGAGGTGAGCATCGTCGGGCTCGCGCTGAACGGCGGGCACTCGATGTTCAGCCGCCGCTACGGTCTCACCGCGCGCTCGATCATCACCGCCCGGCTCGTCGACGCTGCGGGCGACGAGCTCGAGCTCTCCGACGCAGACGACCCCGACCTGATCTGGGCGCTACGCGGCGGCGGCGGCCACTTCGGCATCGTCACCGAGATCGAGCTCGCGCTGCACGCGGGCGACGCGCTCTTCGGCGGCAGCCTCATGTTCGCGCCCGACCACGCGGTGGCGGCGATCACCGCGGCATTCGACCTGTCGCGGCAGGCGCCCGACCTCGGCCTCGAGGTCGGCATGATGCGCTTCCCCGACGTGCCGATCGTGCCCGAGCCGATGCGCGGCAAGACCGTCGCCACGGTCGCGATGGTGCACGTCGGCGACGAGACCGAAGGTCGCGCGTACGCCGAACGGCTGCTCTCGATCGCCGAACCCGTCGCGAACACCCTCACCGCGTTCACCATCGGCTCGCTCGCCGCGGTCGCAGCCGAGCCGGTCGACCCCATGCCCACGGTCGACTTCGGCGGCCCGCTGAGCGGGTTCGACGAGGCGTTCGCGAGCGACTTCGTCGCGGCGTTCCTCGCGGGGGCCGAGCGAGGGCTCGGGCGGTGCGGTCTTCGGGTGCTGGGCGGCGCGATCGCCGACGAGCTCGGCGCCGAACGGTCGGCGGTCGGCGCGCTGCACGCGCCGCTGCTGATGAACGCCGGCGTGGTGCTGCTTGGCCCGGGCATCGACCCGGCCGCGGCGCTGCAGCCGTTGCGCGAGCTCGCGGCGAAGTACCCGGCCACCGGCGGCGTGCCGAGCTTCCTCGGCGTCGGCACCACGCTCGCCGACGCCTATCCGCCCGAGGTGGTCGAGCGGCTGGCGCAGATCAAGCGTCGGTTCGACCCGACCGGCGTGTTCGTCGGCAACCGGCCGATCGCGCGAGGCTGAGGCCGTCAAGGGGTTCCCGATGTCGGCGGCATCCGCCAGCATGGCCGAATGGACGTGACCGACTGGCTGCTCGAAGCCGACCCCGCGATCCGCTGGCAGGTGCGGCGCGACCTGCTCGATGCACCCGCCGACGAGGTGGCGGCCGAGCGCGCTCGCGTCGCCCGCGAGGGCTGGGGCGCCGAGCTGCTCGCGCAGCAGGCCGACGACGGGTACTGGGGCGAGCACGAGTACGGCGAAGACGGCGCGCGCAACAGCGTGATGTGGACACTGCAGATCCTGCGCAATCTGGGCTCCGACCCCGCCGATCCGGCCGTGGCCGAGGCGATCGCGCGGGTCCGCAGCGGCGTGACGTGGCGGTACTTCGACGGTCGACCGTACTTCTCCGGCGAAGAGGAGGCCTGCGTGAACGGCGGCGTGCTGGCGAACGCCGCGTACTTCGGCGAGCTGGGGCCCGGCAGCGACGAGATGCTGCGGCGACTGATCGACGAGCAGCGCGACGACGGCGGGTGGAACTGCGAGCCCGACTCCGAGCGCTCGTCGATCGACACCACGCTCTGCGTGCTCGAGGGCCTGCTCGGCTACGAGCGGGCGATCGGGGCGGGCGCCGACGGGGCCGATCCCGCGCAGCTCGATACCGTGCGAGCGGCCCGTCGGCGGGGCGAGGAGTACCTGCTCGAGCGGCAGCTGTACCGTCGACGATCCACGGGCGAGGTCGTGAAGCAGCGCTATCTCGACCTCTCCTTCCCCACCTACTGGTGGTACGACCTGCTGCGTGCGCTCGACTACTTCCGCGAGTCCAGCCCGGCGCCCGACCCGCGCCTGGCCGATCCGCTCGAGGTGATGCGCTCGCAGCGTCTCGATGACGGCCGGTGGCCGGCCGGCCGGCCGAAGCGCGGGCACGACGCGTACGAGATCGATGTCCCCGAGGGCGAGCCGAGCCCGTGGAACACGCTGCGTGCCCTGCGCGTGCTGCGCTGGGCGCGCCCCGACGCGGCGAGCGCATCCGAATTCCAGACCCGTTGAGACCCCAGAACCGCTGAGTGAGGAGCATCGCATGACCGACTTCGTCGATCCGTTGGAGGAACCGTTCGACTTCGATCGCAACCCGCGCGGAGCGCTCGACCCGAACGCCGAAGCGGCGTACGCCGCCGAGCTCGAGGCCGAGCGCCGCGACGCCGAGGACACCGACGCCGACCCCGACCTCGACGCCGATGTCGACGTCGACGTCGATGGGGTCGAGGGCACCACCGTGACGAGCGCGAGCGAGGGCGACCCGCTCGACCCCGAGACACCGGTCGACAACCTGGAGTAGTCGCGCGGCCGTCAGCCCGCGCCGCCGACGAGGGCCTCGCCGAGCGGCGTGCGCTCGTGCAGCATGCGCGCGCCGGCGCGGGTCGACGTAACCAGCCCGCCGTCGCGCAGCACGGCGAGGTGGTGCGATGCGGTCGAGATCGCGAGCCCGAGGTCGGCGGCGACCTGCGACGTCGTGCGGGCTGCGTGCGCGGTCAGCAGGATCCGCGCCCTGGTCTCGCCGAGCAGCGCCCCGAGTGCGTCGGCGACGCCGACCTGGTCGCGCGCCCACCGTTCGGTGACACCCTGGGCCGGGTAGAAGAGCGTCGGCTGCACCCCCTCCTCGGTGAGCACATTGCATCCCGATCCGCCGAAGACCGACGGCACCAGTACGAGTCCGCTCCCGCGGCAGTCGATGGTGTCCGAGAACCGGCGCAGCTGCACGCGCACCGCATCGCCGCTCCAGCTCACCGACGCGTGCAGCGCGCCGACCGTCGCGGCGATGCCGTCGCTCGCGATCCGTCGCGCCCGCACCGCGATGTCGGCTCGCAGGATGCGCTCGAGTTGCGGCCAGACGGGTTCGAGCGCTGCACCCCACACGAGCAGACACGCGTCGGCAAGTCGTTCACGCGCCGGCACGGGGTCGTCGATCAGGTCGAGGATGCGCCGCTGCCTGGCGCCGCTCGAACGCAGCACCATCTTGTGCAGGTCGAAGCGCACCTGCTCGATCGACACCTCGCGCAGGCGCGCCGCCTCGTCGTCGGGCGTGGTGTCCCACGCGGGCGTCGAGGTGAGGAAGTCGGGGAAGTACCCGTCGACGCCGATCACGTCGGCGAGCAGCTCGAAGGCGTCGCGCGGCAGCCGCCCGCGCACGCCGCGCAGCCAGCCCCACTGCATGGGGTGGCCCTCCGGCCGCTGCAGCACGCGCACCGCGTGGCAGAGCTCGTGCCCCGGCGAGATGCCGAACCGGATCGCCCTGAGGTCGTCGGCGGCCAGCCGGAAGTCGACGAAGTTTCGATCCACATCGAAACACTAACGGCGCCGGATGTCGCGGGGCGAACCTGTCCGCATGAACGCAGCCGAGATCACCATGACGCCGACCATGACCCCGCCCGCGCCCGCCGAGCTCATCCCCGGCGACTCGCTCGTGATCGGCACCGGCCGCACCCGCCGGTTCGTCGGCCGGGAGCACGGGGCGGGCGTGTCGTACTTCTTCGTCGACAACGAGCCCGGCGAGGGCCCGGGCCTGCACTGGCATCCCTATGCCGAGACGTGGGTCGTGCTCGACGGGGTCGCCCGCATCCGCATCGGCGAGCAGACGCTCGTCGCCCGCCCCGGCGACACCGCGACCGTGCCGGCCGGCGTCTGGCACGGGTTCACCAACGCCGGCGAGGGCCGCCTGCGGGTGCTCTGCATCCACGCGTCCGACGTCATCATCCAGACCTGGGCCGAGTAGGCCCGCCCCGCCTCCACCAGCCCACTCACCCCCACCAGAAGGAGACCGCATGTCGTTCCAGGCCTACCTCGACAACATCGAGGCGAAGACCGGGCTCACCCCGCGCCGGTTCGTCGAGCTCGCGCACGAGCGGGGCTTCGACGAGACCACCAAAGCGACCCCGATCGTGGCCTGGCTGAAGGCCGACTACGGGCTGGGGCAGGGCCATGCGATGGCGCTCGTGCACGTCATCACCAAGGGGCCGCAGATCTCGACGAAGCACGTCGGCTCGAGCGGCGCGCACGCCGACGCGACCGACACGCTCTGGCTCGACGGAGCCGCGACCAATCCCGACCGCTGAGCGGCTCGCGCCGGAGCTCAGGCCTCGGCGCGGCCACCGCTCTCGAGTTCGCCGCCCCGGCGCCGTTCGAGCTCGGCCCGCAGGCGGTCTTCCTCGATCTCGCGCTCGAGGTCGGCGAGCTGCTGCTCGGTCGATCTGATCTCGGTCGACCGGTTCTCGAACGTCGGGCGCACGGCCGTCACGCTCTGCCCCGGCCGCGAGGCATCCGGTCTGCGGCCCGGACGCGGCAGCGCGACCGGGCCGCCGCCCGCGTACTCGCGCCCGAGCACGAACCAGAGCACCGTCCCGATGAGCGGCAGCAGGATCACGAGGATGATCCAGCCGAACTTCGGCAGGTGCTTCACCTGCCATTCGTCGCGCATGATGATGTCGATCAGTGCGGCGATCATGGCGACGACGATGAGCAGCGACAGCAGCGGCATGGCGCACAGCCTAGCGATCGGCGAGCAGCCGGTGTCGGGCGAGTGCACACCGCTCGTGTGGCGCCGTGTTGCGGCGTCTTACCCCCGGGGTCGCGGCGCCTCGACGGCTCGCCGAGAGGCTTCTACGGTCGTCGCATGGCTGAAACCGTTTCGATCGTGGCCGTGTCGGGCAGCCTGCACGCGCCCTCCAAGACCACCATCCTCGCGAACGAGATCCTCGACGCGTTCGCCGACGCCTTGCGCGCCGGTGGCGTCCCGATCGAGACCCGCCTCATCGAGCTGAGCGAGGTCGGTCGCGAGTTCTCGGGCGCGCTCACCCGCGCCGAGCTGAGCCCGATCGCCGAGCAGGCGATCCGCGACATCGAGGCGGCGACACTGCTCATCGTCGCGAGCCCCGTCTACCGGGCGAGCTTCACCGGGCTGTTCAAGCACGTCTTCGACTTCGTCGGGCAGTACTCCCTCATCGACAAGCCCGTGCAGCTGGCCGCGACGGGCGGCAGCGACCGGCACGCCCTCATCATCGAGCACCAGTTCCGCCCGCTGTTCTCGTTCTTCCAGGCACTCACACTGCCCATCGGCGTGTACGCGAGCGACCCCGACTTCGTCGACTACCGCATCGACTCCGACTCGCTGCGCGAGCGCATCGCCCAGGCGGTGCAGCGCGGGGTTCCGGTGGTGCGGGGCACGCTGCCCGACTCGGTCTCCGAGTACGTCTCGGCCTGGTGATCGGCTGACGGATGCCGCGTCCCGCGCCGTGACGAACGGCGCGAGCCGCGGCATCCGATCAGAACCCGTGCAGGTTGCCCTGGATGCCCCCGCCGCCGTACTCGCGGCGCAGGATGCCGCGGCGGCGCAGCACCGGAACCAGCTCGTCGAGGTACCGGTGCACGGTCACAGGGTGCAGGTCGCCCGAGAAGATGAAGCCGTCGTTGTCGGCCTCCTCGCCGAACTCCTCGATGAAGTCGGCGACCTGCTCGGCGGTGCCGACGAAGCCGGCGTGCTCGTCGATGCGGCCCTTTCGCGCCTTCGCGACGAGCAGCTCGCGCAGCGTCGCCGAGGCGAAGTCGTCGAAGGTGCCGAGCAGGCCCTTGATGCTGCCCTGCGAGACGTGCTCACCGAAGATCGACGGGTCGACCGGGCGATCGAGGGGCAGCACGGTGAGGTCGGTCTCGAGGTCGCTCGACTGCCCCTGGAGGATCGCCTGCAGCACCTCGTCGCTCGGGTCGAACGACGCGCGCACCACCCGCTCGACCTCCTCGTCGCTCGCGACGATCTCGGGCTTGAACACGAAGAGCGTCTTGACCGCCCCGGCGGGTCGGCCGGCGGCGACGGCCGCGTCGATGACGCGCTGCCGGTAGGCGCGCACCCGATCGAGCTGCAGCGGTGCCAGCGCGAGCTGCACGTCGGAGTGGGCGCCCGCGAACGCGATGCCCTTGGGCGACCCGCCGGGCGAGACGATCGCGGGGTCGCCGTCGGTGAACGGAATCGCATTGAGCGGCCCCTCGACGTCGAAGTACTCGCCCTCGAAGCGCGTGCGCCGAAGCTTGGAGCCGTCGGCGTAGTGCCACGTCGACGGATCGTCGACGAGCGCGCCGTCGTCCCAGCTGTGCCACAGCTCGCGCACCGCGCGCAGCCACTCGTCGGCCCGGTCGTAGGCCTGGTCGTGCGTGACGCGGGGCACGCCGTAGTGCCGGGTGCTCGGCACGTCGGTCACCACGTTCACGCCGACCCGATGCCCGCTCAGGTGGTGCAGCGAGGCGAAGTGCCGGGCGGCGAGGTACGGCCCCCAGGCACCCGCGTTCACCGTCGGCGCGATGCCGAGGTGCGAGGTCGCGGCGAGCAGGAACGAGGTCAGCGCGACCGGGTCGTGCTTGGGCCCGCCGTACGCCTTGCGAACACGCAGGTCGAGGGTCTCGGGCGAGCCGAGCGAGGGGCCGTCCTCGATGATGACGAGGTCGAGTCCGGCCTGCTCGAGTTCGCGGGCCGACTGCTGGTAGAGCGCGGGCTCGGTCCAGCGGTAGCCCCAGTCGAAGTACGGATGCCCCCACCCCTGCGGCCCGAATCCGCGTGAGAAGAACCATCCGAAGTGCTGCAACCGGCTCATCGGGTGCTCCCCTCGGTGACGCGCACATCGGTGTCGATCGCGTCGACGTCATGCGCGACCCGCACGGCGGCGAAGCCGCGCTCGAGGTCGCGGATCAGGTCGTCGGGCTCTTCCAGCCCGATCGACAGGCGCAGCAGCCCGCCCGTGATGCGACCGCGTTCGCGTGTGGCACGGTCGAGGTGCGCGTGGGTCGTGGTCGCGGGGTGCAGGATCAGCGAGCGGGCGTCGCCGATGTGGCTCATGCGGCTGAACAGGTCGACGGCGTCGTAGAAGACCGAGGCGGATGCCTCGCCGCCCTCGATCTCGAACGCGAGCACCGCTCCGGCCCCACGCGGCAGATAGCGCGCGGTGAGGTCGTGCGAGGGGTGCGAGGCCAGGCCCGCGTAGTCGACCCGACGCACCTCGGGCTGCCGCTCGAGCCACGCCGCGATCTCGAGGGCCGTCGACGACTGGCGCTGCACGCGCAACGACAGGGTCTCGATGCCCTGCTGGATGAGGAACGCGTTCACGGGCGACAGCACCGGCCCGAAGAGCGCGCCCGTCACCTCGCGCACGTAGGCCGTGAGCGCGTGGTCGCCGTGCGCCTCGACGTAGCTGCGCCCGTGCAGCGCATCGTCGGGCCGGGTGAGGTGCGGGTACGCGCCGGGCCGCGCTGCCCAGTCGAACGTGCCCGCGTCGATGATCACGCCGCCGAGGGCCGCGCCGTGACCCGAGAGGAACTTGCTCGCCGAGTGCACGACGAGGTCGGCCCCGTGCTCGATCGGGCGCACCAGGTAGGGCGTCGCGAGCGTGTTGTCGACAATGAGCGGCACGCCCGCCTGGTGCGCCACCGCCGCGATGCCCGCCAGGTCGGCGACCTCGTTCGTCGGGTTCGCGATCGATTCGGTGTAGAGCGCGCGCGTGGTCGGCCTGAGCCGACGGCGCCACTCGCCGAGGTCGCGCGGGTCGTCGATGAACTCGACCTCGATGCCGAGGCGGCCGAACGCCTGGCTGAACAGGCTGCGGGTGCCCGAGTAGATGCTCTGGGCCGAGAGCACGTGGTCGCCGGCGCCCACGACCGACAGCACCGACACCGTCAGCGCGGCCTGGCCACTCGCGACGACCACCGCGTCGCGGCCGCCCTCGAGCCCCGCGATGCGACGTTCGAGGGCCGCGTTCGTCGGGTTGCCCGATCGGGTGTACACGTACCCCTCGGCCTCGCCGGCGAACCGGTCGCGGGCCTCGGCGAAGTCGTCGAACCGGAACCCCGCGCTCAGGTAGATCGGTGTGATGCGCGCGCCGAACGCCGCATCGTCGGATTCGCCGGCGTGCACCTGTCGGGTGGCGAACGCGGCGTCGTCGTGGGCTGATGGGTATCCCATCAGCCCATGCTGCGCGGTGCGGCGCTCGCCCGCGACTCCGGCGCGTCTCCCGAGGTCACCGGCCGTCACGGTCGGTAACGCAGCGCGTCGCCGCCCGGTGCACGGATGCCGTGTCGTCCACCCCTTCCCAGCGCGACCCTGCCGGGATAGCGTCGAGCACAGGCACGCTTCAGGAGGGGAACCCACATGGCACGCATGCCCGTCGGCATCGAGAACTCCACCGAGATCTCACTGCACTACATCGACCAGGGGGCGGGGCGGCCCGTGGTGCTCATCCACGGCTTCCCGCTGAGCGCGGCGTCGTGGACGAAGCAGCAGTACGCGCTGCTCGATGCCGGGTACCGGGTGATCGCCTACGACCGGCGGGGGTTCGGCGCATCCTCGAAGACCGGCTCGGGCTTCGACTACGACACCTTCGCCGCCGACCTCGACGTGCTGCTGGAAGAGCTCGAGCTGCACGACGCCGTGCTCGTCGGGTTCTCGATGGGCACCGGCGAGGTGGCCCGCTACCTCGCCAACTACGGCAGCGCCCGGGTCGGCAAGGCGGTGTTCATCGGGTCGCTCGAGCCGTTCCTGCTGAAGACCGACGACAACCCGGGCGGCGCAGGGCCGCAGGAGTTCTTCGACGGCATCGCGGCGCAGGTGCGGGCCGACCGGCACGCGTTCCTCACGGGGTTCTTCGACGACTTCTACAACACCGAGACGTTCCTCGGCGACCGGCTGTCGCCCGAGGCGCTGGCCGCGAGCGTCGAGATCGCGAACCACGCCGGCAACGTCGCGATCGCGGCCGCGCCGCTCACCTGGCCGACCGACTTCCGTGACGACATCCCCAAGATCGACGTGCCGTCGCTCATCGTCCACGGCACCGCCGACCGCATCCTTCCGATCGACGTCACGGCCCGCCGGTTCCGCGAGCTGCTGCCCGACGCGACCTACGTCGAGATCGAGGGCGCGCCGCACGGCCTGCTCTGGACCCACGGCGACGAGGTCAACGAGGCGCTGCTCGCGTTCCTCGAGGAATGAGCCGAGCCGACATCATGGGCATCATCGCGGCGAGCATGTTCCTCACCCTCGACGGCGTGTACCAGGCGCCGGGCGGGAAGGAGGAGGACCCGAGCGGGGCGTTCCCGTACGGCGGGTGGCAGGCCGAGTTCCTCGACGACGAGTCGGGGCAGGCGATCGGCGCCGACATCGACCGCATGGACGCACTGCTGCTCGGTCGGCGCACCTACGACATCTTCGCCGGCTACTGGCCGCGGGTGCCTGCCGACAACCCGATCGCGGCGAAGTTCGCCGAGGTGCCGAAGTACGTCGTGTCGCGCACCCTGGTCGATCCCGACTGGGAGGGCACGACGGTGCTGCCCGATCCGGCGAGTGCCGCGCGCCTGCGCGACCAGTTCGACGAGGTGCAGGTCATCGGCTCCGGCAGCCTGCTGCAGTCGCTGTTCACCGCCGACGCGGTCGACCGGCTGCAGCTGTGGACCTACCCGGTGACCCTCGGCGAGGGCAAGCGGCTGTTCGGGCCCGGCACGATTCCGGCGGCGTTCCGCCTCGTGCAGGCGCGTGCATATCCCGGTGGCGCGGTCGGCGCAGTGTACGAGCGCGCGGGCGACCTCGTGCTGCGAGACATGGACGACGGGATCGAGGCGGCGGGCTGAACCGCGTCAGCGCTCCTCGACCAGCGGAGAAGGCGAGCGCTGCTCAGCCCTGGAAGTCCTCGGGGTCGACCTCGTCGAGGAACCGCTTGAACTCATCGAGCTTCGCCTCGTCGGCGGCCTCGTCGTGCCCTTCGGCGGTGGCCGCGGGAATGCCCGCGTCCTCGAACACCGCTTCGGCCACGAAGATCGGCGCGCCGGCCCGCACGCCGAGCGCGATCGCGTCGGACGGCCGCGCGTCGACGACCCGCTGGCCCGTGGCGGTGGCGAGCGAGAGCTCGGCGTAGAAGGTGCCGTCGTCGATGCGGGTGACGTCCACACGGTCGACCCGGGCACCCACCGTGTCGAGCAGGGTCTTCATCAGGTCGTGCGACAGCGGCCGTGGCGCGTGCTCGTCGGAGATCGCGATGAGGATCGAGGTCGCCTCCTGCACGCCGATCCAGATCGGCAGCACCAGTCCTTCGCCAGGTTCGTCGAGCACCGGCTTCAACAGCACGATGTGCTGACGCGCCGGATCGAGCGCGATGCCGAGCACGCGCACCTGGATCATGGCGCCTCCCGTCGCTCGATCGGACGCGACCCTCTCAGGGTAGAGCCGATCGGCCGCCGCCGCGCGGACGCGGCGGACGAGGGGTCAGGAAGTGCGGTGCCGCGGCTTGCGGGCAGGGCGGTCGTCGCCGCCCCGGTCGTCGCGGTCGTACCCGCCGCGCCGACGCGCGGGCGCACCGGTGTCGGGTCGCAGCTCGATGAGCCGCCCGCTCACGCGCGTGCGCTCGAGCCGGTCGAACACGTCACGCGGAAGGTCGGCGGGCAGCTCGACGAGCGAGAAGTCGGGTCGGATGTCGATGTGCCCGAAGTCCTCGCGGCGCAGGCCCCCCTCGTTCGCGAGCGCGCCGACGATCTGGCGCGGTTCGACGCGGTGGCGACGGCCCACCGCGATGCGATAGGTCGCCATCGGGCCGGATGCCTCGCGCCGCCGGCGCTCGGGGCGGTCACCGCGGTCACCGCGGTCGTCGCGGTCGCCGCGCCGGCGGTCGTCGTCGAAGCGCGACCCGCGGCCTCGGTCGTCGCCACGACCCCGGTCGTCACGAGCCCGGTCGTCACGACCCCGGCCGCGGCGGTCGTCGAACGCGGGGATCTCCTCCTCGGGCGAGAGCAGCAGCGGGGTCTCGCCCTGCGCGAGCACGGCGAGGGCCGCCGCGACATCCGTCTCGGGCACGTCGTGGTGCTCGACGTAGTGCGCGATGATGTCGCGGAACTTCGAGACTCGGTCGGTCTGCTCGAGCGCGGCGGTGATGCCGTCGTCGAATCGCGAGAGCCGGGTGGCGTTCACCTCGTCGACGTTCGGCAGCTGCATGCGGGTCAGGGGTTGGCGCGTCGCCCGCTCGATCGAGGTGAGCAGCCGCTGCTCGCGCGGCGTGACGAAGCTGATCGCGTCGCCGGTGCGACCGGCACGGCCGGTGCGGCCGATGCGGTGCACGTACGACTCGGAGTCGGTCGGGATGTCGAAGTTCACGACATGGCTGATGCGGTCGACGTCGAGGCCTCGAGCCGCGACGTCCGTGGCGACCAGGATGTCGAGTCGGCCCGACTTCAGCTGGTCGACCGTGCGCTCGCGCTGCTGCTGGCTGAGGTCGCCGTTGATCGCCGCAGCCGAGAACCCGCGCGCCCGCAGCTTCTCGGCGAGGGTCTCGGTCTCGGTCTTGGTGCGCACGAACACGATCGCACCCTCGAACGCCTCGACCTCGAGGATCCGGGTGAGCGCGTCGACCTTCTGCGCGTACGAGACGACGAGGTAGCGCTGCGTGATGTTCGACGCAGTGGTGGTCTTGGCCTTGACGTTGATCTCGACCGGGTCGTTCAGGTACTGACCCGAGATGCGGCGGATCGGCGCCGGCATCGTCGCCGAGAACAGCGCGACCTGCTTGTCGTCGGGCGTGTCGGAGAGGATCGACTCGACGTCTTCGGCGAAGCCCATCTTCAGCATCTCGTCGGCCTCGTCGAGCACGAGGTACTTGAGCTCCGATAGGTCGAGCGTGCCCTTGTCGAGGTGGTCCATGATGCGGCCCGGCGTGCCGACGACGACGTGCACGCCGCGGCGCAGCGCCGACAGCTGCACGCCATAGCCCTGGCCGCCGTAGACGGGCAGCACGTGCACGCCCCGCAGGTGGCCGGCGTAGCGCTCGAACGCCTCGCAGACCTGCAACGCGAGCTCGCGGGTCGGGGCGAGCACGAGCGCCTGCGGGCTCTTCTGCGAGACATCCAGCCTCGAGAGAATGGGCAGCGCGAACGCGGCCGTCTTGCCGGTGCCCGTCTGCGCCGTGCCCAGCACGTCGCGGCCCTCGAGCAGCGGCGGGATCGTCGCGGCCTGGATCGCCGACGGCGTCTCGTAGCCGACGTCGCGCAGCGCTTTGAGCACCCGGTCGTCGAGACCGAGGTCGGCGAACGTCGGGGTCGCCGGCGCTTCCGTGTCGACGGTGGGCGCGGCATCCGAATCGTTCATGACTCCAACGGTAGCCCTCAGGGCTGGGAGGAACCCGCCCGAAGGTACGCGACGCCCTCCTGGCGGAAGATCCGGGAGCCCGGTGCATTGAAGTGGTGGCGCCCGGGGATCTCTGCGAAGTCGCCGGCGGGGGTGAGGTCGGCGAGCGAGCGCGACTGCTCGATGATCGCGTCGTCGGTGCCGGTGGCGAACAGCACGGGCTGGCGCGGCGGGTTGGTCGGGTCGGGGTCGGCGTCGCCGCCCAGCCGCATGCCCTCGGCGAGCGCGACGAGCGCCCGCAGGTCGTTGCCGGGCACGCGCTCGGCGAGCGTGACGTAGTTGCGGGTGACGGGGTCGGTCACGGGCGTGCCGTCCGCGACGTAGGCGCGGGCCTGTTCGATCTGCAGGCGTGCGAGCGGTCGTCCGTCGGGGATGCCGCCGAGCACCGCCCGCGCGACGCGATCGGGCGCCGACACGGCGAGCTGCCAGCCGACGCGCGCGCCGAGCGAGTAGCCGAGGTAGTCGACATCGTCGATGAGGTAGGTGTCGAGCACGGCGACGAGGTCGGCGACGAGCGCGTCCATCGCGTACGCGACGGGATCGGCCGACTTGTCGCTCGCGCCGTGGCCGAGCTGGTCGACGCCGAGCACCCGGAACCCGGCCCGGGTCAGGTCGCGCACCCATCCGGTGTTCACCCAGTTGTCGCGGCAGCTCGACGCGAAGCCGTGCACGGCGAGCACGGTGGGCGCGTCGTCGTCGCCCCAGGTGTAGGCGGCGATGCGGCGCGCGTCGCCCGAGATCACGTACTGGGGATCGGGCATCTCGGTGAGCGCGGGCAGCGATGGCATGGGGCCATTCTGCCGCGAAGCAATCCGCGCCGCGCCGTGCGGCAAGGCTGGCCTAACCCGACGATTGCTCGGTATCGTCCGAGACATGACGCCCTCGATCGGAGTGGATGGTCCGGCGTCCGACGCGTTGCTCGCGGTCGGGCGCTTCTTCACGCGGTGGGACGAGACGCCCGATCATCGGGCGGTGTTCCGTGAGGGGGGTCGGCAGGGCGACGCGTTCTATCGCGAGCGGTGGAGCCACGACAAGGTGGTGCGTTCGACGCACGGCGTGAACTGCACCGGCTCGTGTTCGTGGAAGGTGTACGTCAAGGACGGCATCATCACGTGGGAGGCGCAGCAGACCGACTACCCGAGCGTCGGCCCCGATCGCCCCGAGTACGAGCCACGCGGCTGCCCCCGCGGGGCCGCGTTCTCGTGGTACACCTACTCCCCCACCCGGGTGCGCTACCCCTACGTGCGGGGCGTGCTGCTCGAGGCGTATCGCGAGGCGAAGGCCAGGCACGGCGGCGACCCCGTGCTGGCGATCCACGATGTCACGACGAACCCGGAGACCCGTCGCCGCTATCAGCAGGCGCGCGGCAAGGGCGGGCTGGTGCGGGCGAGCTGGGCCGAGGCGGTCGAGCTGGTCGCCGCAGGTTACGTGCACACGATCAAGGAGTACGGCCCCGACCGGGTCGCGGGCTTCAGCCCGATCCCGGCGATGTCCATGGTGTCGCACTGCATCGGCACGCGCTTCACGCAGTTGGTCGGCGGCGTGATGACGAGCTTCTACGACTGGTACGCCGACCTGCCGGTCGCGAGCCCGCAGGTCTTCGGCGACCAGACGGATGTGCCGGAGTCGGGCGATTGGTGGGATGCCACGTACCTCGTGATGTGGGGATCCAATGTGCCCGTGACGCGCACGCCCGATGCGCACTGGATGGCCGAGGTGCGGTACCGCGGCACCAAGGTCGTGACGGTCAGCCCCGACTACGCCGACAACACGAAGTTCGCCGACGAGTGGCTGCCCTGCCAGGCCGGCACCGACGCGGCGCTGGCGATGGCGATGGGGCACGTGTTGCTGAAGGAGCACTACGTCGACCGGCGCGAGCCGTTCTTCGTCGACTACTCGCGCAAGTACACCGACCTGCCGCACCTCATCACGCTCGTGCCGCACGCCGACGGCGGGCTGGTGCCTGGCAAGTTCCTCACCGCGCGCGACCTCGGCGGCGAGGCATCCGATGCATCCGATGCGCCCGAAGCCCCTGAGGACGCATGGAAGACCGTCGTGCTCGAGGCCGCGACCGGCGAACCGGTCGTGCCGAACGGGTCGATGGGCTTCCGCTACGCCGAGTCGGGCGAGGGCCGGTGGAATCTCGATCTCGGCGAGGTGCAGCCGGCGCTGTCGATCCGCGACGCGAAGGTCGCCGCGGAGGCGACCGAGGTGCTGTTGCCCCGGTTCGACGCACCCGACGGTTCGGGCGCGGTGCTGCGCCGCGGGGTGCCCGCGACCCGCATCGCGCACGCCGACGGCGGCACGACGCTCGTGACCACCGTGTTCGACCTGCTGCTCGCCCAGTACGGCGTGGGCCGCGACGGCCTGCCGGGCGAGTGGCCGACGGGATACGACGACCGCGAGACCCCGTACACGCCCGCCTGGCAGGAGGACATCACGGGCGTGCCGGCCGAGGCCTGCACACGAATCTCGCGCGAGCTGTCGCAGAACGCGATCGACTCGGGCGGCCGGTCGATGATCATCATGGGCGCGGGCATCTGCCAGTGGTTCCACGGGGATGCCACGTACCGCTCGATCCTCGCGCTGCTGATCCTCACCGGCGCGATCGGCCGCAACGGCGGCGGCTGGGCGCACTACGTCGGGCAGGAGAAGTGCCGCCCGATCACCGGCTGGCTGTCGCTCGCCAACGCGCTCGACTGGTCGCGCCCGCCGCGCACGATGACCGGCACGTCGTACTGGTACATGCACACCGACCAGTGGCGGTTCGACGGGTATTCGGCCGACGCGCTCGCGTCGCCGCTCGCCGAGGGCAACCTGACGGGCATGCACACGGCCGACACGATCGCGCAGTCGGCGCGGCTCGGCTGGATGCCGTTCTACCCGCAGTTCGACCGCAACCCGCTCGACGTCGCCGATGCGGCGGCCGCGGCGGTCGACGCGGGTACGGCCGTGGATGCCGCGTCCTACGTCGCCGGGTCGCTCGCGGACGGCTCGCTGAAGACCGCCATCGAAGACGTCGACGCCCCCGAGAACTGGCCGCGGCTGCTCACGCTGTGGCGGTCGAACCTGATGGGGTCGAGCGCGAAGGGCAACGAGTATTTCCTGAAGTACCTGCTCGGCACGCATTCGAACGTGATGGCCACCGACGAGGCATCCGTGCGCCCGAACGACGTGCGCTGGCGCGACGAGATCCCCGAGGGCAAGCTCGATCTGCTCGTCTCGGCCGACTTCCGTATGACCTCGACGACGCTGCTCAGCGACGTGGTGTTCCCGGCGGCGACCTGGTACGAGAAGCACGATCTGTCGTCGACCGACATGCACCCGTTCGTGCACGCGTTCACGCCCGCGATCGACCCGCCGTGGGAGGCGAAGAGCGATTTCGACTTGTTCCACGCGATCGCGCGCGACCTGTCGCGGATGGCCGCGACGCACCTCGGCACTCGCAAGGACCTGGTCGCCGTGCCGATGCAGCACGACACCCCCGGCGAGACGACGCAGCCGGGCGGCGTGGTGCGCGACTGGGCGCGCGGCGACGTCGCGCCCATCCCGGGCAAGACGATGCCGGTGTTCGCGGTCGTCGAGCGCGACTACACCGCGATCGCCGACAAGCTCGCGACCGTCGGGCCGCTCGCCGACAAGCTGGGCTTCACGATCAAGAACGTCACCTACGACGTCGCGCACGAGGTCGAGCGGCTGGCGCAGCAGAACGGCGTCATGCTCGGCGGCGCCGCCGAGGGGCGGCCCGCGATCGACACCGACGTGAAGCTCGCCGAGGCGATCCTGTCATTCTCGGGCACGACGAACGGCGAGCTCGCGGTGCAGGGCTTCCGCAGCCTCGAGAAGCGGGTCGGCAAACCGCTCGCCGACCTCGCCGAGGGCAGCGAGGAGAAGCGCATCACCTTCGCGATGACGCAGGCCGCGCCCGTGCCGGTCATCACTTCGCCCGAGTGGTCGGGCTCCGAGACCGGCGGCCGGCGCTACGCGCCGTTCACGGTGAACATCGAGCGGCTGAAGCCGTTCCACACCCTCACCGGGCGCATGCACTTCTACCTCGACCACGACTGGATGCGCGACCTCGGAGAGGCGATGCCGACGTACCGGCCGCCGCTGGACATGCACCGCCTGTTCGGCGAGCCGCGCCTGGGGCCCGACGGCGGGCAGCAGGTGGTCGTGCGCTACCTCACCCCGCACTCGAAGTGGTCGATCCACTCCGAGTACCAGGACAACCTGTTCATGCTCTCGCTCTCGCGCGGCGGGCCTACGGTGTGGATGAGCCCGGCGGATGCCTCGGCCATCGGGGCGGCCGACAACGACTGGGTCGAGTGCGTGAACTCGAACGGCGTGCTGGTGGGCCGGGCGATCGTGTCGCACCGGATGCCCGAGGGCGTCGTCTACGTGCACCACGCGCAGGAGCGCACGATCGACGTGCCGAAGTCGGAGGCGACCGGCAAGCGCGGCGGCATCCACAACTCGGTGACCCGGCTGCTCGTGAAGCCGACGCACCTCATCGGCGGGTACGCGCAACTGTCGTACACGTTCAACTACCTCGGCCCGACGGGAAATCAGCGCGATCTGGTGGCGACCATCCGTCGTCGGTCGCAGGACGTGACGTACTGAGCCATCGGAACTGAAAAGGGGGCGAGCTGATCATGCACGCAGTTCGTGGACACAGTATGGCCCGATGTATCGATGAGCAGGAGGTGACGTCCTGATGCGAGTCATGGCCCAGATGGGCATGGTGATGAACCTCGACAAGTGCATCGGATGCCACACCTGCTCGGTCACGTGCAAGCAGGCGTGGACGAACCGGGCGGGCACCGAGTACGTGTGGTTCAACAACGTCGAGACCCGCCCCGGGCAGGGCTATCCCCGCCGGTACGAAGACCAGGAGCAGTGGCGCGGCGGCTGGGAGCTGAACTCGCGGGGCCGGCTGAAGCTGCGCACCGGCAGCCGGCTGAAGCGCCTGCTCACGATCTTCTCGTCGCCCGTGCAGCCCAAGCTCGAGGACTACTACGAGCCGTGGACCTACGACTACCAGACCCTCATCGACGCGCCGCTCGGCGACGACTTCCCGGTCGCGCGGCCCAAGTCGCTCATCACGGGGGAAGACACCAAGATCACCTGGTCGGCCAACTGGGACGACGACCTCGGCGGCGCGACCGAGCACGGGCACCTCGACCCGATCGTGCAGAAGGTGCGCCGCGAGAGCGAAGCGGCGATCAGATTCCAGTTCGAGCAGACGTTCATGTTCTACCTGCCGCGGATCTGCGAGCACTGCCTGAACCCGTCGTGCATGGCCTCGTGTCCGTCGGGCGCGATCTACAAGCGCGAGGAGGACGGCATCGTCCTCGTCGACCAGGATCGGTGCCGCGGCTGGCGGCAGTGCATCACGGGATGCCCCTACAAGAAGATCTACTTCAACCACAAGACCGGCAAGGCCGAGAAGTGCACGCTCTGCTACCCGCGGCTCGAGGTCGGCATCCCGACGGTCTGCAGCGAGACGTGCGTGGGCCGCCTGCGCTACCTCGGCCTGTTCCTCTACGACGCCGACAAGGTCACCGAGGCCGCGTCGACGCCGAACGAGCGCGACCTCTACGAGGCGCAGCTCGACCTCATGCTCGACCCGAACGATCCCGAGGTGATCGCCGCGGTTCGCGCGCAGGGCGACATCCCCGATGACTGGATGGACGCGGCGCGCCGCTCGCCGGTGTACGCGCTCGCGAAGAAGTACCGGGTCGCGCTGCCGCTGCACCCCGAGTACCGCACGATGCCGATGGTCTGGTACATCCCGCCGCTGTCGCCGATCGTCGACCTGCTGCGCGACCAGGGCCACGACGCCGAGGCGGCCGGCACGCTGTTCGGCGCCATCGAGGCGCTGCGCATCCCGGTCGAGTACCTCGCCGAGCTCTTCACCGCCGGCGACACCGACCTGGTCACGGGCGTGCTGCGCAAGCTCGCCGCGATGCGCGCGTTCATGCGGGATGTCACGCTCGACCGCGAGCGCGACGACTCCGTGCCGGCGGCGGTCGGCATGACCGAGTCGAGCATCATGGAGATGTACCGGCTGCTCGCGATCGCGAAGTACGACGAGCGCTACGTCATCCCGACGGCGCACTACGAGCAGGCGCACGAGCTCGAGGAGCTCGGCTGCTCGCTCGATTTCGACGGCGGGCCGTACGAGATGGGCGGCGAGTCGGGCCCCTTCGGCGAGGCGAGCGGGCGCCCGGCGCCTGTGGCGGTCGAGACGTTCCAGGCGCTGCGCGACCGGCAGACCTCCGACGGCGCCGCGAGCGGCGCATCGCTGCGCGGCCGGGTGAACCTGCTCAACTGGGACGGCAACGGTGCGCCGCCCGGGCTCTTCCCCAAACGCGACGAGGGCGAGGGCTCCTGATGGCCTCGGCACGGATGTCTCGCCCGATCGTGTACCAGGCGGCCTCGGTGTGCCTCGGCTACCCCGACGAAGGCGTCCTCGGCCTCGCCGGCGTCATCCGCCGCGCCCTGACCGAGTCGGCGCCGGCGGCCGAGGCATCCTTCGCGCCGCTGCTCGACTGGTGGGCGACCACCCCGGCCGCCGAGGTGCAGCGCGCGTACGTCGACGTCTTCGACCTGTCGAAGCGGCACGCGCTGTACCTCTCGTACTGGACCGACGGCGACACCCGCCGACGCGGCATGGTGCTCGCCGAGTTCAAGCAGCGCTACCGCGAGGCCGGGCTCGTGCTCGGCGACACCGGGGAACTGCCCGATCACCTGCCGCTCGTGCTCGAGTACGCCAGGCACCGGCCCGACGACGGCGCCGACCTGCTGCAGTCGTACCGGGCGAGCCTCGAACTCATCCGCATCGCCCTCGCCGAACGCGGCTCGCCGTACGCCGGGGTCGTCGCGGCGGTGTGCGCGACGCTGCCGGGGCGCTCGCCCGAAGACCGCCAGCAGGCGATGGCGATGGCCGCCGCCGGGCCGCCGAGCGAGACGGTCGGGCTCGATGGAGCCGACCCACGACTCATCCCGCTCGAGTCGACGGGTGCGGGCCTTCCCGCACCGACCGGCGTCCTCGCGACGGGAGGCCGGCGATGACCGTATGGGACCTGCTGCTCTGGGGCATCCTGCCCTATGTCATGGTCGCCGTGCTCGTGGGCGGACTGATCTGGCGCTACCGGTACGACCAGTTCGGGTGGACGACCCGCTCGTCGCAGCTCTACGAGTCGCGGCTGCTGCGCATCGGGTCGCCGCTGTTCCACTTCGGCATCCTGGTCGTCATCATCGGGCACGTCGTCGGGCTGTTCATCCCGAAGGAATGGACCGAGGCGGTCGGCGTCACCGAGGACGTCTACCACGTGATGGCGCTCGGGCTCGGATCGGTCGCCGGCTTCGCGACTATCGCCGGCGTCGCCATCCTGATCTGGCGGCGCCGCACGACCGGGCCGGTGTTCATGGCGACGACGAAGAACGACAAGACCATGTACGTGGTGCTCGTCGCGGCGATCATCGCCGGACTCGCGACCACCGTGATCAGCGTGTTCGGGCCGCATGAGGACGTCACCTACCGCGACACGGTGTCGCCGTGGTTCCGGTCGCTGTTCGTCTTCCAGCCCGACATCGCCGCGATGTCCGAGGCGTCGTTCGCGTTCCAGCTGCACACGGTCATCGGCATGGTGCTGTTCATCATCTGGCCGTTCACCCGACTCGTGCACGCGTTCACCGCGCCCATGCACTACCTGTTCCGGCCGTACATCGTGTACCGGTCGCGCGACGGCCGGCCGAGCGCCTCGGGCGGCATCCGCCGCGGCTGGGCGCCCGTCGGCACTCCCGACCGCGACCGCGATCGGGCTCGCAGCGGAAGGGGACCGCGTTGACCGAGGCATCCGCCACCGTCGCACCTGCCACCGCCCAGTTGCCCGGTCGCGGGCTCAACCTCGGGCTCGCGCTGCTGTCGTTCGCGATCACGTTCTGGGCGTGGAACATGATCGCTCCGCTCGCCGTGCGGTACGCCGACGAGCTCGACCTCGACCCGACGCAGCAGTCGATGCTCATCGCCACACCCGTCATCGTCGGTTCGCTCGGGCGCATCCTCACCGGCGCGCTCACCGACCGGTTCGGCGGGCGCGTCATGTTCACGACGCTCACCGCGGTGTCGGCGGTGCCGGTGCTGCTGGTCATGTGGGCGGGCGAGGTCGGCTCGTACTGGCTGCTCATCGCATTCGGGTTCCTGCTCGGCATCGCCGGCACCACGTTCGCCGTCGGCATCCCGTTCGTGAACGCCTGGTACGAGCCGGCCCGGCGCGGGTTCGCCACGGGCCTGTTCGGCGCCGGCATGGGCGGCACCGCACTGTCGTCGTTCTTCACGCCGCGCTTCGTGGCGTGGTTCGGCTACGCCGCGACGCACGTGATCATCGCGGTCGCGCTCATCGCCGTGGCGGCCCTCGTCTGGTTCATGATGCGCGACTCGCCCGTCTGGAAGCCGAACCGGGACCGGGTCTGGCCGAAGCTCGCCGCGGCCGGCAAGCTCGCGGTCACCTGGCAGATGGCGTTCCTCTACGCGGTGACGTTCGGCGGATTCGTGGCGTTCTCGACGTACCTGCCCACCTACCTGAAAGAGGTGTACGGATTCGACCTCGCCGGTGCGGGCGCCCGGACCGCCGGGTTCGCGATCGCCGCGGTCGTGGCGCGACCGGTCGGCGGGTGGCTGAGCGACAAGATCGGGCCCGCCAAGGTGCTCGGCATCTCGCTGGCCGGAGCGGCCGTGATGGCGATCGTGATCGCGCTGAAGCCGCCGCCCGAGTTCCTCGCCGGCACGAGCTTCGTGTTCATGGCGCTGTTCCTCGGGCTCGGCACGGGCGCGGTGTTCACGTGGGTCGCCCAGCGGGCTCCCGCCGAACGCGTGGGCTCGGTCACCGGCATCGTGGGCGCCGCAGGCGGCCTCGGCGGGTACTTTCCGCCGCTGGTCATGGGCGCCACCTACGACCCCGCGACCCACAGCTACACGATCGGGCTCGTGCTGCTGTGCGCGACGGCGGTCGTCGCGCTCGTGTTCACGTGGTTCCTGGCCCGGCGCGGGCAGAAGGCGGAGGCGTAGCTTCTCACCCAGCGGGGGTTGCCAGGCGTTCTATAATCGAACGCATGACCACGGATGCTCCGCCGCCCGCCGCACCGCCGCTGCAGACGCTGTCGCGCGGCATCCGAATGCTCGAGCTGCTCGCCGATGCCGGCGAGCCGATGCCGATCCCCGCCATCGCGGCCGGCCTGGGCCTGCACCGGTCGATCACGTACCGCATCCTGCGCACCCTCGAAGAGCACGGACTGGTCGTGCGCGATGCGGCCGGCGCCGCGCAGCTCGGCCCCCGCATGGCGACCCTCGCCCGTTCGGTCTCGCGCGACCTGCAGTCGGCGGCACTCCCCCAGCTCACTGCGGTGGCGAACGAGCTCGGCATGACCGCGTTCCTCGTCGTGCTCGACCGCCACGACGTCGTCACCCTCGTCACGGTCGAGCCGACGCACGCGCACGGCACGGTCGCCCAGCGACCCGGCACGAGGCATCCGCTCGCGACCGGTGCGCCGGGCATCGCGATCCAGTCGGTGCTGACCGAGGCGCAGTGGCGCGCGCTGCCCGACGAGCACCCGCGCGACGAGGCCGCCGAGGCGCTCGCGCGCGGGTACGCGACCAGTCACGACGAGGTGATCCCGGGGCTCGCCGCGGTCGCGTCGCCGGTGTCCGCGCCCGGGCAACCGGTCGCGGCCATCGCGGTGGTCTATGTCGCGAGCGACCGCGATCCCGCCCCCATCGGAGTGCGACTCCGGCAGGCCGCCGTCGAGATCACCGCCGACCTGCGCTGACGGCGGCCGGCTCTTTCCGCACGATCGGCGCGAAGAACAGCGCGAGCTCGTCGGTCGCGGTGAGCGGCAGCACGTTCGCGACGTACTGGTCGGGGCGCACCACCACGACCACGCCGCCGCGGTCGACGCCGCGTGCGTCGAAGACGTCGTCGGCGGGATCGACGGCGTAGACGTGCTCGTAGTCGGTGAGCCCGAACGGCCCGGTCGCCGGCAGGAACACCCGCGGCACGGCACCGAGGTCGACCTCGCCGTGCGGCTGCTGGTACACGACCTTGACGTCGTACCAGTCGTTCGGCGCGACGCCGTCGGGCACCGCGGCGAGCGGCGAGTCGGGCGAGTTCGACAGCCACTCGGCGAACGCCGAGAGCGCCGGGCCGGAGGTCTCACCGGCACCGGCCGCGTCGGCGAACGCGTAGATGCGCCAGCGCCCGTCGGCGCGGGCGTGGTGCCCGAGCTGCACGGGGTTGCCATCGCACACGCGCGCGACCGGCGCCGACCTGAACCGCTTGCCGATGGGGTACCCGGTCGCGAGCGGCTGGTGGCCCGCCCCGCCGACGATGAGCGACGGCGCGTACTCGGTCATGAACCCGGCCGGGAACTCGGCGGTGCGCACGTAGAAGTCCTCGAGCTCGGTCGGGCTGTCGAACTCCTCGGGCTTGCGCGCCATCATGCTCGACCAGGTGCGGTCGAAGTCGATCAGGTTCGCAGCGACCACCTGCCGCTCGGCCGAGTAGGTCTCGAGCAGCGCGGCGGGCGCTCGGCCCTCGAGCACGTGGCCGAGCTTCCAGGCGATGTTCCAGCCGTCCTGCATCGAGACGTTCATGCCCTGCCCGGCCTTCGCGCTGTGCGTGTGGCAGGCGTCGCCCGTGATGAACACGCGCGCGTGGCGGCGCTCGACCGCGTCGGCGGGCACGTCGTCGAACCGGTCGGTGAGCCGGTGCCCCACCTCGTACACGCTGTGCCAGGCGACGTGCCGCACGTCGAGCGTGTACGGGTGCATGATCGCGTTCGCCTTCGCGATGATCTGCTCGATCGTGGTCGCGCGCACCGCGCCGGCGTCGTCGGGCGCGACCTCGCCGAGGTCGACGTACATGCGGAAGAGGTGCCCGCCCTCGCGCGGGATGAGCAGGATGTTGCCCGCCTCCGACTGGATCGAGCATTTCGTGCGGATGTCGGGGAAGTCGGTGACGACGAGCACATCCATCACGCCCCACGCGTGGTTGGCCCGGTCGCCGGCCATGCGGCATCCGATCGCGTCCCGCACCCGGCTGCGCGCGCCGTCGGCGCCGATGACGTACTGGGCGCGGATGGTGCGCTCCTGCCCGGCGTCGTCGCCGGCGGTACGCCGCACGCGCACGGCGACGGGGTGGGCGGATGCCTCGCCGGCGACGGTCTCGGCGGCGGTCTCGTCGACCTCGAGCCCGAGGAACTCCCACCCGTAGTCGGGTGTGATGCGGCCCGGGGAGTTCGCGGCGAACTCGGCGAAGTGGTCGAGCACGCGCGCCTGATTCACGATGAGGTGCGGGAATTCGCTGATGCCGGTGGGGTCGTCGGGCGCGACCGCGGTGCGCACGATGCGCGACGGGTCGGCGACATCGGGCTTCCAGAAGGCCATCTCGGTGATGCGGTACGCCTCGGCGATGATGCGCTCGGCGAAGCCGAACGCCTGGAACGTCTCGACGCTGCGCGCCTGGATGCCGTCGGCCTGGCCGATGACCAGTCGCCCGTCGCGGCGCTCGATGAGCCGGGTCGACACGTCGGGGAACTGCGCGAGCTGCGCCGCCGCGATCATGCCCGCGGGGCCCGACCCGACGATCAGCACGTCGACCTCGTCGGGGAGTTCGGTCGGCCGGTCGAGCCCGATTCCCGCGGCGGGTTCGACCCGCGGGTCGCCCGACACGTAGCCGTGGTGGTGGAACTGCACGGGATCTCCTCACTCCATCGTGATCTCGTTCGATAATCGAACGTAGCATTCGCATATCGCGCATTCGGATCATAGGCGGTGCCGTTCTCGACGGCAAGCGAGCGGGAGCGGATGCCGCGGGCTACCGTGGGCACATGGTCGAGACCATGTCGCGCGACCAGCGACTCGTGCTCGCGATCGCCGTGCTCGCGTCGTTCGTCGCCTTCCTCGACGGCACCGTCGTCACGGTGGCGTTGCCGGCCATCACGCGCGAACTCGGCGGCGGGCTCACCACCCAGCAGTGGACCGTCGACGCGTACCTCATCACCCTCGGCTCGCTGATCCTCGTCGCGGGCTCGGCGAGCGACGTGTACGGGCGGTGGCTCGTGATGAGGATCGGCCTCATCGGCTTCGGCCTCACCTCGATCGCGGTGGCGGCCGCGCCCTCGCCCGAGTTCCTCATCGTCGCGCGGGCACTGCAGGGCATCGCGGGTGCGCTGCTCGTGCCGAGTTCGCTCGCGATCATCACGGCGAACTTCCGCGACGAGGCGCAGGCGCGCGCCATCGGCATCTGGACCGCGCTCACCACCGCCGCGATGGTGGCGGGGCCGCTCGTCGGCGGGCTGTTCGTGGACTTCGCGACGTGGCGGCTGGTGTTCCTCATCAACGTGCTGCCGATCGCGGTCACGCTCTGGCTGCTCGTGCGGCTCGGGCACCGCGACGAGCGGAGCGTCGGCGCCCGCATCGACTGGCTCGGCGCCGCGCTCTGCACGGTGGGGCTCGGCGGCATCGTGTTCGCCCTCATCGAGCAGCCGAACCTCGGCTGGGGCTCGCCCGCGATCTTCATACCGCTCGCGGTCGGCGCCGCCGCGTTCGCGGGGTTCATCGTGCGCCAGCGCTTCGCGCCGCAGCCGCTCATGCCGCTGTCGCTGTTCAAAGTCCGCAACTTCTGGAGCGGCAACATCGCGACGCTGTTCGTCTACGGCGCGCTCTCGCTCAACGGATTCGTGCTCGGGGTCTACCTGCAGCAGGGCGCGGGGCTCACGGCGACCCTCGCCGGGCTCGCGACGCTGCCGTCGACGCTCATCATGATCGGCTTCAGCTCACGGGTCGGCAGCTGGTCGGGCAAGCTCGGGCCGCGGCTGTTCATGACGATCGGGCCCATCATCATGGCCGCGGCGGCCCTGCTGCTGCTCACCGTGTCGGAGGACTTCTCGTACTGGTGGCAGGTGCTGCCGAGCGTCGTCGTGTTCGGCATCGGGCTGACCCTCACCGTCACGCCGCTGACCAGCGCCATCCTCGGCGCAATCGACCCGGCCCGCTCGGGCATCGCGTCGGCCGTGAACAACGCCGTCGCGCGCGTCGCCGGCCTCATCGTGATCGCGATGCTCGCCGCGATCGTCGGCGGTCAGCTCGACCTGAACGGGTTCCACCGCGCCGCGATCGTGACCGCCGCGCTCATGGCCGCCGGCGGCGTCGTGTCGTGGATCTGGATCCGCCGCCCCGAGGAGCAGGC
Organism: Agromyces intestinalis; assembly: GCF_008365295.1. NCBI lineage: Bacteria > Bacillati > Actinomycetota > Actinomycetes > Micrococcales > Microbacteriaceae > Agromyces > Agromyces intestinalis. The sequence goes on from NZ_CP043505.1 coordinate 1,101,862, forward strand.
CGGCAGCGCTGCCGCGCTCACCGCCGCCGACCCGGGCACCCCCGCCGACTGACGCTCTTTTCAGGCGTCCCCGGCGAAACAGGGCCTTTCTCAGGACGACACGCCGTGTGAGGCTGCCCCGGGGCGCCGAATCTCCTGAGAAAAGCGAGTGGTGTGGAAGGGGGCGGCGGTGACGGTGCGGAGGTGGGCGAGCGTGACGTCGGGGGCGAGTGCGACGAGGTGCAGGCCGCCGTCGACCACATCGAACACGGCGAGATCGGTGATGATGCGGTCGACGCACGCGCGGCCGGTGAGCGGCAGCGTGCACTCCTCGACGACCTTCGGCGAGCCGTCCTTCGCGACGTGCTCGGTGAGCACGATGACGCGCGGCGTGCCGGCGACGAGATCCATCGCACCGCCCATGCCCTTCACCAGCTTGCCGGGCACCGTCCAGTTCGCGAGGTCGCCCGACTGCGAGACCTGCAGCGCGCCGAGGATCGCGGTCTGCACGTGCCCGCCGCGGATCATCGCGAACGACGTCGCCGAGTCGAACACGCTCGCGCCCTCGGCGAGCGTCACAGTCTGCTTGCCGGCGTTGATCAGGTCGGCGTCCTCCTCGCCCTCGAACGGGTACGGCCCCATGCCGAGGATGCCGTTCTCGCTCTGCAGCGTCACCGAGACGCCGTCGGGCAGGTGGTTGGCGACCAGCGTCGGGATGCCGATGCCGAGGTTCACGTACTGCCCGTCGTCGAGTTCGCGGGCGGCCAGCGCTGCCATCTCGTCACGCGTCCACACGGTCGGCCTCCGATCCGGCGGGCGCGGCCGGCGGCTCGGGCGCGGCCGGGGGCACGGGCGCGGCCGGGGGCTCGGCCCTCGGACGCACCGTGCGCTGCTCGATGTCCTTGACGGGGTCGACGACCTCGACGACCCGTTGCACGAACACCCCGGGCGTCACGATGTCGTCGGGCGCGAGGTATCCGTCGACGACCTCTTCGGCCTCGGCGATCGTGAGCCGCCCCGCGGTCGCGACCAGCGGGTTGAAGTTGCGCGCCGCGAGCCGGTACCGCAGGTTGCCCGCGGCATCCGCCCGATGGGCGCGCACGAGCGCGACGTCGGCGACGATGCCGCGCTCCTGCACGTAGGTGCGGCCGTCGAACACGGCCGTGGGCTTGCCCTCGGCGACCGGGGTTCCGACGCCGGTCGCCGTATAGAACGCCGGGATGCCCGCGCCGCCCGCCCGCAGCCGCTCGGCGAGCGTGCCCTGCGGCACGAACTCGACCTCGAGCTCGCCGGTCAGGTACTGCTCGGCGAACAGCCGGTTCTCGCCCACGTAGGACGCGAGCACCTTGCGCACCTGGCGGTTCTCGAGCAGCAGCCCGAGCCCTTTGCCGTCGACGCCCATGTTGTTCGACACGATCACCAGGTCGCGCGCGCCCGTGTCGCGCAGCGCCTCGATGAGCTCGCGCGGGATGCCCGACAGCCCGAACCCGCCGACCGCGATCGTCATGCCGTCGCGCACCTCGCCCGCGAGCGCCTCGGCCGCGCTGGCCCGCAGCTTGGTCATCAGGCGGTCGCCTCCTTCACGACGAACCGCTGCCGGATGCTTCCGAGCCCGTCGATCTCGCTGACGACGGTCTGCCCGGCGACGAGGTACTCGCGCGGGGTCCGCCCGAATCCGACGCCCGAGGGTGTGCCGGTGAAGATGAGGTCGCCGGGCAGCAGCTCGACGCTCGCCGACAGCCGGGCGACGAGGTCGGGGATCGAGAAGATGAGCTGTGCCGTGCGGCTCTGCTGCAGCACGCGCTCGGTGCCGTCGACCTCGATGAGCGTGCAGCGCAGCGCGAGGTCGTCGGGGTCGAGGCCGCCCGCGCGCAGTTCGTCGACGGTCACGACGGCCGGGCCGACCGGCGCGAAGCGACGCAGCGACTTGCCGAGGTTGAACTGCGGCGGCGTGCTCTGGAACTGCACGGTGCGGTCGCTGAGGTCCTGTCCGACGGTCAGGCCCGCGACGTGATCCCACGCGCGCTCGGCCGGGATGTCACGACCGCCGACGCCGACGACGGCAACCAGTTCGATCTCCCAGTCGACGGTGTCGCCGCTCAACTCGACGTCGACGTCGGGCCCCGCGAGACTCGACGCGAACTTCGTGAACACCATGGGGTGCTCGGGCAGCGTCATGTTCGATTCCTCGGCGTGGTCGGCGTAGTTCAGGCCGACGGCGAGGATCTGCGGCGGGCGTGGCACCACCGGGCCGAGGTCGGCCGGCACGACCGGCACGGCGTCGCGGTGGGATGCCGCATCCTGCTGCCGAGCCCACTGCGCGAACTCGCTCCAGCGTTCGTAGACGGCACCGGGGTCGGCGCCGAATCGGCCGTCGCTCGCGCGTTCGATGTCGAGGGCGAGTCGGGTGTCGGCGTCGGTGAGCACGGCACGGCCGTTCAGGTTCGCGATGCGCATGGGGTTCCTTTCGTACGGGGTTGCGAGGGCGCGGGAAGCCGGTGTCTCGTGTTCAGCGCACGCGCACCCCGCCGATCCACACGGCGGTGACGTCGCGCACGGCGCCGACCTGCGCGGTCGGGTCGCCCGCGGTCAGCACGAGGTCGGCGCGCAGCCCGGCCCGCACCGTGCCGCGGTCGTCGAAGCCGAAGAACGCGAGCGGCGCGGTGGTGGCCGCGGCGATCGCCTCGGCGGGCGTGAGCCCCGCGCCGACCATGAGCTCGAGCTCGTCGGCCAGGCCGGGGCCGTGCGCGATCTTCGCGGGCGCGCCGTGGTCGTCGTTCGCGTCGGTGCCGGCCAGCAGCGTGACCCCGGCGCGGTGCAGGTTCGTCACCGACGCCCTCGCGTGCTCGTACGACAGGCCGCGCGGTTTGACCGGGAACGGCCAGTGCTCGACGAGGGCCTTCAGCATGCCGAGGGTGGGCGACACCGCGACGCCGCGCTCGGCGAGGCTCGCGCAGAACCGCTCGTCGAGGGTGGCGGTGACGGGCACGTGGGTGAGCAGGTCGACGCCGGCGTCGGCGGCGGCGGCGAACGCCTTCGGGCTGGTGACGTGGGCGATCACCTTCAGCCCGGCGTCGTGCGCCGCACGCGTGATCGCGTCGACCGTCCGCGCATCGAGCGGCTTCGCGCGGAACGGGATGCGCACGTCGATGATGATCTTCACGTAGTCGCTGCCGTCGGCGACGCGCTCGGCGACGAACCGCGCCGCGTCGTCGGGCCCCGTCACCGCGGTCGAAGCGGGCATGCCCAGCTTGGTGGTGTGCAGGCCTTTCGGTGCGCTCGCCGGGTAGCCGGCAGAGCGCAGGGTCGTGGCGCCGGGCCCCGCGGTGCGCAGCGCGAACGTGGCGTCGAGCTTCGGCGCCCCGAGGTCGAAGGCGGTGGTCACGCCGGCCTTCCCGAGCGCCGCGAGGTGGTCGGCGTGGTGCACGTGCACGTGCGCGTCGACGAGTCCGGGCAGCAGGGTCGCGCCCGCAGCGTCGACGATCTCGACGTCGGCGACCGGCGGGGCGTCGGCGGCGTCGGCCGCGTCGATCGAGGCGATGACGCCGTCGACCACGGCGACCGAGCGCGGTTCGCTCAGCCGCCCGTCGTCGTAGATGCGGGCATCGGTGATGGTGAAGGTGCGGGACATCGTCGTCCTTTCGGTGGGAGGGGGTGCGCTCATCCGGCGGATTCGGCGGGGCCGGCGAATCCGGCCAGCGCAGCGTCGAGCACGGCGTCGGCGGCCCGGGGGTCGGCGACGCCGTCGCCGACCCAGGCGAGGTGCTGGTCGGGTCGTACGACGAGGGTGGGTGTGGGGCCGTCGATCACGGAGAACGGGATGCCCCGGGCGGCCGCCGCGACGGCGAGCACCGTCGTGTCGCCGTCGGGCCCGATCGCGGTGAGCCCGTCGCCGAGCCGGTCGTAGGCGGAACTGCCGTCGGGCAGCCATCGGTGGGGCAGCCGGTTGCCGGCCGCGGCGATCGGGCGGTACTCGCCGAGCGACGGGCACTGGTCGGTCGCGGCATCCGTGTAGCCGTAGCCCAGGATGAGCGCGTCGGCGTGGAACTCCGCGTCCTTGGTCGCGAGGATCGCGGCGGCCGCGCGCTCGCGCGCCGCCTCGCCCTCGCGTCCGTCGGCGAGGAACGCCGGGTCGCCGAGCTCGATCGGCAGGGCGCGCATGTTGGCCGCCGCGACCTCGATCGTCTGCGCGGCGATCGGCCGGCGTTCGGACTCGTAGCTGTCGAGCAGCGTCTCGGGCGCCCAGCCGGCGATCACGGCGGCGAGCTTCCACCCGAGGTTGACCGCGTCGCCGACCCCGGTGTTGAAGCCGTGCCCGCCCCAGGGCGGGTTCTGGTGGGCGGCGTCGCCGACGACGAATAACCGGCCGGCGCGGTAGCGGTCGGCCAGCAGCAGCCTCGCCTGCCAGGGGTCGGTCGCGACGATCTCGAGATCCAGGTCGGATGCTCCGACGAGCCCCTGCACGAGCCCGATCGCCTCGGCGTCGTCGGCGATCGACTCGGTGCCGGTCGAGATCGCCCACCACGTGCCGTCGAGGTCGAGGGGCCCGACGACGCCGGGCGCGCCGGGGTTCAGCACCCAGTAGTGGATCGACGGGGCGTGCGGGATGCGCTCGGCGAGCCCGCGCGAGCGGAACGTGATGTTGACGTTCGGGCGGCCGCCGGCGGCGCCCTCGAGGCGCGCGCCCATCGCGGCGCGCACGACGCTGCGGGCGCCGTCGGCGCCGATCACCCAGTCGGCGGCGAGCACCTCGCGCTCACCGGCGGCGGATTCGATCGCGACCGTCGCGCCCGAGGCATCCTGCGACACCTCGACCGCCCGCCAGCCGAACCGCGCGTCGATGCCGTCGAGCTCGGCGACGCGGGCGCGCAGCACCTCCTCGATGACCGGCTGGGTGACCTGCTGGGCAGGTTCGGCCGCGAGGTCGCTGCCCGTCAGGTCGAGGCCGAGCACGCGGTCGATCGACGCGATCTCGCGGCCGGTGACGGTCGTGCAGAAGGTGACCCGGTGCGACCAGTCGACGGGCAGGGCCGCCGCCGCGCGAACCCGGTCGGCGATGCCCCACCGGCGGAAGTATTCCATCGTGCGGGCCGACGTCGTCTTCGCCCGCGGCCGCGAGTGCTCGACGTCGGTGCGCGGCTCGACGAGCGCGACGCGGATGCCGTGGCGGTGCAGTTCGAGCACCGTCGCGAGCCCGACCGGTCCGCCGCCCACGACGATCGCGCTCGGGTCGCGGTCGTCGCCTCGGTGGGGGCCTGCTGGGGCGTACGCCATCGTGCGCACCTCTCTCGTCGTGGGTCGATCTTCGTTGCGGCGGGAGCCCGTGCCCGACCGACTTTCATTCAGTGGCAGAATCGGCAGCATGAACGAGGTGCGACGAGGCCATCGACCGCCCAACGGCGAAGCGGTGCTCGACCGCGCGTTCCGCCTGCTCGCCGCCTTCACCCCGGCACGGCCGAGGCTCACGCTCACCGAACTGAGCACGATCGCGAACCTGCCGCTCTCGACCGCGTCGCGGCTGTCGGGCAAGCTCGTGAGCCTCGGCGCCCTCGAGCGCCGGCCCGACGGCGCGTACAGCCTCGGCCTGCGCCTGCTCGAGTTCGCCGCGCTCGCGCCGCGCGGCCACGGGCTGCGGGCGATCGCGCTGCCCTACATGGAAGACCTGCACCGTGCCACCCGCCAGCACGTGCAGCTCGCCGTCCGTGAGGACGACGAGGCCGTCATCGTCGAACGGCTCTCGGCCCCCGGCGCAGCCAAGGTGCTGTACCACGTCGGCGGGCGGGTGCCGCTGCACGCGACCGGGCTCGGCAACATCCTGCTCGCACACACCAAGCCCGGCTTCCAGGAGGCGTACCTCCGTCGGCCGCTGCGGCTCGATCCCGAGGACACGCTGATGGACCCGGTCGAGTTGCGCGACCGACTCGCCCTGATCCGCCGAACGGGGGTGGCGACGATGACCCGGCTGCTGCCCGAGCCGGCCGCGTCGGTCGCGGCCCCCATCCTCGACGGCGACCGCAAGGTGGTCGCCGCACTGTCGGTCGTCGGCACCGACGGGTCGCTCGATGTTCGGATGCTGGAGCCCGCCGTGATGGCGATCGCCGCATCGATCTCGCGCGAGGTGGGGGCGCGCGCCGCGACTCAGTAGAGCTCGGGAAGGAAGATGTCCTTCGGGATCTCGTCGGGCACGTACTCGCCGGCGCGGGCCTTCTCGTGGATCTCCTGGAAAGTGAGGCCCTGCTCGCGCGCCTCGACCAGCTTCTCGGGGTCGAACCAGGTACCGATCGGGTTCTCGGCGAATTCGAGCGCCGAGTTGATCCACTGCGATGAGTCGCGCCAGTTGCCGAAGCAGTCGACCTGGATCTCGACGCCGTTGCCGTCGGGGTCCTGGTAGTAGACCGACATGGTGATGCCGTGGTCGAGGTACAGGAAGGGCGTGATGCCGCGGTCGCGCAGGCGGATGTAGTTGTTCAGCCACTGGTCGAACGTCTCGAACTCGAACGCCGTGTGGTGGATGCCGGTCGAATGCCCCTTGTCGACCGGGTGCTTGAGCCCGGGAGGCGACAGCAGCGCGATGCGGTGGTTGGCCGCGTCGTTGGTCAGCCACGCGGCATCCTCGCCGTGGAAGGCCGGGTACAGGCCGAGGGCGACGCCGTACCATTCGACCATTTCGTCGAGGCGCAGCGTGGTGAAAGTGGTGTGGTGCAGCGTGGGGGCCGCGAGGGGACGGTCCGTCGCACGGTTGGTAGGCATCATCGACTCCAAGGAAGGTGGATCGCACCGCAGGTCTTCGGCGGTGCTGACCCACCAGACCACGACGGCGCCGATGCCACCCAGCCTCATTCCATTGAATGGGACGCGCGCTCGGATGCCGAGCCGCGCCCGGCAGATGCCACCCCTGTTCCAATGAATGGAACACTGGTGTCGGTTCGTGCACGACGTGCCGATAGTCGAGGTACCCGTCGCGCGAGGATGCCGGCGGCACCCCACGGAGAGTGACATGAGTTCAACGACGAACACCCAGGCGTTCACGCACGCCGTCACCGGCGACGGCCCGGCCTCGGGTCTCACGATCACGGGCCGGCAGGGCTCGCCCGCCGAGCGTGCCGACGGCGCGCCCCTCGTGATCGCCCTGCACGGCGGCACCTACACCTCGGAGTACTTCGACATCCCCGGCTACTCGCTGATCGACCGCGCCGTCGAGGCGGGCATCCCGATCATCGCGCTCGACCGGCCCGGCTACGCCGGCAGCACCTGGATCGAGCCCGAGGAATCGATCATCCTGCAGAACGCCGAGGCGCTCGACCAGGTGATCGGCGAGATCTGGGCCGAGTACGGCGAGGGCCTGGCCGGTGTGGTGCTCATCGCGCACTCGATCGGCGGCGCCGTCGCCACGGCGATCGCCGCGAGGCATCCCGAATGGCCGCTCCTGGGCCTAGCCGTGTCGGGATGCCTGCTCACCGTGCCCGCCGAGTCGCGCCAGGCGTGGCTCGACCTACCGCCGATCCCGACGATCGACCTGCCCGTGCCGATCAAGGACTCGGTCATGTTCGGCCCCGAGGGCACCTACGACGAGTCGATGCCGGCCGCCAGCTACCCGTCGAACGCCGAGGTGCCGCGCGCCGAACTCCTCGACATCACCGGGCCGTGGATCGAGCGGGTAGCGACCGTCGCCGCCGAAGTGCAGGTGCCCGTGCTCGCCCGCCAGGCCGAGTTCGACGCACTCTGGATCACCGACGCCGACCAGGTCGCCGGGTTCGGTGCGGCGTTCAGCGCGTCCCCCGCCGTCGACGCGAAGCTCGTGCCGGGCTCGGGCCACTGCATCGACTTCCACCACGCGGGCGAGGCGCTGCAGCGCGAGCAGCTCGACTTCGCCCTGCGGGTCGCGGCGAGCGCGAACGCGCCGGCCTGAGCCCCGCGTCAGCACCGGACCCCCGCGTCAGCACCGGATCCCCGCGTCAGCACCGGACCCCCCGCGTCAGGGACGCTGGTTGCCGCCTCAGCGAGCCACGAGCGGCAACACGCGTCCCCGACGCGGGGCCTCACGCGGCGCTCACGCGGTCCGCGGGGCTCACGCGGTCACGCGGGTCGCACGCGGTCCGCGGGGCTCACGCGGTCAGGCGGGGATCGGTGGGCGGGATGTCTCGGGCCGGGGTGCTCCGCGGCGCGCCGCCTCGCGGCGCACGAATGCCTCGAAACTCGTCGGCGTTCGCCCCAACAGCCACGTGAGCACGTTCGGGTTGCCGACGAAGTCGTGTGCGCTGTAGCGGCTCGAGATCGAGCGCAGCACCCGCAGCTCGTGCTCGGCGCCGGCCGGGTCGCGGTCGCCGAGCCACGCCCGGGCGTACGTGTCGGCGTCGATCTGGCGCACGGCGATCTCGCGCCCGAGCACGCCCGAGATGATCGCGCCGAGCTCGTGCGCGGTGTACCGACCCGGTGCGACGAGCTCGTACGTGGCCCCGGCGTGCCGTTCGGGTTCGGTGAGGGCCAGCGCCGCGACCTCGGTCACGTCGTCGAGGTCGACCAGCGACTGGCGCCGCTCGAGCGACCACGAGAGCTCGAACACATCGCGCTCGAACACCGGGCGCAGCTTCAGCGGCAGCATGTAGTTCGACGGCTGCAGGATCGTGAACTCGAGACCGGAGCCGAGCAGGTACTCCTCGACGTCGCGCTTGATCTCGTGCTGGACGAGGTCGGTGACGATCGCGTGCAGCACCGAGCTGAACACGAACTGTCCGACGCCCGCCTCACACGCCGCGTCGATGACCGTGAACCCCATCTCGCGCTCACGCGGGTGCAGGGTCGGGCCGACGTGGTAGATCGCGCGCACGCCGGCCACGGCCTGCGCCGCGACCTCGGGGCGGCTGAGGTCGCCGACGACCACGTCGCTCACGCCCAGTTCGCGCAGGGCGGCCGCGGAAGCCTCGCTCTGCACTGCGGCACGAACGGCATGCCCGGCGCGCAGCAGCTTCGGAATCAGCAGCCGGCCCTGATTGCCGTTCGCCGCGGTGACGAGGATCACGCGGCGGCGCCCGGTTCGCGGAAGAACGCCGCGTTGCGGTCGAGGTAGGCCTCGACGGTGCCGGCGGGGCGCCCGGTGACGACCTCGACGGTGTCGGTGACGACCTCGGCGCCGTGGTCGCGGAACACCTGGTAGACCTCTTCGAAGTGCTCGGCCTCCCACGGCTCCATGCCGCGGGCGAGCATGCCGGCGCGCACGTCGGCCGGGGTGACCTCGACGACCTCGATCGCGCTGCCGCGGATCTCGCCGATGCGCTCGGCGATCTCGCGGTACGCGACCGCGCGCGGGCCGGTGAGCACGAGGGTGCTCCCGTCCCACGTGTCGTCGGTGAGCACGCGCGCGGCGACCGCCCCGACATCGGCGCCGTCGATCATCGCGAGGCCGGCGTCGGCGAGCGGATTCGGGATGCGACCGGTCGCCCGGATCGCGGGCAGCATGATCTGCCCGATCATCGTCTGCATGAAGGCGTTGGCGCGCAGCGTCACGAACGGCTGGCCGCTGCCCTGCAGCACGGTCTCGATCTCCCAGTGCTGGCGCAGCGCCTGCGGACCGTCGGGACGAATCGCCGAGTCGGTGCCCGACAGCTTCACGAGCTTCACGCCGCTGCGACGCACCTCGCGGATGATCCGCAGCTGCAGGTCGGCCATGTCGAACGCGTGCGGCGTGAGCAGGAACACCGCGTCGACCCCGTCGAGGGCGGCGTCGACGGCACCCGCGTAGAGGTCGCCTTCGACGACGTCGACGGCATCGGGCAGGATGCCTCGGGCCCGGGCCGCATCGCGGCTGATCACGCGGGTCGGGGTGCCCTGGGCGACGAGCGCCTCGACGACGTGCGGGCCGATGTTGCCCGTGGCTCCGGTCACCAGAACGGTCATAGTGCAGACTCCTTCGTCGCTCGCGCACGCGTCATCGCGTCCGCTCGAGCCATGGTTCCAGCCGACGGTCGGCCGTCGGCGCGCACGTCCATTCAGTGGAAACGAGCTGGGCGCACCGTCGCGCCGATGCTCCACTGGTCGGCACCGATGCGCGGGTCGCGTCGGCTTCGACGATGACGCGAAAGGCCGAGCGGATGAGCCCTCTCACGACCTCCCCCGACCAGCTCGATGCGGCCGACGGTGCTGCGGAGCATCCGGCCGCCGCATCGCCGAACGCCGTGCTCGAGCAGATCGAGCGCCGCACGCTGTGGCTCGCGACCTCGATGGTGCACCACGCGAACAAGGTGCGCCCGAACCGCTCGGGCGTGAAGGTCGGCGGCCATCAGGCGTCGAGCGCGTCGATGACGACGATCATGACGTCGCTCTGGTTCGAGCAGCTCACCGCCGCCGACCGGGTCTCGGTCAAGCCGCACGCCTCGCCCGTGCTGCATGCCATCGAGTACCTGCTCGGCACGCTCGACGAGCGCTGGATGACCACGCTGCGCGAGTTCGGCGGCATCCAGAGCTATCCGAGCCGGCGCAAGGACCCGGTGCCCGCCGACTACTCCACGGGGTCGGTGGGCATCGGGGCGACCGCCCCGATCTGGGGCGCCATCGCCCGGCGGTTCGTCGAGTCGCGAACCGGCGTCGCGAACCGCGGTCGGCAGTACTCGCTGGTCGGCGACGCCGAGCTCGACGAGGGCGCGATCTGGGAGGCGGTGCTCGACAGCGCCGTCGCCGACCTGGGCGAGATCGTCTGGATCGTCGACCTCAACCGGCAATCGCTCGACCGGGTCGTGCCGAACATCGCCGCGACGAAGCTCGAGCGCGTGTTCGACGCCGCCGGCTGGCAGGTGCTGACCGTGAAGTTCGGCCGGCTGCTCGAGGAGCTGTTCGCCCGGCCCGGCGGCGACGCGCTGCGCCGGCGCATCACCGAGATGTCGAACCCCGAGTACCAGCGGCTGCTGCGATGCGACGCGGCCGAGCTGCGGCGGCGTCTGCCGGGAGACGGGGCGGATGCCGCGGCCATTGCCGCGCTGTGCGACGGGCTCGACGACGGCACGCTGCTGGCGGCGATCCGCAACCTCGGCGGACACGACTTCGACGCCCTGCGCGCCGCGTACGCGGCCATCGACGACACCCGGCCGACCGTCATCATCGCCTACACGGTGAAGGGTCGCGGGCTGCCGATCGAGGGGCACCCGCAGAACCACTCGTCGCTGCTCTCGGCGGAGCAGTACGGCGAGCTCGCCGATGCGCTCGGCGAGCGAGCGGATGCCCCGTGGCAGCGGTTCGCGCCCGACACCGACGCCGGCCGGCTGTGCGCGGCGACGGCGGCGCGACTCGAACGCGAGCCCGCAGCATCCGCCTCGCCGCCCGAGGTGCCCGCCGACCTGGGCCGCACGCCCACCGGGACGGGCACCACCCAGGCGGCGCTCGGTCGGGCGCTGCTGGATCTCACCAGGGTCGCACCGGACGCCGCGGCGCGCGTCGTGACGGTGAGCCCCGATGTGTCGAGCAGCACGAACCTCGCCGGGTGGATCAACAAGGTCGGCGTGTGGTCGACCGCAGAGCGGCGCGACTGGTTCGAGGACGACGGCGAGACGCTGCTGCACTGGCGCGAGCGGCCGAGCGGCCAGCACATCGAGCTCGGCATCGCCGAGGTCAACCTGGTGAGCCTGATCGGCGAGCTCGGCACGACCTGGAGCCGCTGGGGGCAGACGCTGTTCCCGATCGGCACGGTCTACGACCCGTTCGTCGAGCGCGCGCTCGAACCCTGGTCGTACGGCATGTACGCGGGCGGCCAGTCGATCCTGGTCGGTACGCCGTCGGGCGTGACCCTCGCCCCCGAAGGCGGCGCCCACCAGTCGATCACGACGCCGTCGATCGGACTCGAGCAGCCCGAGTGCGTGGCGTACGAGCCCGCATTCGTCGTCGACGTCGAATGGACGCTGCTCGCCGCGATGGGCCGGCTCGGGCGCCCCGGCGGCCGGTCGGCGTACCTGCGGCTCTCGACGCGACCGATCGATCAGAAGCTCGCGGATGTCCCGGCCGACCCCGCCGCACGCGAGCGGCGCCGCCGGCAGGTGGTCGCGGGGGCCTACCTGCTGCGCACGGCCGGCACCGCGGGCGGGCGGCCCGATGCGACGATCGTCACGATGGGCGCCCTCGTGCCCGAGGCGCTCGCCGCCGCCGACCGGCTCGCCGCGCAGGGCATCGCGGCCGACGTGGTGTGCGTCACGAGCGCAGGTCTCCTGTTCGAGGCGCTGCAGGCCCGGCGCGGCCTCGGCGACGGGGCATCCTGGATCCTCGACCAGGTGTTCCCGGCCGAGCGCGCCGCGCCCATGGTGACGGTGCTCGACGGGCACCCGCACACCCTCGCGTTCCTCGCCGGCATCAACCGGGTGCCGGCCCGCAACCTCGGCGTGAGCCGGTTCGGGCAGTCGGGCGACCTCGACGACGTGTACCGGCACCACGGCATCGACGCCGACGGCATCGTCGCGGCCGCACTCGACGTGCTCGCCTGAGGCTGCGGCCACGCCACGCCACGCCCCGGCCGCGGCCGCGGTCAGGGCGCGGCGGCGGCCGTCAGGGCGCGGCGATCCACTCGGTCGCCGTCGTCAGCTCGTCGAGCAATTCGGGGATCGGCTCGACCCCGAGCCCCGGACCCGTCGGCACCTCGATGCGGCCGTCGACCATCATGAACGGCGGCGTCAGGTCGGTGCGGTAGAACCGGTCGCTGGCCGAGATGTCGCCCGGCAGCGTGAACCCCGGCAGCGACGCCAGCGCGACGTTCGCCGCCCGGCCGATGCCCGACTCGATCATGCCGCCGCACCAGACCGGTACGCCGTTGGCCGCGGCGAGGTCGTGGATGCGCCGCGCCTCGAGGTACCCGCCGACCCGCCCGGGCTTGACGTTGATCACGCTCGTGGCACCGAGCCGGATCGCCGCGGCCGCCGTCTGCGCCGAGGTGATCGACTCGTCGAGGCAGATCGGCGTCTGCACGAGTTTCGCCAGTTCGGCGTGGCCGAGCACGTCCTCCTCCTCGAGCGGCTGCTCGATGAGCAGCAGATCGAACGCGTCGAGCCTGGCCAGGTGTCGGGCATCCCGCAGGGTGTACGCGGTGTTCGCGTCGACCTGCAGCGGCACGTCGTCGCCGAACCGCTCGCGCACCGCGCGCACCGGCTCGAGGTCCCACCCGGGTTCGATCTTCAGCTTGATGCGCACGTATCCGGAGTCGAGGTATCCGCCGACGGTGTCGAGCAGCTGCGGAATCGAGTCCATGATGCCGACCGACACCCCCGACGGCACCGAAGCGTGCACGCCGCCCAGTTCGCGCGCGAACGAGCGCCCCTCGGTGCGCAACTCGGCGTCGAGCACCGCCATCTCGAGCGCGGCCTTGGCCATGCGATGGCCCTTGAACGGATGCAGCGCCTCGCCGACGGCGTACGCGTCGGCGATGCCCGCCGCGAAGAGGGTCGGAATCAGGAACCGCCGCATCACGTCCTGCGCGCCGTCGATGTACTCGGGCGAGTAGGCGGGGTCGGGCAGCGCGACGCACTCGCCCCAGCCCGAGCCCTCGTCGGTGACCGCGCGCACCAGCAGGATGTCGCGTTCGGTCTGGGTGCCGAATGAGGTGCGGAACGGGGACACCAGTGGCATCCCAACCCGGCGCAGTTCGAATCCCTCGAGCCTCATCGGCATGCTCCTTCGTCGTGCGCGGCTCGCCGGCGCTGGCGATGCGTCCAACATAGCCGCGCTCGCCACCGAGCCCCCGCGCCCCGACATGCCCCGGGGCCTCGCGCGAGACGTCAGGTCCGCAGCTCGATGTCGGCGTACGCGTCGAGGAGCGCCAGCGCGCGAACCGCCTGCTCGCCGCCGAGCGCCCGCTCGGTGCGCAGCGCCGCGACGTCGGCGAACAGCACGGGCAGGTCGATCTCCTGCATGGAGCCGGAGCCCAGCACGCTGCGGTGCTGTTGACCGACGATCGCGATCACCGGCACGTGGTCGAGCTTCGCGTCGTAGAGCCCGTTCAACAGGTGCACCGCACCGGGGCCCTGGGTGGCGAGTACGACCCCGACACCGCCCCCGTACTTCGCTTCGCCCACCGCCATGAACGCGGCGCTCTCCTCGTGACGCGCCTGCACGAATGCGACGCCGCCCTCGGTGCGTCGGATCGCCTCGACGAGTCCGTTGACTCCGTCACCGCTGTAGCCGTAGACGCGGCCGATCCCCCACGCGCGCAGGCGTTCGATGATCGCGTCGGCGACGGTCTTCGACCGTTCGGCTGCCATGGCGGTCACGCCGGGTCGGGTGCGCCGCCCGATGCGGTGTCGCCCTCGACTGTCTCGCCATCGACCTGCTGCTCCTCGGGCAGCTCGATGTCCTCGCCCCGCGGGCGCTCGCCTTCGCGGTCGTCGCGGTCGCGGTCGTCGGTCATGATGGCTCCCTCGGATGCTGCGGAACCCGCTCGTCGGTGCGGATGCCACAGGCTACGTCTCGCGGCGCAGCACCGGCAGACCCTTGCGGACGACCGTCTGACGAGCTAGACCCCGATCGCGGCGCTCGACCGAGCACCGCGCGACGCCCGGCCCGCGCGACGGGATCGCTCAGTCGGCCTCGGCCGTCGAGCCGAGCAACTCGCGCACCCGACTCGAGACGCGGTGGAACTCCCCGGTCTCGAGCACCTCGGCGTAGCCGCGCTCGGTGGGCAGGTCGACCCGGTGCTCCTCGAGGATCCGGCCGGGGCGGGGGCTCATCACGACCACGCGGCTCGCGAGGTACACCGCCTCGGCCACCGAGTGGGTGACGAGCAGCACGGTCGTGCCGGTGCGCGCCCAGATGCGGTTCAGCTCGACGTTCATCCGCTCGCGGGTGAGGGCGTCGAGCGCGCCGAACGGCTCGTCCATGAGCAGCACCCGCGGCTCGTGCAGCAGCGCGCGGCAGAGTGCGACGCGCTGCTGCATGCCGCCCGAGAGTTCGTGCGGCAGCGCCTTCTCGAAGCCGGTCAGGCCGGTCATCTCGATGAGCTCGTCGGCGCGGGCGCGGGCGGCCTTCATGTCCATGCCGCGCATCTCGGCCTGCAGCAGGATGTTGCCGCGCACGTTGCGCCACTCGAGCAGCGCGGCGCGCTGGAAGACGAACCCGATGTCCTGACGCGGGCCCCGGACCTCCTCGCCGTGCAGGCGGATCGACCCGCCGCTCGGCGTGGTGAGCCCGGCGACCGCCTTCAGGAGCGTCGACTTGCCGCAGCCCGACGGCCCCGCGATCGTGATGAACTCGCCACGCTCGACCTCGAGGTCGGCGCCCTCGAGCGCCGTCACGCGGCCCCGCTTGGACTCGAACGTGATCGACACGTCGCGGATCGACAGGATGGTCTCGGCGTCGCCGCGAGGCATCCGCTCGGCCGTCGTCTGGGTGTCCTGCTGCATGTGCGTATCCCTACTCGGTCGGTGCGAACGAGGCGTCGAAGTACGTGTCGACGGTGCCGTCGCCCGAGATCAGGCCGGCCTCGGCGAGCACCTCGAGCGTCGACTCCCAGTCCTCGGTGGCGTTGACGCCGGGCGCCGATCCCTCGGTCGCGTCGGTGCTCAGCAGCTTGATGGTCTCCTGCCACTGGTTCAGCAGCACGTCGGCCGCGGGCATCTGCGGGTCCTTGCCGTCCATCGCCTTCACCGCGTCCTCGGGGTGCTCGGCCGCGGCCGCGAACGCCTCAGAGGTCGCCGCGACGAGCGACTTCACCAACTCGGGGTCGTCGGCGATCGTCGACTCGGAGGCCACGAGCCCGTTGCTGAAGAAGCTGAGGCCCGCGTCGGAGTAGCGCAGGTAGCGCACCTCCTTGCCGCTCTTCGCGGCGATGGTCGGGCCCTGGTCGTGCGCGAAGCCGATGAGCCCGTCGACCTGGCCCGTGAGCATCGCGGCGATCTTTCCCGCCGGATCGAGGTTCTGCTGGGCGACGTCGTCGGTGCTGAGGCCGACCGCCTCGAGGAACATCGGGAAGGTCGTGGTGGGCGCATCGCCCGCCGAGACGGCGATCGTCTTGCCCTTCAAGTCCGCGGGCTCCTCGATGCCCGAGTCGGCGAAGACCTGCACCGCCGACGGGGTGGTCTGCAGGAACACGCCGACGCTCTTGATGGCGACGCCCTTGTCGATGTTCGCGAGCACGGCGGGGGTGTCGGCCCAGCCGAAGTCGACCTGGCCCTGGCCGACCGCCTGTGCCGTCTTCGTCGACCCCTGGCCGGCCTGGATGGTCAGGTCGATGCCGTGGTCGGCGAAGATGCCCTCCTCGACTCCGTAGTAGAAGGGGGCGTGCTCGCCGTAGGGGTACCAGTTGAGCATCAGCGTCACCGGGGTGAGGTCGTCGCCGTCGTCACCGCCCGAGCCGGCCGCCGGATCGGCCCCGGCGCATCCGGTGAGGGCGAGCGCGGCAGCGCCGACCGTCGCGAGCGAGGCGAGGAGTGCACGAGACTTCTTCATCGAATGTCTTCTTTCTCTGCTGTGGTTTCGAGGGGTCAGGCCTGCACGGTCACGGCGCGCACGTCGCGACGCGACGCGTGCCACGGGATAAGGAATCGCTCGGCGATCTGGATGATGGCGAACAGCACGATGCCCAGCAGCGACATGATGATGAGCGCGGCGAACAGCATCGCGGTGTCGAGGTTGCCGTTCGCCTGCAGAATCACGTAGCCGAGGCCCTCGTTCGCACCGACGAACTCGCCGACGACCGCGCCCGTGACGGCGAGGGTCGCGGCCACCTTCAGCCCCGACAGCAGTTCGGGCAGCGCCGCGGGCAGTCGCACCTTGAGGAACGTCTTGAACTTGCCGGCGCCCATCGTCGACGTGAGCTGCAGGATCTCGGGGTCGACCGATCGCAGGCCCGAGAGGCCCGAGATCGCGACCGGGAAGAACGCCATCAGCACGGCGACCAGGATCTTCGGCCCCATGCCGAATCCGAGCCACACGACGAACAGCGGGGCGATCGCGATCTTCGGGATGACCTGTGCGAAGAGGATCACCGGGTAGAGGGTCTGTTCGACGCCCTTGGAGTAGACCATGACGACGGCGACCGCGATGCCGATCACGATCGCGATCAGGAACCCGATGACGGTTTCGTACGTCGTCACCCAGGTCTGCTGCGCGAGGTAGGCGGCGTTGTCGCTGAACGCGGCCCAGGTCGCGGCGGGTGACGGGATGATGTACGGCGCCACCCACTGCAGCGAGGTCGCCACCCACCAGATCACCAGCACGACGCCGGCGAACACGATCGGATGCCAGTTGCGCACCCACCATGCCGCCAGGCGGTGCGGCTCGGACCCGCGCGCCTCGTGGACCGCCACTGAAACCGTGGCCGACTGTTGCACTGACATGATGGTCACCTCGACGTCGTCGTGAAGGTGGGAAAGCGTATTCCCGCAGGCTGCGAGTATAAGCACGTCCGGTGACCTGAGTCAAAACCCCCCTCGTTCGGGTCAGTGCACGATCACGGTATCGCGGTCACGCCACCGCATTCCGCACCAGGTCGGTCACCGCCTGCTCGACCGCGGGCGTCCAGGTGCGCACCGCGAATCCGACGGGCCAGAGGTCGCCGTCGTCGAGGTGGGCGCGGTCTTCGAACCCGATCGTGGCGTACCGGGTCTTGAACTTCTTCGCGGGCTGGATGAAGACGACGATCTTGCCCTCGGCGTTGGCGTACCCGGGCATGCCGTAGTACGTCTTCGGCACCAGGTCGGGCGCCACCTCGGCGATCACGCGGTCGAGCCCTTCGGCGAGCGCGCGGTCGTCGGGCTCGAGGGCGGCGATCGCCTCGCGCACGGCCTGTTCCCCGGCAGCGCGGTTCTTGCCGGCCTTCGCCTGTTCGCGCAGCTCCTTCGCGCGCTGCTTCACCGCGTCGCGCTCGTCCTTGGTCAGTCCTGCGGATGCCTCGCTGCCGGCCATCGCTCGTCTCCCTCTGTCGCTCGTGGACTCCGTCGCCCCGCCGATCGGGCCGTCGAGTTCAGGCTAGGCGGCCCCCGCCGACGGCGGCTTCTCGAATCCTGATCGATGCTGAGCTTGTGCGGTCGCCAGCACCCGCGCTGCGCCACTTCGGCGCCGTCCGCGCCAGATCGGCGGGCGCAGAGGCCGCCGAAGTGGCGCAACGGAGCGGGCGGGCGAGAGCGCCGGCTGGGAATCCCACACCACCCCCTCACGCTTTCACGGGATTCGGGGTATCTTTGCCGCACAACGCGTTATATCGCGTTTCGCGTCGGCATCGGAACCGGCGCGAACGTCGGGGGAAGACGGGGGTGGTGCTCGTGACCGGCATCGAAGTGGTGCTGACGGCGCTCGGCGTCATCGTGCTGCTGGGCATCGCGTCGTTCGTCACGGTCGTCCTGCTGATGCGGACGCTCTACCGGCGCATCCGGCACAGCGCGAAAGTCGAGGGCACGGCGCTGCGCACCCGCGCGCGCGTGAGCCGCGGTCCGCAGCGCACCGTGCTCGCACTGCGCGTCCGCCTCGACGACACGCTGCGAAGCGGCACCGCAGCCATCGCCCTGATCTCGCGGCCCGACACACCCGGTCCGCGCGGCGAGCTCCCGCGCCTGTTCGGCCGCATCCGCGAGGAGGGGCGCGTGCTCGACCTGCAGCTTCGGCTGATGGAGTCGGAGACGGATGCCTCGCAGCTCGCGTCCGAACTGCCGACGGCCCGCCGACGCGTCGACCAGGTCGAACGGCTCGTCCGCCTCGTGCGCTCGGCCGTGGCATCCGGCCTCTCGGGCGCCACCGACGACACGCTCGCCGCCCTCGACTCCGATGTCGCCCGCGAGGTCGCGGCCCTGCACGTGGGCATCGAGGAGCTACAGGCACTCAACCGACGCGACACGATCTCGCAACCGACCGCCATCGACAAGAGGAACCGATCATGAGCAACAGCAACACCCAGCGGGTGAAGACCATCTTCCGCAGCAAGGCCTCGAAGGCGCTCGACCGCATGGAGGATCCGCGCGACACCCTCGACGACAGTTACGACCAGCAGGTGAAGCTGCTGCAGCAGGTTCGCCAGGCGGTGGCCGAGGTCGCGACCGCGAAGAAGCGCATCGAGCTGCAGGGCCAGGAGATGGGCACCCGGTACGCGCGCCTCGACGCGCAGGCCTCCGAGGCGCTCGCGCAGGGCCGCGAAGACCTCGCGCGCGCGGCGATCGAACGCCGCATGATGCTCGAGGGCCAGGTCGGTGCGTTGCAGCGGCAGTACGCCTCGCTCGAACAGCAGACCGCCCAGCTGCAGGAGCGCGAGCGCCGGCTCACCGATCAGGTCGCCGCGTTCCGCATCGAGAAGGAGACGATCAAGGCGACCTACACCGCGTCCGAGGCGCAGGTGCGGGCGAACGAGGCGGTCTCGGGGCTGAGCTCGAGCATCCAGGACGTCGGCTCGAGCCTCGACCGCGCACGCGACCGCGTCAAGCAGATGCAGGCGCGCGCCGCCGCGACCGACGAACTGCTCGCCAGCGGCGCGCTCACCGACCTCACGGCCGCGCCCGACGCCGACATCGAGCGCCAGCTCGCGGCGGTCGTCGCCGACGCCGAGATCGACCGGCGGATTCGGGCGCTGCGGTCGGGCACGACCCCATCGGATGCCTCGCCAGCGCGCCGGGGCGACGAGCCCGACGCGTGGCTCAGCATCGGGAAGGGCGACGCGTCGCCGCGCTGAGACGCAGCCTCCGGCGGCGCACTCCCTAGACTTGCCGCCGTGCTCGCCGTCTCCGTGGTCTTCGCCGTCATCGGCCTCGTCGTCGTCGCCTTCGCGATCGCCTCGCGCGTGCGCGTCGGGCGCCTGCCCCGCTCGCTCATCGTCGAGTACGCCCCGCGCCGGGGGTCGACCGTCATCGGCGACGCGGTGCTCGCCGGGCGCGACCGTCGGGCGACGGCCGCCGCCCTCATCGACCTGGCGGTGCGGCGCAAGGTGCGCCTGCTCGCCGACACCTCGGGCCCGAAGCGCGCGACCGTCGCGGTCGAACTCGTCGACGGGGCATCCTTCACCGCGCCCGAGCTCGCGCTGCTCGAGGCGCTGTTCGGGCCGGGGCATCCGACCGGTCGCGTGCGCCGCTTCTCGAAGGATCGCCGCGCCGTCGGCCGCCGGTTGCGCGCACTCGTCGACCGCGAGGTCGACACGCTCACCCGGGCGGGTCTCGCCGCAGGCACGAGCGGAGGACGCGCCGCGCTCCGCGTACTCGGCGTGCTCGGCCTCATCGCCACGATCCCGGGCGCGCTCGTCGCGATGGCGATCGCCGCCCCCGAGCCGGCGGCGATCGCGTGCATGGTCGTCGCGCTCGCCGCGGCGGTCGCGACGCTGATCGTGACGCCCGGCGGCAGCGCCCGCCGGTTCACCGCGGCGGCGATGCCGTGGCGCACGCACCTCGACGGCATGCGGCAATATCTCTCGGTCGCCGAGGCCGACCGCATCCGGGTGCTGCAGTCGCCGCACACGGCCGAGCTGCTCGACCTGCCCGACGACCTGCGGGCTGAGCTCGGCACCGACGTCGGGCGCTTCCGGCTGCACGAGCGGTTGCTGCCGTACGCGATCGTGTTCGGCCTCGAGCGGGGCTGGATGTCGCAACTGAAGCTGGCGTACGACGAACTCGGCGAGACCTCGCTCGCCACCCTCGGCGACACGCTCGAGGTGACGACCGACCTGCTGGTGCTCGTCGACGCGATCGGCACGCTCGTCGAGCTCGGATTCGCGGTGGGCGATCTGGTCGACGCGGGCGGGGGTGTCGTCGACGCGGTGGGCGGGGTCTTCGAGTTCATCGGCGACCTGACGCCGTAGCGGCTGCCCCAGCGCCCCCGGGCCCCCCTCATTCCGCAGCGCTGAGCTTCACCAGGTGGGCGTGCGCATACTCGCAGACCAACGCGTGCCGATAGACCACGCGGGGCACGTCGACGTTCGAATCCATCCAGAGGCTCAGCTCGCCGACCTTCCAGCGCCGGAACGTGTCGTCGTCGCAGATCAGCGCGAGGATCTCGAGGAACGAGTCGTCGAACCGCATCGAGTGCACCGCGCGGCGGTACTCCTCCATGGTGAGCGCCATCGAGAACGGAATGTTCATGAAGCAGAGGGCGGTCTGGATGTCGAGGCGCACCAGTCGGCGCCGATACCGTTCGGCGTCGAGTGCCGGGATGTCGAGCTCGGCGAAATCGAGCCGCGCCGGCGGGGCGGGCGGCGTCAGCGGCACGCCGTCGAGCGCAGTGAGCACGTCGTAGACGTTCACGTCGTGCTCGACGACGGCGTGGTCGCCGAGTTCGGCCAGGCTCACCGGCCGCAGCGTGACCGGCTCGATCGTGGCCGCCGTGTTGCGCAGCACGAAGTTGACCAGGTTCGTCTCGACGACGAAGTGTCGGATGAGCAGCTCGACGGCGTCGGGTGAGACGAATCGCCGCAGGTACCAGATGCACAGCCGGTCCATGGTGCTGAGCGGCATCCACCGGAACGGCAGCGCGCGCTTGACGATCGAGACGAGCGCAACGACGACGCGTGAGAACGGTCGTGCGATCGGGTAGAGCCAGCGTCGGGACAGGCGGCGCTGGTCGTCGATGATCTGCCGCACGACCGCCCGATCGAGCGGCACGGCGGGATCGACCGATACCGCCTCCCACATGCTCGGGTCGCTTCGCACGGGCTCGGTCACCTCAGTTGTCCAGCTCTTCGAGCTGCAGCGCGTAGAGCCGCGCGACGACCTGCGCGCAGCGCACGATCTCGTCGGCGGCCGCATCGTCGATGATGCCCGAGTTCAGAATCGCCTCGAGGTCGCCCGTGTGCCCGCTGTCGGCCTCCTGGTGATACCGCATGAAGTGCACCTGGGTGTCGGCGAGGCCCAGCACCTCCTGGAACCGCTCGGCCCAGCCCGCGGCGCGCTTCGCGCCGAGCCCCTCGATGATGAACATCGCACCGAGCAGCCCCACCGGGTTCGGCCGGTCGGCGTAGTGGAACATGTAGCCCGACAGCGCCTCGGAGCCGACGTTCTTGCGCCCGGCGCGCAGCTCGGCGAGCGACCCGCCGATCGCGACGTAGTCGCGCTCGAGCATCAGGTAGTCGCGGTGCTCCTCCTCGGCGTGGCGGATCGCGGCCGTGCGCAGGTCGAAGTGCTCGATGTCGAAGTTCGACGCCGCCCGCGAGATCCACGGCGTGCCGTCGACGACCTGCTGGCGCAGGTTGAAGAGCAGCCGTCGGTAGTCGTCGAGCGTCACGGTGCCGTCGGCGAGCCGACGCAGTACGGGCACCTGCGCGAGCCGCTCGTCGAGCTGCGCCCAGACGTCGGCGAGCCGTTCGGCGAGCGTGGCGGTGGCGGTCAGGGTATCGGTCATGCTGCAGCTCCTTGCTGATCGGATGGCGCGACCACCGTGAGGTGGGCGAAAGCGAACGAGAATCGTCCCGACTCGGGCACCGCGAGCAGCACCGTCTCCCCCGGCGCGAACCGGCCCGTGCGCCACGCCTCGTCGAGCGCGATGAAGATGCTCGCCGAGCCGGTGTTGCCGCGCGTCTCGAGGTTCGAGTACCAGCGGTCGGTGTCGAGGGTCGGGATGCGGCGGCGCAGCGCGTCGAACGCGAGGTCGCGGAACGCATTGGTGCTGTAGTGGCAGATCACGTGGTCGAGGTGTGCGACGTCGACGAGCCCGATGTCGACGAGTTCCTCGAACTGCCCGAACCCCGCCTCGGCCAGTTCGTCGAGGACGCTCACGTCCTGTCGCAGCACGAACATGCCGGCCGCCTCGGCGTCGGCGATCGAGACATCCTGCCAGGTGTGCCCGACGACGGGCTCGGCGCCGCGCATGCCCGCCCGCATGCACACGTCGTGCTCGTGCGCGAGCGAGACCTGCCGCACCCAGTCGACCCGCAGCGACGGCTTCGTCGGGTGGGGCTGGAACTCGACGACGACCGCACCCGCCCCGTCCGAGAGCATCCAGCGCAGGAAGTGCGAGTCCATGCCGGCGCGGATGCCGTCGAATCGGCGCTGCCGCAGGCTTCGGCTCGACAGCTCCGAGCCGACGACCGCCGCCCGCGGATGGTCGCCGAGCCGGATCTTGCTCACCGCCGCGTCGAGCGCCGCGAGGCTCGAGGCGCACACACCCGATGCGGTGAGGGTCTGCATCGGCCCGCCGCCGAGCCGGCCGTGCACCATCGACGCGAAGCCCGGCACGAGCACGTCGCCCATGGTCGTCGCGCAGGCGAGCATCCGCAGGTCGGATGCCTCGATGCCGCGGTCGTCGAGCGCGGCCTGCAGCGCCTTCACGGCGAGCTGCTCGTTGAGCTCGGTCGGCTCGCCGTGCTCGTCGAGCGCGTAGTGCCGCTGGCGGATGCCGTTCGCGTCGAGCACCCGCCGGCGGATCCGCTCGGTGACCGGGTCGTCACCGCCCAGGCGCGCCACGATGCCGTCGTTGTCGACCGGATCGCCCGGAAGGTATCGGCCGAAGCCGGTGAGGTAGGCGGTCGCCGTCGAACCCATGCTGACGAACATAGGGCACGATCGCGCCCCCGCTAGAACGGATAGCGACCGGGTTCGCTGCTCACCGTGGTCAGCCGCAGCTCGGTGAAGTCCTCGACGGCGTAGTGGCCCGATCGACCCCAGCCGCTGTCCTTCACCCCGCCGACCGGCAGCGCCGCCTCGCTCGCCATCGTGGGCGCGTTCACGTGCACGATGCCCGAGTCGAATCGCTGGGCGAGGTCGAGGCCACGGGCGCGGTCGCGCGTCATGATCGCCGCGCTCAATCCGTAGGGCGTCGCCTGGGCCTCGGCGACCGCCGCCTCGAGGTCGTCGAAGCGCTGGACGACGAGCAGCGGGCCGAACGTCTCGTCCTGGCCCGTCGCGCAGATCGCATCGGCGGGCACATCGGTGAGGATCGTCGGCCGGTACACACGCCCCTCGGCCGTGCCGCCCGTCACGAGCGTCGCGCCGCGGTCGAGGGCGTCGCGCACCCGTTCGTCGATCTGCTGCACGGCGCGGTCGGTGATGAGCGGCCCGATGATCACCTCGGGGTCGGTCGGGTCGCCGGCCTTGAGCGCGCTGACGCGCTCGGCCAGGCGCGACACGAACTCGTCGTGCAGGGCCGATGCCACGTACACCTTGCGGGAGTTCATGCAGACCTGCCCCTGGTGCAGGAACGCGCCGAACGTCACCGCCTTGACGGCCTCCTCGAGGTCGGCGTCGTCGAGCACGAGGACGGGGTTGAAGCCGCCGAGCTCGAGCACCATGCGCTTCAGCGATCGACCGGCGCGCTCCCCCAGGATGCGCGCCGTCGTGTCGGAGCCGGTGAAGTTGATGCAGCGCACCTCGGGGCTGTCGAAGAAGACGTCGGCGATGGCCGCCGCCTCGCCGGGCGCGTGCGTGACGACGTTGAAGGTTCCCGCCGGGAATCCCGCCTCCGCGAGGATCTCGGCGTGGATGAGACCCGCCGACAGCGGCGCCTCCTCCGAGGGCTTGATCACGGTCGTGTTCCCGAAGGCCATCGGCAGCAGGAAGGTGCGCCATGCCAGGTAGAACGCGCCGTTCCACGGGGTGAACCCGGCGACGACGCCGAGCGGCTTGCGGGTGACCATCGCCGTGCGCCCCGGGATGTCGCTGCGCAGCACATCGCCGTACGGCAGGTACCCCCAACCCGCGGCCTGTCGCAGCATCGCCGCCGACAGGCGGATCTGGAAGGTCGAGAACGCGCGGCTCGCGCCGCCCTCGACCGCCATCAGCTCGACGAGCTGCTCGGTGCGGCGCTCGACGATGTCGGCGGCCGAGAGGAACAGCCGCTGGCGCGCGCCCGGCGCGAGCTCGGCCCACGCGGGGAACGCGGCCCGGGCGGCGGCGACGGCGGCGGATGCCTCGGCGGCACCGCCGGCCGCGGCCTCGGCGACGAGCGAGTCGTCGAGCGGATTGCGCACGGGGAACGTCGGGCCCGTGGCATCCGTCCATCGTCCGTCGATGAAGTGCGTGGTCGTGGTGGAGCTGCCCGCTCCGGTGAAGATCGTCATCGGTGCTCGTTTCGGCTGTGCAGGGTCGGTGTACGGGGTCGGTGTGCAGGAGGGGCGGTGGTGCAAGCCGGTCAGAGACGCAGAAGCGACTCGGCGTTGCCGTGGGCGATGCGCTCCCGCTCGTCGGCTGTCACGGGCGCCGAGCGCAGGTGGGCGGTCGCCTTCGCGCTGTCACCGAACGGGTGGTCGACCGAGAAGAGGATGCGGTCGACGCCGAAGGTGTCGATCGCGCATCGCAGCGGGGCATCCGAGTTGTAGCCCGACGTGGTGAGCCACAGGTTGTCGCGCAGCGTCTGCGCGACCGTGCGCTCGTGGCCGCGCAGCACGGGCGTCAGCATGTCCTCCATACGCTGGAGGTGGAAGGGGATCCCCTCGCCCATGTGCCCGGCGATGAGCTTCAGCCCCGGCAGTTCTTCGAAGACCCCGCCGACGACCATGCGCACCACGTGCATGCCGGCCTCGGCGTGCCACCCCCAGCCCGACGTCGACAGGCATGCGCTCACCTCGTCGGGCAGGCCCGAGTAATACGCGTCGAAGACGGCGGGCGGCGGCGGCGCGGGGTGCAGGTAGATCGGCACGTCCAGGCGTTCGGCCGTCGCGAGGATCGGCCGAACCGACGGGTGGTCGAGGAAGGCCCCGTGGGTCTGGCCGTGGATCATGGCGCCGAGGAACCCCGACTCCTCGACGCATCGCGCGAGCTCGTCCGCGGCGGCCGCCGGGTCGGTCATGGGCAGCAGCGCGAACCCCGCGAACCGGTCGGGGTGCTCGGCGACGACGGACGCGAGCCGATCGTTCAGCTCGCGGGCGACGCTCGCGGAGGCGGCGGGCTCGAGGTCCTGCACGATGCTGCCGAGCACCGACAGCACCTGCATGTCGATGCCGGCCTCGTCCATGACGCGCAGGCGCCCCTCGCCCACGTCGTCGAGCTCGGCCGCCTTCGCGCCGGCGCGCAGCCCGAGATCGAGCCCGGCCTTCTCGAGGATGTCCCGGGGGAACAGGTGCTCCTCGATGGCGATGACCTTCATGCGACTCCTCGCGGCTTCCTCGTGCGCAGCGTCGCGCATGGGAACACGCTGTCAGGTCGCCCGTCGCCGCGGGCCGGCCCTTCCATTCACCGGCAGCGCTTCCCGAGGGGAAGCTCGCGCCCCGGCGCTAGTGCACTCGGAACTGCGCGACCATCGGGCAGTCGAACGGGTCGCGGGCCGACAGGCCGACCCGGTTGAGGTACTGCACGACGATGGCGTACGACTGCACGAGCGAGGTCTCGGTGTAGACGATGCCGTGATTCTGGCAGTACTCGCGCACGATCTCGCTGGCCTTGGCGAGGTTCGGGCGCGGCATGTTCGGGAACAGGTGGTGCTCGGCCTGGTAGTTGAGCCCGCCCATGAAGACGAGCATCCCCCAGCCGCCGCGGATGTTGCGCGAGGTGAGCACCTGGCGGCGCAGGAAGTCGACCTTGCTGTCGTGCGGCAGCTGCGGCATCCCCTTGTGGTTGGGAGCGAACGAGGCGCCCATGTAGAGGCCGAAGACGGCCAGCTGCACCCCGACGAACGCGAACGCCATGCCGAGCGGCAGGAACGCGAACACGGCACCGAGGTAGACCGCGAGGCGCAGCACGATCATCGTGAGCTCCTGCCAGCGGCGATCGACCTTGCGCGGCCCCATCACGGTGCGCAGCCCGTGCACATGCAGGTTGAGGCCCTCGAGCATCAGCAGCGGGAAGAACCACCAGCCCTGCTTGCGCACGACGAGCGCGTGCAGCCAGGGCACTTTCGCGGCCTCGGCCTCTTGGAACACGATCACGTCATTGGCGATATCGGGGTCCTTGCCGATCACGTTCGGGTGCGCGTGGTGGCGCGAGTGCTTGTGCATCCACCATGAGTAGCTGATGCCGACCACGCCGTTGGCGAGGATCCGCCCGGCGCGGTCGTTGGCCGGCCCCGACTGGAACACCTGCCGGTGGGATGCCTCGTGCGCGAGGAAGGCGAACTGAGTGAACAGGATGCCGAGCGCGCCGGCGATCAGCAGTTGGAACCAGCTGTCGCCGAGCAGCACGAACCCGGCGATCGCTCCGCCCAGCGCGGCGACGAGGACGCCGAAGACGATCCAGTAGAAGCCGGTGCGCCGGTGCAGCAGCCCGAGGTTCTTCACGGTCTGCAACAGGGCCGAGAACTCGGAGGTCGCGTTGGCGCCGCGGGCGCGGGGCGTGGTCTTGACGACGCGTACGGTCGCTTCGGAGGTGGAGTCGGACACCGGGCTCGCCTTCGATCGGGGTGACTTCCCAGCCGAGTCGGGCAGTCGCCCTCACCAGGCGGCGTACCGCGCGATCGGATGTCACGACTCTAGCGGCGAAGGCTGAGAATCGACCCGCAGATTCCGTCGAACGTATGCCGTGACGAGCATACGTCGGCCGCCGGGGGGCGGCGTCACCGCGCGAGCCGCATCGTCTCGCCCGCCCGCGCAGCGAATGCGGTCGCGGTCGCGGCGATCGTGCGCTGCATGACGTCGACCGCGGCGGTCGGCGCCACGTCGGCCGGGCGGGCGAGGCTGATCGACCTGGTGAGCGTCGGCGCTTCGAGCCGCACCGACCGCAGCCCCGGGCGGTCGATGAGCACCATCGCGGGCACGATCGCGACCCCGAGGCCGCGCTCGGCGAACCGCAGCACCGCGTCCATCTCGGCGCCCTCGAGCACGACGTCGGGTGCGAGGCCCGCGGCGGCGAACGCGGCGTCCGTCGCACTGCGCAGGTCGTAGGTCGAGCTGAAGACGATCTGCGGCAGGCTCGCCACCTCCGCGAGCCTGATGGACCGGCCGCGCGCGACCGGCGGCGCGCTCGCGGCCGATACGACCACCAACTCCTCGACGAGCAGCGGCGTCACCGTGAAGCGCTCGGGGGTCGTGGCATCCGACGTCGTGATGAGCGCGAGGTCGAGCTCGCCCGAGGCGAGCTCGTCGAGCAGCCGGTGCGAGCCCTGTTCGGAGAGGTGGAGTTCGATGGCCGGATGCTCCGCGTGGAACGCGCTCAGCACCTCGGCGACCAGGCTGATGCAGAGCGTCGGAGTCGCGCCGAGGCGCACCCGACCGCGTTCGAGCCCGGCGAGCTCGGCCAGCTCGCGCCGAACGGATGCCGCGTCGGCGAGCATGCGCCGGGCGAGCGGCAGCAGCGACTCTCCCGCGATGGTCAGCGTGCTGCCGCCGCGGGCACGGTGGAAGAGCTCGGCACCGAGGTCGCGTTCGAGTGCGGCGATCTGGCGGCTGAGCGACGGCTGGGCGAGGTGCAGCTCTTCGGCGGCCCGCGTGAAGTTGCCGAAGCGGGCCACCTCGACGAAGCTGCGCAGCTGCTCGAGGTTCATATGTATAGCGTATGTGCATCGTGTTCACGATGAAGATGCATTGGACTCATCCGTGTGGCGCGCCTACCGTCGAGCGCATGACACCTTCCGAGCGTCAGCTCTCCACCACCGTCCTCGTGATCGGCACCGGCGGGTCGGGCCTTCGCGCCGCCATCGAGCTCGCCGAAGCGGGCGTCGACGTGCTCGCCCTCGGCAAGCGCCCCAAGTCCGACGCGCACACCTCGCTGGCCGCCGGCGGCATCAACGCGGCCCTCGCCACGATGGACCCCGACGACTCCTGGCAGCAGCACGCCGCCGACACCCTCAAAGAGAGCTACCTGCTCGCCAACCCGCACACGGTCGAGATCGTGACGAAGAACGCGGCGCGCGGCATCGACGACCTCGAGCGCTACGGCATGCCGTTCGCCCGCGAAGACGACGGTCGCATCTCGCAGCGCTTCTTCGGCGCGCACACCTATCGCCGCACGGCGTTCGCGGGCGACTACACCGGCCTCGAGATCCAGCGCACGCTCATCAACCGGGCCGCGCAGCTGAACGTGCCGATCCTCGACACTGTGTACGTCACGCGCATCCTCGTGAACGACGACGGCGCCGTGTTCGGCGCCTACGGCTTCGACCTCGACGACGGCACGCGCTACCTCATCCACGCCGACGCGGTCATCCTGGCCGCCGGCGGCCACAACCGCATCTGGCGGCGTACGTCGTCACGGCGCGACGAGAACACCGGCGACTCGTTCCGGCTCGCGGTCGAGGCGGGCGGTCGGCTCCGCGACCCCGAGCTCGTGCAGTTCCACCCGTCGGGCATCATCGAGCCCGAGAACGCTGCCGGCACCCTCATCAGCGAGGCGGCCCGTGGCGAGGGCGGCATCCTCACCAACGCCCTCGGCGAGCGCTTCATGTCGAAGTACGACCCCGAGCGCATGGAGCTCTCGACGCGCGACCGCGTGGCCCTCGCCTGCTACACCGAGATCAAGGAGGGGCGCGGAACCCCCAACGGCGGGGTCTGGCTGGATGTCTCGCACCTGCCCCGCGAGACGATCATGCAGCGCCTCCCCCGCGTGTACCAGACCATGCTCGAGCTGCAGATGCTCGACATCACGAAGGAGCCGATCGAGATCGCGCCCACCGCGCACTACTCGATGGGCGGCGTGTGGGTGCGCCCCGAAGACCACGGCACGGATGTCCCGGGCCTCTACGCCATCGGCGAAGCATCCAGTGGGCTGCACGGCGCCAATCGCCTGGGCGGCAACTCGCTCATCGAGCTGCTCGTGTTCGGACGCATCGTGGGCCAGGCCGCTGTCGCGTACTCTGCTTCGCTGCCGGCGCAGGTTCGGTCGGCGGCCGCGGTGGATGCGGCGCGCGCCGAGATCGACGCGCTCCTCGCCTCGGACGGCACCGAGAACGTGCGCGCACTGCAGCGAGCCATCCGCAACACCATGACCGAGCACGCGGGCGTCGTGCGCGACGAAGCGGGGCTGCTCGCCGGGCTCGCCGAGCTCGACGCGATCGAGGCCCGCATGGCCGATGTCGGCGTGCACCCCGACATCGCCGGCTACCAGGACCTCGCGCACGCCTTCGACCTCAAGTCGGCCGCGCTCGCCGCCCGCGCCACGCTGGAGGCCGCGCTCGAGCGCCGCGAGACCCGCGGGTGCCACAACCGCAGCGACTACCCGTCGCTCGACAAGTCGTTGCAGGTGAACCTCGTCTGGTCGCCGGCGACCGGAGTGACCCGCGAGGAGATCCCGCCCATCCCCGACGACATCGCGGCGCTCATGCGCGAGGTCTCGACGGTGGGCAAGCTGGTCGAGTAGCCGCGTCCCGCCTGCTCACCCGCGAGGCGTCCACCCCGACGGCCGGGGGCCGTCGATCGCCGCCCGCTCGAGGTCGGCGGCTGCCGACCAGCCCTGCGCGGCATCCGTCGCGTCGAAGCCGCCACGGGCGACGCGGAACCCCACGTCCTCGTGGTGCATGCGCGGCGCACCGCCACGGCGCACCGAGGCCCGCACGCTCCAGGCGTCGTCGGCGAAACCGCCGCCGCGGAACACGCGGTATGCGTCGTAGCGCGCCGGGTCGAGCAGGTCCCAGCACCATTCCACACGTTGCCGAGCGTGTCGAACAGCCCGTTGAGGTTCGGATGCTTGCCGCCGACGTCCTGCGGCGCGGTCACGCCGTCGGCGCTCGTCCAGGCGATCTCGTCGAGGGGGCCGTAGTGCGGGCGCGTCGACCCGGCCCGGCAGGCGAACTCCCACTCGGCCTCGGTCGGCAGGCGGAACCCGTCGGCGTCGACATGCCAGGTGACGTCCTCGCCGTCGTACGTGTAGGCGGGTTCGAGCCCCTCCCACTCGGATGCCGCGTTGCAGAACCGGATCGCCCGCAGCCAGCTCACGTCGGTCGCGGGCCTGCGCGGATGCGTCGCGGTCTCGCCGAGCAGCTCGGCCAACTGCTCCTGCGTCACCGGGTACACGCCGATCTCGAACGGCTCGAGTTCGACGCTCCAGCGCACCTTGCGGCGTGCGTCGTGCAGGCCGACGGCGCCCCCGGCGATGCGCGTCAGCTCGATATCGGTCACCGGGGCAGTCTCGCACGTGCTCGACGTGGGGTTCCGTCTACGCTGGCCGGATGCCTCTCTTCGATCACCTCGGTCTCTCCGTCGAAGATCTGCCCCGATCGATCGCCCAGTTCGATCCCGTCATGCGAGCGCTCGGGTGCACGCGCGCCGATGCCGACGGCTCGGTGGCCTGGTACAAGGGCGAGGAGGAGCTCATCCTCTTCCCGGCCCGCGAGTCGGGCAGCGGCCCTCACCGGCACGGCCGGGTGGGCTGGCAGCACCTCGCGTTCCCGGTCGAGTCCCGCGCCGAGGTCGACCGCCTGCACGCGATCGCGGTCGATGCCGGCTGGACGGCCGTGCGCGAACCGAAGCTCTACCCGCGGTTCAACGAGCGCTACTACGCGTCCTTCGTCGAAGACGACAACGGCATCCGCTTCGAGTTCATGCACAACCCGCCTCGCGAGGCATCCGCCGACTGAACCTGCCGGCGCGCCGCGATCTCATCGCCCTACCTCTACGACGGCAGGGTCGCGTACTCGACCGGACCGGGCGCGCCACTGATGCCCCAGAT
Organism: Agromyces intestinalis; assembly: GCF_008365295.1. Classification (NCBI taxonomy): domain Bacteria; kingdom Bacillati; phylum Actinomycetota; class Actinomycetes; order Micrococcales; family Microbacteriaceae; genus Agromyces; species Agromyces intestinalis. The sequence continues at coordinate 1,133,235 of NZ_CP043505.1, forward strand.
CGTCTCGGCGAGGTCGTCGGGGTCGACAGTCGGCAGGCCGCCCGGCTCGACCCCGTCGAAATGCCCGGCCGCGAACAGGTCGGCGGCCGCGCTGCGCTCGATGAGCTGCCCGATCTGCAGGCTCGCGACGTGGACGCCGCGCTCGGCCGCGTCGACCGCGATCGCCGCGAGGTAGTTGAGCAGCGCGGCTTGCGCCACGCTCGAACTCGCCAGCGCCGGCGTCGGGATGCGCACCGCCGATCCTTGCGCGACGACGATGGTTCCCGACCCGCGGTCGGTCATGGCCGGCAGCACCTCGTGGATGAGCTCGACGGGCGAGAGCAGGTTGAGCGGCAGCCAGCTCAGCAGTGTCTCGGCGGTCAGGTCGCTCGCCGCGACCGGCAGTCGCCGCACATCGCCCGGACTGTAGAGCAGCAGATCGGGGGCGGCGCCGCGCTGGTCGACGAGTTCGCGGGCGACCTCGCGAACCCGTTCGGGGTCGGCGAGGTCGGCGATGGCGAGGTTCGCGTCGAGCCCATCGGTGCGCAGCGCGTCGCGAAGGCGAATGAGCGTCGATTCGGTGCGGCCGACGAGGTCGATGTCGTAGCCGGCGCGGCCGAATCGCCGGGCGGTCGAGAGACCGAGGGCGGGCCCGGCTCCGAAGATGGCGATCGAGGGCATGGATGCTCCGTTCGAACTTGAGGGTCGCCTCAAGCTAGATCAATTCGAGGCATCCCTCAAGTTGTTCTGCAACCATGGTCGGATGCCTCCAGCTCCGACTCGGCCGCTGCGAAGCGACGCCGTCCGCAATCGCGACAAGCTCCTCGCCGCCGCCCGCGAGGAGTTCGCCGAGTCGGGGCTCCACGCGTCGCTCGAGGCGATCGCACGCCGCGCGGGGGTCAGCGTCGGCACCCTCTATCACCACTTCACCGATCGCGCCGGCCTGATCGACGCCGCGCTCCTGCCCGTGGTCGAGCGTTCGATGGCGCATGCGCGCGCCGCCCTCGACGATCCCGACCCCTGGAACGCGCTCGTCTCGCACCTCGTCGCGATCGCCGACTGGCAGTCGCGCGACCACGGCTTCACCGACGTCTGCGTGCTCTCGCTCGACGACGACCTGCCCATCGAGCGCGCGAAACGCGAGGGCCATGGCTACTTCGAAGCACTGATCGCCCGCGCCCAGGCCTCGGGCGACGTGCGGGCCGATGTCACGCCCTCCGATGTGGGGCTGCTCGTCTGGTCGATCGTGCAGTCGACGGCGGCGATCCGCGCCGAGCGCCCCACCGCCTGGAAGCGGCACCTCGCGATCATGCTCGACGGGCTGCGCGCCGGCGCGGCCCATCCGCTCGCCGAACCCCCGCTCGACCCCGCTCAACTCGCCGAGGCGATGGCGTTCCCGGGTGCGCGGCCGGGACCGAGGTAGCCGCCGGTACACGAGCCGAATGAGCGCGCCGAACATCGCCGCACGGGGTTCCCGATCTGCGCGTCGGTGCCCGGCGACGCCCGAATCGATCAGGTCGCCGGCGACGTGGTGCGCGTCACCCGGAACGCCGTGCCGACGATGCCGACGACGGCGATGCCGACGACCGACGCGGCGAGCCCCCCGTACAGCACGGGGTCGACGCGCAGGGTGAAGCCGCCCAGCAGTCCGTGGCCGACGCCGATCAGCGCGGGCACCACGGCTGCCGTCCCGAGCACCAGGGCGGTGATCGCGACGAACGACGACTCGACGGCCGCCATCGCGATGAGCTGCCGGCGCGTGGCACCCGTGCGGTGCAGCAGTCGCCACTCGTCGCGGCGCCCTGCCGTCATCGTGGTGAGCGTGTTCGCCGCCGCGATCGCGATGAACGCGAGCAAGGTGAGGAGCAGTGTGGTCGACAGCCCCTGCTGGGCGGCGCCCCCGGCCGCCACGGCCTCGGCGTACTCGGCCACCCCCGTGGACTCCAGGCCGAGAGCCGCGACCAGGTCGCGCACCTCGTCGGCCGTGCCGGGCGCGAGCCGCAGGTACACCGCATCATGCGGCGCGCCGTGCGCCGAGCGGGCGCTCTCGGCGACGAGGTAGTCGCCGAACCCCAGTCCGCGAGTGAAGATCGCCGCGATCGTGAGCGTCTCGTCGGCACCGTCGGCGTATCGCACCCGGATGCGGTCGCCGACGCCCTTCCCCGACCCGAGCACCGTCTCGGCGCTGACGGCCACGGCACCCGTTCCGAGGTCGGCCAGCGACCCTGCGCTCACCGCGGGGTCGACGATGCCGCCGGTCGTCGGCACCGAACGCAGCGCGGCGGGCTCCCACGACACGGACCCGAGGAACGGCAGCTCCTCGTCTCCGTCGTCGACCTTGGTTTCGGCGAGGAGTGTACCGGTGGGGGCCGCCTCGACGACCTCGGGCAGGTTCATGACGGCCTGCACGTCCTCGGCCGTCAAGGTGTGCTGAGCGGTGACGACCAGGTCGGCATCCAGTCCCGCGCGCAGCTGAGCTGCGGCCGCGTCGGTCGTCGTGAGGTTCACCCCGGTCTGCACCGTCCCCAGGGCGAGCAGCAGGGCGAGCGGCACGACGGCCGTCGTGAGGCGGCGCGAGAATCCGCGCGCGTTGAGCAGCGCGAGCGTGCCGCCGGCGCCTCGCAGCGCGTGGGCCACTCGAGGAACGCGGGATGCCTCCAGGGCGCGACGTGCCGCAGAGGCCAGGATCAGCGGCCCGGCGAGCGCAACGGCGGTGATCAGCAGGAACGCGGAGACGGCACCGGTCGCGCTGCCGATCGTGCCCGGCACGAAGAACGGCGTCAGGGCGACGAGCACGCCCGCGACCGCGACCGCAACGGCCGCGATCCTGCGACCGCTTCCGACCGTCGGCGCCTCGACCGCGCTCCCGGCGACCGCGGCGACGGGGCTCGTGCGCAGCGTCTCGCGTGCGGCGACCCGAGCGGCCAGGACGCCGGTGGGCACGAGCACCAGCAGCATCGCGAGCACCGGCCAGCCCGAGATCGTCATCGCGAACCCGGCCGAGACGATGCCGGATTCCGACAGCAGCGGAGTGAGCAGCGACGCGGCGGCCAATCCCGGCAGGGCGCCGAGCGGTGCCGCGACGGCGAACACGCCGAGCACCTCGATCGTGATGCGCCGACGCACCTGGCCGCGGGTCGCGCCGACCGCGCGCAGCAGGGCGAACTCGCGGCGGCGCTGACGCAGCGCGGCGGCGAACGTCGAGCCGATCACCAGCACGACGATCAGGATCGTCGTGCCTGCGAACGAACCCGCGATGGTGCTCAGCAGCGAACCCTCGGCGAGCGGGCCGGAGGCTGAGGCGCGCAGCCCCGACTCCAACACGACACCGGTGGTGGTCAGCAACGCCGAGGCGAGCAGCACGATGAGCGCGCTGCCGATGAGACTCGTGCGATGGAAACGCGCTGCGGAGAGGGCGGACTTCAGCATGTCAGCGCCCCCCGAGCTCGATCATGCGAGCAGAGATCTGCTCGGTCGTGGGCGTGTCGAGATGGCCGACGAACTGCCCGTCGGCGAGGAACAGCACGTGGTCCGCCGCCGCCGCGACCCGTGCGTCGTGGGTGACGACCACGAGGGTCTGGCCGAGATGTTTCGCGGTGGAGCGCAGCACCTCGAGCACGTGAGCCGCCGTGTTCGAGTCGAGTGCGCCGGTCGGCTCGTCGGCGAACACCACCTCGGGCCGTGTGATCAACGCCCGGGCGATCGCCGCGCGCTGCGCCTGGCCGCCCGAGAGCTCGCCCGGGAGCCGATCTTCCATGCCGCTCAACCCGACCGCCGACAGCAGGTGGTGCTGCCACGCCGGGTCGGGTCGGCGTCCGCCCAGGATGAGCGGCAGGCCGACGTTCTCGGCGACGGTCAGATGCGCGATGAGGTTGTACGACTGGAATACGAAGCCGATGCGGTCGCGGCGGAACCGGGTGAGGTCGTCGGCCGAGAGTCCCGTCAGGTCGGTGTCGCCGATGACGACCCGCCCGCCGGTGGGCACGTCCAGTCCGGCCGCGCAGTTCAGGAACGTCGACTTGCCCGATCCCGACGGGCCCATGACGGCGACGAACGAACCCAGGGCGATCGTCAGCGACACCGAACGCAGGGCGTGGATGACCCCCGCGCCGTCGGGGAATGCCTTGTCGACCTGCATCAGGTGAACCGCGGTCGCCGCACGCGGCGGCGCGGTCGGTGTCGGTGCGTGCATCGGGACTCCTTGCGTCGAGGAACGACGGCGCTGCACCGTCACCCACGACGATAGGAACCGGCGAGATCCGGTTCGAGCCACCGACGATGCAGATCCCCGACTTGCATCCTTCGATGCAAGTCCGGCCCATCAGCTCAGTCGGGAACCTCGACCACCCGGTTCTGATACGCCCACACCACGGCCTGCAGACGCGAGCGCACGCCGAGCTTCGGAAGCATCCGCGCCAGGTGCGACTTCACCGTCGAGATCTCGAGCACCAGTTCGCCGGCGATCTCCTCGTTCGACATGCCCTGCGCGAGCAGCAGCAGGATCTCGGTCTCCCGTGCGGTGAGCACGTCGGCGGCGCGCTGCGCCGTGACCGGCATCGTGCGTCGCCTGGTCGCGAACTCGCGCAGCACGCGATGGGTCAGCGCGTCGTCCAGCGTTCCCCGGCCCTCGGCGACCGACCGCACGGCCGAGACGATCGTGTCGGGGTCGGCGTCCTTGAGCAGGAACCCGGATGCCCCGGCCTCGAGCGCGCCGAAGACGTAGTCGTCGAGGTCGAACGTGGTCAGCACGAGCACCGGCAGCGGGTCGGCGACCTCGGGGCCGCACAGCTCCCGGGCGGCGCTGATCCCGTCCCGCCCCGGCATGCGGATGTCGAGACACACCACGTCGGGCCGCAGCGACCGGGCGAGCGACACCGCCTCGATGCCGTCGGCCGCGACACCGACGACCTCGATGTCGTCCTCGGCACCGAGCAGCACCGACAGGCCCGTGCGCACCAACGGCTGGTCGTCGGCGATCACCACCCGGATCATCGGGGCACTCCCGGCGTCCGGCCCGAGTCATCCGGGGCGGCCGTGCCGGCCGCGCGGTCCCGCGCGAGCCGCAATCGCACCTGCCAGCCGCCGTCGGCCGTACGCCCGTAGCTCAGCTCGCCGCCGACGAGTTCGGCGCGCTCGCGCATGCCGATCAGGCCGAACCCGCCGCCGGTGCCGATCGCCGACGGCGCGGTGCCGGGCGCCGACGGCGCGGCGGGCGCATGAGTGACGGTGATCGTGACCGCCGTCGAGTCGCTGTCGTCGATCGTCACGCGGCGGCCGGCACCGGGGGCGTGCAGCGCGGCGTTCGCCAGCGACTCCTGCACCATCCGGTACGCGGTGAGCTGGGCGAGCGGCCCGACACCGGCGCCGAGTTCGGGTGCGTCCCCGACGGTCACGAACTCGGTCGCCGTTCCATCCGGCTGAGCCGTCGCCACCAGTTCGGCAACCGTCGCCAGCGACTCCAGCGACAGCTCGGCGGCGTCGTCGCCGCGCAGGAGGCCGACGACGCGGCGCAGATCCGCGAGGACCGCGATGCTCTGGTCACGGACCTGCAGCACCGACTCCTTCGCCTCGGCGGGCCGGCGGTCGATCTGCCGGTGGATGGCCGACGCCATGAGCGCGATGCCCGACAGGTGGTGCGCAGCGATGTCGTGCAGCTCGCGTGCCATCGCCGCGCGCTCGCGCGCCACCGAGGCCTGCACGAGGGCATCGCGCTCACGCGCCAGGGCGCGCAGCTCGCCCGAGTGGGCCTCGCGTGCCTCGCGTCGGCTGAACACCACGAGCGCGAGGAGCAGCGGCAGACCGGTCGCAACGGCGGTCTGCACGATGGCCAACCCGATCGCGACGGCGGGGTCGAGCTCGTCGCTCCGAATCTCGGCGACGACGTTGGCCACCACCATGATGCCGGCGGCGAGTGCGAGCACGCGCCACAGGGATCGCAGCGAACGGGTGCTGAAGACCAGGTAGACGGCGATGAGATAGGCGAGCGTGGCGAGGCTCAGATAGGCAGGGGGCACCGCCCATGCGAGCACGAACGCGATCCCGGCGACGAGCGTCAGCACGACGACCGGCATCCGACGCGCCCACGGGAGCGCGATCGACTGGGCGGTGACCGCCGCCAGGGTCGCCCACCACGGTGCGCTGCCCGGCGGCGCGGCGATGGCCGCCGGCTCGGTCGGGGCGATCGCCGGGAGGGCGACGAGCACCCCGGCGATGACGAGCCAGCAGACCGCCGCCAGGATGCCCGCGCTCCAGTCGCTCCCGACGCGCGCTGTTCGAGGAAGGCCGACGGGAGACATGGCCCACACTCTAGACGGGTGCTTCCGCCGCGCCGGGCCGCGCCCTACCGGGCCAGGTGCGCCAGCGCGTCGCCGATGAGTGCGGCGACCGCGTCGGGCTGCGACACCATGACCGAGTGGGATACCCCGGGCACCTCCCTGATCTCGAGGCCGCCGGCGCGCTGCGCCATGAAGCGAAGCCCCTCGACGGGGATGTTCTTGTCGGCGTCTCCGAAGATGAACCACGAGGGCAGCGACTTCCAGGCGGGCACGTCAGCCGGCTGGGGCTCGCCGAGCGCGAAGTCGCGGATCGGCCGCTGCGTACGTGCCTGGATCGCCGCCTCCGCGGGGTCGACGTCTGCGGCGAACTGGCCCGGGAAGAGGTCTCGGTCGACGACCAGGTCGTTCGTGCCGTCGCCGAGGGGGTAGGCCCGAATCGTGTCGCCGAGCGTGCTGCCCGGGAACTGCCCGGTCAGTTGCAGCGCGTTCTCGCCGTGATCGGGAGCGAACGCGGCGACGTAGACGAGCCCGACGACCGCGGGATCGTCGACGGCCGCTTCGGTGATGACGGCGCCGCCGTAGGAGTGGCCGACGAGCAGCACCGGCCCGTCGATGCCCGCCACCGCCCGCCTGACGTTCTCGGCGTCGGTGGTGACACTGCGGAGCGGGTTGGGGGTCGCGACGGCGGGGATGCCCCGGTCGCTCAGTCGGGCGATGACCCCCGACCAGCTGGCGGACTCGGCGAATGCCCCGTGGACGAGGACGACGGTGATTGCATCTGACATGTTCGGTTCTCCTGAGCAGGTGGTGGGTTTACGAGAAGGCAACGATGAGCTCGACTTCGACGGGCGAGTCGAGCGGCAGAACGGCGACGCCGACCGCACTGCGTGCGTGCACGCCCGCGTGGCCGAAAATGGAGCCGAGTACTTCGGACGCCCCGTTCAGCACCGCGGGTTGCGCGGTGAAGGTCGGATCGGAGGCGACGAACCCCACGACCTTGACGATTCGCGTCACCCGATCCAAGCTTCCGAGCACCTCCGCGATCGCCGAGAGGGCGTTGAGCGCCGCGATCCTCGCGGCGGCGTGGGCCTCGTCCGCGGACACCGCCGCGCCGACCTTGCCCGAGACGGGGAGCTTGCCGTCGACGAGCGGCAGTTGGCCCGCGGTGAAGACGAGGCCGCCGGAGACGACCGCGGGCGCATACGTGCCCGCTGGAGCCGGTGAGCGATGCGGGAGCGCGATGCCCAGCTCTGCCAGGCGGGCTTCGATCTGCGCCATCAGCGGGCGATGAAGTCGAGGATGTCGGCGACGAGCGCTGCTCGGAAGTCACCGTGGATGCCGTGCGGCGCTCCGGGGTAGACCTTCAGCGTGCCGTCTCGGACGAGCTCGATCGACCTGAGCGCGGCCGCCCCGATGGGCACGATCTGGTCGTCATCGCCGTGCGCGATGAGGATCGGGACATCCAGCGCCGTGAGATCTTCGGTGAAGTCGGTCTCCGAGAACGCCGCGATGCAGTCGTAGGCGGCCGCGAGGTTCACCAGCATCCCCTGGCGCCAGAAGTCGTCCTTCGCGCCCTGCGACACCGTGGCGCCCGCCCGGTTCGCGCCGAAGAACGGCTCGGCGAGGTCCTGGTAGTACTGCGAGGCGTCGGCGAGGACCCCGGCCCGGATACCGTCGAACACGTCGATCGGCAGTCCGTCGGGGTTGGCGTCGGAGCGCACCATGATCGGCGGAACCGCACCGATCGTGACGACCTTCGCCACGCGGCCCGCGCCGTGCTGCGCCGCATAGCGCACCACCTCGCCGCCGCCCGTGGAATGGCCGATCACGGTCAGGTCGCGCAGGTCCAGTGCCTCGACGAGCTCCGCGAGGTCGCGGGCGTAGGTGTCCATGTCGTTGCCCGTGTACGTCTTCGACGACCTGCCGTGGCCGCGACGGTCGTGGGCGATCGCCTGGTATCCGGCGTCGGCGATGAGCTTCAGTTCGACCTGCCAGGCGTCCGAGCTGAGCGGCCAGCCGTGGCTGAACAGGACCGGCCGGCCGGAGCCCTGCGTCGTGTAGAAGATCTCGGTTCCGTCGGACGTGGTGAGGTGCGGCATATGCGATTCCTGATTCTGGTGTGTCGCCGATCGCGGCGTGACGTGCGGGTGCTGCTCGAGTCGGCTCGACACTATGAACGCCCGGGATGCCCCATCGGCCCCCGGCAGAGGTATCTTCCCGGAGTCGTGTACCTCGCAAGGATGAGGCGATGCCCTCATCCGCGAGGCGTACGAGCCCGTGCACAGATACCCCAGCCGGGGGCCGACACGCGGGGCCTCGCGTTCCTACCGTTGAGACCTACCCAGACGAAGGGAACATCCCATGATCGAGGCACGAGGCCTCACCAAGAGGTACGGCGATCGTCTCGCCGTCGACGACCTCACGTTCACCGTGCGACCAGGCGCCGTCACGGGTTTCCTCGGACCGAACGGGGCCGGCAAGTCCACGACGATGCGCATGATCCTCGGCCTGACCCGGCCCACGTCGGGCACCGTGACGATCGACGGCCGCCGATTCGCCGACGGGGCGGCGCCGCTCGCGCAGGCCGGCGCCCTCCTGGACGCGAAAGCGGTCCACCCCGGGCGCACCGCCTACCATCACCTGCTGGCGCTCGCGGCGACGCACGGCATCCCGAAGCGCCGGGTGCTCGAGGTCATCGAGCTCACGGGCCTCGAGCGAGTCGCGGCGAAGCGCGTCGGCGGATTCTCCCTCGGCATGGGGCAGCGGCTCGGCATCGCGGGCGCGCTGCTCGGCGATCCCCGGGTGCTGATCCTCGACGAGCCCGTCAACGGGCTCGACCCGGAGGGCGTGCGCTGGGTTCGCCGACTCGCCCGGCACTACGCGGCCGAGGGGCGCACGGTCTTCCTCTCGAGCCACCTCATGAGCGAGGTCGCCGTAACCGCCGATCAGGTGATCGTCATCGGCAGGGGACGCATCCTCGCCGACGCCTCCGTCGCCGAGATCGTCGGCAACGCGACGGCGACGGTGCGGGTACGGACGCCTCGGGCCGCCGAACTCATGCGTCTGCTGACCCGCGCGGGCGTCACGATCGCGAGCGAGACCTCCGATACGCTCGAGGTCACCGGAATCGAGCCCGAGACGATCGCGGCGGCTGCAGCAGGGGCCGGCATCGTCCTCACCGAACTGACGCCACTCGCCTCGACGCTGGAGGATGCCTACATGGCCCTCACCGAGAACGCCGTCGAGTACCGCAGTCATGTCCGCAACGGACAGGAGGTTCCCCGATGAGCGCCCTCGAGGTTCCCGCCGCCGAGCCGAGGATCCGTCTCACCTTCCCGGGCATCGCCCGTTCGGAGTGGCTCAAGCTGCGCACGGTGCGCTCGACGGTGTGGATTGCTGCCGTGACGTTCGGCGTCATGGTCGGCCTCGCAACGTTCCTGTCGTGGGGCATCAAGGGCATCGCCGACACCAGCGAACAGCCGATCCCGTCGGCCACCATCCTCACCGCGGGCGTCACCCTCGCCCAGCTCACCCTGGGGGTGCTGGGGGTGCTGCTGGTGACCGGCGAGTATGCGAACGGGTCGATCCGCGCGACGCTCTCGACGGTGCCGCGGCGCCCGTCCGTGCTCGCCGCCAAGGCGATCGTCGCCGGGCTCACGACCCTGGTGCTGGCCGCCGTCTCGGTCGGCGCCGCGTTTCTCGCCTCGCAACCGATCCTCGCGACCGGGGGCACCGCGATCGACCTCGCGGACGGCGAGCAGGTCCGCGCGATCGTCGGCGGGGTGCTCTACCTGACGCTGGTGACGCTGTTCTCGGTGGGCATCGGTGCGATCGTGAAGCACACTGCGGGCGCCATCTGCGTCGTGGTCGGCGTGTTCTTCGCGCTGCCGATCCTCGTGCAGATCGTGCAGGCGATCGTGAACCTCGACTGGCTCGGGCAGATCCACGGGTATCTTCCGAGCGTCGCGGGTCAGCAGATCATGACGGTCGGCGGCAGCGGCGGGTTCGGCAGTTCGCTCGATCCCTGGGCCGGTCTCGCCGTGCTCGCGGGCTATGCGGCGCTGTCGCTCGTGACCGCGTTCTGGGTCTTCAACCGGCGGGACGACTGATCGACGACGTCCGCGCCTCGGCCTCGCCGGAATCCGTTCGGGTTCCGGCGGGGCCGTCGCGCGCGCGGATGCGGGCGTTCCGGCGCCCTCCGACCGAGGCGAGCGCGGCCGGGCCGTTCACCGAGTTCGATGCCCGCAGGCTCGATCCGATCCGCACCTACCTCGTCCGGCATCCGGCCGTCATGGACGTCGTGGTCGCAACGCTCTTCCTCATCCCGTCGTCGGTCAACGCCGTGCTCATCGCCCTCGGGCACGCGGAGGCGCCCGAGTGGAGCGGGTGGGTGCTGTTCGGCATCGCGCTGGCCGCGTTCGCCCTGCTGCTTCGGCGGCGACGGGAGCCGGTGCTGATCGCCGGCGCGATCACGGTGCTCGGCGTCGTCGCGATCGCGACCACGGGCGACTCGGGCGGCCTCGAACTCGCGGCCGCGTTCACCATCTACGCCGTCGCGTCCTCACGCCGGCCCTCGGTCGCCTGGGTGACGCTCGGACTGCAGGCGCTCACCCTGATCAGTGCGGCGGCCTTGTTCCTCGACGAGACTCCCGGCGGGTCGTCGCGGCCGGTCGAGCTGGATGCCTCCACGTCCCCCGCCCCGTTCAGCACCGTGCTCGTGCTCGGTCAGCTGATCGCACTCGGCATCGGCACGGGCGTTCGCAGCCGACGCGAGCACATCGCCAACCTCATCGACCGCGCCAACGCGCTCGCCCGCGACCGCGAACGTCAGTCGCAGCTCGCGGCAGCGGCGGAGCGGGCGCGGATCGCACGCGAGATGCACGACGTGGTCGCCCATTCGCTGACCGTCATGGTGGCGCTGGCCGAGGGCGTCCGCGCGGCGGCGAACGACCCGCCCCTGGCCGAGGTCGCGCTCGACGCCCTCACCGAGACCGGCCGTTCGGCACTCGACGACATGAGACGGGTGCTCGGCGTGCTCCGCGATCCGGATGCCGAGGTTCCGTTCGCTCCCGAGCGCGCCGTCGGCCTCGACGACCTGATCGCCCGGTTCCGGGCCGCGGGGCTGCCGGTGCGACTCGTCCTGCGCGGCGACGTGCCGACGGGGGCCGTGCCCGCACGCGACGCGGCCGATCGCATCGTGCAGGAGGCACTGACCAACGCGCTCCGCTACGCGCCGGACACCTCGGCGGTCATGGTCGAGGTGAGCCGGCGTGACGAGCGTCGGCACGGCGGCGGCGACTGGCTCGACGTGAACGTCATCGACGCAGGCCCGCCGGCCCGCGTCACCCGCCCCGCGGGGGTCGGCACCGGACGCGGCATCATCGGCATGCGGGAGCGTGCCGCGGTGCACGGGGGCAGCGTCACCGCCGGCCCCGAAGGCAGCGGCTGGCGCGTGCACGCCACCCTGCGTCTCGACCTCGATCCGAAGGAGATCCCGTGACCGATGCGGCCATCAGGGTGCTGCTCGTCGACGACCAGGTGATGCTGCGACTCGGCTTCCGCATCGTGCTCGACGCCGAGGACGACATCGAGGTGGTCGGCGAGGCCGGTGATGGTGCCGCCGGCGTGGCGATGGCGAAGCGCCTCCGACCCGACGTCGTGCTCATGGACGTGCGCATGCCCGGGGCATCCGGTATCGAAGCGACCCGCCGAATCGTCGAGGAAGCGCCGGCTTCGCGCGTCATCATCCTCACGACCTTCGATCTCGACGAGTACGCGTTCGCGGCGTTGCGATCGGGTGCGAGCGGGTTCCTGTTGAAGGATGCGAAGCCCGGCGAGCTCATCGGAGCCGTGCGCGCGGTCGCGGCGGGCGATGCGGCGATCGCGCCCCGCGTGACGCGGCGGATGCTGGAACTGTTCGCGGAACGGCTGCCCGACGCGAGCGCGGCCGCGCACGCCGATGACCGCCTCGCCGCACTCACGCAGCGCGAGTCCGAGATCTTCGCCGCGCTCGGCAAGGGCCTCAGCAACGCCGAGATCGCGCAGCACTTCGTGCTCTCGGAGGCGACCGTGAAGACGCACGTCGCGAGGGTGCTCGGCAAGCTCGGGCTGCGCGACCGCGTGCAGGCCGTCGTGCTCGCCTACGAAACGGGCGTCGCCGGCACCTGACATGTGCTCGGGCGCGGACGCCGGTGCCGTCCCTGCTCAGCAGGCGGCCCGGCGCGCTCGGCCTACACGACCAGGAAGACGTTCATGCTCCAGGTGGCGAAGTACCCGGCGACACCGACCCCGCCCGCGATGACGGCGCCGACCAGCACGCCCCACCAACCCCGCCGGCTCAGGAAGAACGCGGCCGCGACGGCCCCGGCGAGCAGCACCGTCCACACGGCCGCCGGCGCGAGGCGCGCGTCGCCCGCGCATCCTGCCGTAGGAGGGTAGATCGCCGCGCACACCGTGCCGGGGGGTGTGACCGGCAACGCCATGCCCCAGATCCACACGAGCGCGACCGCCGCGATCCCGAGTGCGATCGCGGCTCCGACCCATCCTGAAACCTGTGCGCTCGGATTCTTCGATGCCGTGGCGACCATGCCCTGCACCCTAGCCGCACCGAGGCGACCGAAGCGAGGAGGAAGCCCGGAGAAGCGACAGCCACCAGCCTGTGGACGAGCAACCTGGCGTGCATCTTCTTCCGTTGGGGCGCGCACTGACGCCGCAACACGGAATGGGCCGTCGGCCGAAGTGAGCTATCATCCCATTCAACCGTCAGGACCAGAGTCGCAACGCGGCCTTGCCGAAGGCATCTCCCCCGATGTTCGACTGACGGCAAACAGGCGAGACCGCTGCATCGCTCCCGAGGTGCCGATCGCTCCACGGTCACGGGTCATCGCCGGGAGGGACATATGGCCGAGCCGTCGAGCGGACCCACCGCTCAACGCACCTGGTGGAGGGGAATCCGACCGCGCCTGATCGGCGTGCTGCTCATCCCCATGGTCGCTGCCCTCGCGCTGGGTGCACTTCGTGTGGAGGCCGCCGTCGCCGAGAGCCAAGCAGCATCGCGCGCCGAGAGTCTCGCGAACATCCTTCCCGACAGCTTCCGCCTCGCGATCCGTCTGACCGTGGAGCGCGATTCCGCGAACACCGGGATCTCGGGTTCTGCTCGCGAGGGCATCAGGGTCGCCACTGATCGAGCGATCGAGAGTTGGCGCGACAGCGCCGCAGCGGTCGACGACTCCCAGGATCAAACACTCCACGATGACCTGGATTGGGTCGGCGGCCTGCTGTCTCACCTCGACGCCGTCCGGACCGACATCGGCGAGCCGAGGACCCGGGACGGTGCGGCCGGGACGTACACCGAGATGATCAACACGTTGCTCGGCCTCGGCGCACGGCTTCCGGCACTCGAGGATCCGTCGATCTATCGGCAGGCCGACGCGCTCGCCGAGGTCCGCACGGCCTCCGAGGTCCTGGGATCGCTGCGCGTGGTGGTCGCCGAGGCACTCACGACCGGTCAGCTCGACGCGCAAGGGCTGATCCAACTGGCCGGCGACCAGGGGGTGTGGGATCGCGCGAGCCAGGAATTCATCGCGGGGAGCTCTCCGGTGGCGGCCGAGCAGTTCGCGGCCCTCACCGACCGTGGCCGCGGAACCCAGACGACTCCGCTGCACGTGATGGATCAGATGCTCCTGGCCGGCGGGGTTGCGGGTGTCGATGTGACCGTCGAAGAGTGGCTGAAGCTGTACTCCGACTTCGTCGGTGAGATGGAGGCGGTGATCGTCCAGGCCGCCGACGACCTCGCGGCCGACGTCAGCGACCTCCGGCAGTCGGCCCAGCTGACCGCACTCCTGACCGCGGGGGTCGTCCTGCTGGTGCTGCTCGTCGCGTTCGCGCTCACCGTGCTCGCGTCCCGGTCGATCCTGACGCCACTGGTCGCTCTCCGTCAGGCTGCGCTGAAGATCGCCCACGAGACCCTGCCCGAGCGCGTCCGGCGGATCGAAAGCGGCGACGGCGCGGTCGACACCTCGGTCGAGCCGATCCCCGTCGGTCGGCACGACGAGATCGGCGAGGTGGCCGAAGCCTTCGACGAGATCCACGCCGAGGCAGTGCGACTGGCCGGTGAGCAGGCGCAGATGCGCGCGAACGTCAACCGGATGTTCGTCAACCTCTCACGCCGCAGCCAGAACCTGGTGGAGCGTCAGTTGCGACTGATCGACGAGCTCGAGGCGAGCGAACAGGATCCGGACCAGCTCGCGAACCTGTTCCAGCTCGACAATCTGGCCACCCGCATGCGGCGCAACGACGAGAGCCTGCTGGTCCTGGCCGGCGGTGACACCGGTCAGTCGGCACGCGGCAACGTGCGGGTGCTCGATGTCCTGCGTGCCGCTTCGTCCGAGATCGAGCAGTTCGCCCGCGTCGAGGTCGACTCGTCCGAGTTGGCCGAGCTGCGCGGCGCCGTCGCCGGCGACCTGGTCCACCTGCTCGCCGAGCTGATCGAGAACGCGGCGAACTTCTCGCCGCCCGACTCTCCGGTCGCGGTCCGCACGCTGCCGCGCACGGTGGACGCGCCGCTGGTCATCGAGATCCAGGATCTCGGCATCGGGATGACGCCCGACGAGCTGGTTGCGGCCAACACCAAGCTGCAGACCACCGGCGGGCTCGACGCGGATGTCGCCCGCATGATGGGCCTGGTCGTGACCGCCCGCCTGGCGGATCGCCACCGCATGTCGGTCTCACTTCGAACGGGCGTGCCGAACGGAGTCGTCGCTCGCGTCGAGGTTCCGCTCACCGCTCTGGCGGTGCACGGAACCAAGCCGATTCCGGTCGTCTCGTCGCCGACCACGGATGCCGCGGCTGCCGCGCAAGCCGCTGCCCCCGCGCTCGCGGCAGCCGATGCGGCTCCCGCGGAGATCGCGCCCCCACAGCCTGGTTCCATGTTCGAGGAGTTCGAGGAGACGCCGATCTTCGCCGCACTCCAGTCCGAGTGGTTCAACCGTCGGATGCCGCTGGTCACTTCCGGCCGAGAGGCGAGCAGCCAGGACGACCCGACCACCGCCGTGTCCGAGCCTTCGCCGAGCTGGTCCTCCCCGGGCGACGACGGCTGGAAGCGCGCGGCCGAGGTCGCTCAGCGCCCACGCGAGCCCGAACTCGTGACCGCCGGCGGGCTTCCCAAGCGCGTGCCCGGTCAGAACCTCGTGCCGGGCGCAGCCCCGGCGGCACGGCAGCCGAGTCCGCAGCCCCGGACCACCACGGTCGACGAGCGCCGGAGCGGCGCTCTGTCGAGCTTCCAACGCGGGGTGAGCCGTGCGCGGGGCGACGCGGCGACCGATTCGTTCCGATTCGAGAGATGGGAAGACGAGTGACGACCGCTCCGGCGAACCTCGATTGGCTGGTCGACAGCCTGACTCAGCGCACACCCGACGTCGCCCACGCCATCCTGGTGTCGGCCGACGGACTCCCGATGGCGCGTTCCGCCGGCTTTCCCCCCGACCGGGCCGACCAGCTCGCCGCGATCACCTCGGGGCTGACCAGCCTCACGCAGGGTGCCGCGCGCGCGCTCGGGGCGGGCCAGGTCCATCAGATGGTCGTCGAGATGGACGGCGGATACCTCGTGGTGATGTCAGTCGGCGAGGGGTCGAGCCTTGCGGCGTTGGCCGCGCCGCAGTGCGATCTGGGCCAGGTGGGCTACCAGATGCAGCTTCTGATCGCCCGCGTCGCGACCGCGCTGACGCCCGAGATCCGGACCGCGGCCCGGTCCGGTGCCTGACCGCACCGTTGTCTGAGGAACGATCGTGAGTGCCCCCGACCCCGGTCCTTCGCAACTGGTCAGACCCTACGCCCTGACCCGCGGGCGCACCGCGCCCACGCGTGACTACCCGCTGGAAGCGCTCGTCCGCACGCACCTCCCGGTGCTCGATGACTCAGGTCTCTCGCCCGAGGAGCGATCGATCGTCGATCTGTGCCGCCAGAGCCGTTCGGTCGCCGAGGTCGCGGCGCTCGTGCGAATCCCGCTCGGGGTGGCTCGGATCCTCATCGGCGACCTCGTCGATCGTGGCGTCGTGAGCGTGCACGTGCAGACAGAATCCGATTCCGCCCCTGACGCGACGCTCCTGGAGCGCGTGCTCAGCGGGCTGCGCAAACTGTGAGGAGAAAGCAGAGCTCGTGAGCACCGACACCAGCCAGGCGACCATTTCGGCGAAGATCGTCATCGCCGGAGGATTCGGCGTGGGCAAGACGACCCTCGTCGGCTCGGTTTCCGAGATCGACCCGCTCACCACCGAAGCGGTGATGACGTCGGCGAGCCTCGGCGTCGACGACCTCTCCGCGGTGCCCGACAAGACCACGACCACGGTCGCGATGGACTTCGGTCGAATCTCGCTGGACTCGGACCTGATCCTCTACCTGTTCGGCACTCCCGGTCAGGACCGCTTCTGGTTCATGTGGGACGACCTGACCCAGGGTGCGATCGGCGCCGTGGTGCTGATCGACACGCGCCGCCTGGCCGACTCGTTCGCCGCGATCGACTACTTCGAGTCTCGCAATACCCCGTTCATCGTCGCCCACAACGTGTTCGGAGCCGACCAGAACTACACGGCCGAGCAGATTCGCGAGGCGCTTTCGCTTCGGCCCGAGGTGCCTATCGTCGCGTGCGACGCCCGCGACCGGGAATCGACCAAGGCGACGCTGATCAGCCTCGTCGAGCATGTCCTGTCGCACATCGGCACCACGCCCCCCAGGAGCGCGTAGGGCGAACTGGTGACATCGGCGATCACGCGCGGATGCCACGCCCGTCGACGGTTCGCAGCATGCCGTCTGCCCACGGCGACAACCTGCCCGACCGCGACATGCGCCGGTGGTGGGAGGATCGAACCATGCCCCGAACGACCGTCTCCGCACCGTCCGCCCCCGCCGCGATCGGCCCGTACTCGCATGCCGCCCGAGGGGGCGACGAACTGTTCCTCTCCGGGCAGACCCCGATCGACCCGGCGACGGGGCTCCTCGTCGAGGGCGGTGTCGCAGAGCAGACCCGCCGGGTGTTCCGCAATCTCGAGCACGTGCTGCAGGCCGCCGGAGGAGACCTGACGGATGTCGTGAAGGTCAACGTCTATCTGACGTCCATGGACGACTTCCACGCCATGAACGCAGTGTACGCGGAGGTCTTCACCGAGCCGTTCCCGGCGCGCACGACCGTCGCGGTCGCCGGGCTCCCTCTGGGCGCCCGCATCGAGATCGAATGCGTCGCCGCGATCGGATAGTCGACGGCGGGCTCCGCGCGGTGACGAGCGATGCCCTACTCAATGCGGTCCGCCATGGGTCCGAGACGACATCGCCGCAGCGCGGCGGACGAAGTCGATCCGAGCCTGCGCCGTTCGACGTATGAGCAGAAGCACCGATCCGAGAGGGGCACATCATGAGCACGGTCGTCTTCGATATCAGCGTGTCGCTCGACGGATTCATCGCAGCGAGCGGCATGACCCCCGACGAGGGCATGGGCATCGGCGGGGAGGCACTCCATGACTGGGCGTTCGCGGGCGGTGATCGCGATCGCGAACTGCTCGAGCAGGCCGGCGCACGCCTCGGCGCGGTCGTCTGCGGGCGCCGCACCTACGACAACTCGATCAAGTGGTGGGCGGCCGACGGTCCGACCGGGCCCGCGCGGATCCCGGTGCAGGTCGTGAGCCACAGCACCCCCGACACGGTGCCCGAGGGCGGCGTCTACACGTTCGTCGGTGACATCCGTACCGCCCTCGACGCCGCCCGCCGGACCGCGGGCGAACAGGACGTCGGCATCATGGGCGGCGCCGACATCGCGCGGCAGTACCTGCGAGCCGGACTCGTCGACGAGATCTCACTGCACATCGTGCCGGTGCTCTTCGGCAGCGGCACGCCGCTCTTCGAGGCGTCGTGGCTCGACCGGCACGTCCGGCTCGAACGAGTTCAGGCGATCGAGACGGATGCCGCGACGCACCTGCGTTTCCGCGTCGTGACGTAGCGGCCGCCGCCGAGAAGTCCCAGTCCTCGTCCTTGGCGTGGCAACGGCACTCAGAATCCAGAGGGCACTGCCGACATCGCGGAGCAGGCACTGCTCGAATTCCCGAACCAGCACAGCGGCAAAGCCCCCGCCTTCGGCAGCGTCGAGCGACGCTATACACAAGGCCAGCACTGGCGGGCTACCAACTGCGGATAACCGTCGCTTTCGGCCCGGCGACGAGCACAGCGGCCGGAACATCATCTGCGACGACCGCGCCGGCGGCGATCACCGCATCTCGCCCGATCGTGACACCGGGGAGGATGGTTGCGCCCGCTCCGATCCAGACGTTCTCACCGACGTCGATCGGTGCGCCGGTCAGGTACTGTCGCCGCTCGTCCGGATCGACAGGATGACCGAGGGTGATGAATGTGACTTTCGGGCCCACCATGGTGCCGGCGCCCAGCCGGATGCCGGCATAGTCGAGCAAGGTGCAGTTCTGGTTTATGAATACCCTCTCAGCGAGGTCGATCCGCAGCCCATGGTCGGTGAAGAACGGCGGGTAGATCGTGACTCGGGATGGCAGCGGACGGCCAAGGATCTGTTCGAACAGCGCCGATTTGCCGGGTTCGTCATCGAAAGCGAGCACGTTCAGACGGGATGTCAGCTCGGTCACCTGCAGCACCCGCTCGCTCATCGCACGGAACTCCGGGCCGAGGACGCGCTCACCTCGCGCCAGCAACTCCGGGTCGTGGATCGGCATGAAACGATCGGCGGTCACTCGACGATTCTGCCCCAGACGCATTCGGTTGGCGTGTTGCCTTCCCGTGACTTGACTGCGATGCGGGCAACGAGCTGAACGCTCCTTTGGCCTGCTCGCATCATTATTGCCGTCGGGTCATGACCACAGCGACTCTCACGCCTCGTCGCGGGCGTGGACCCCCTCCACAGCGATCACTGTCACAGCGTCGACCCTCTACCCGAAAAGGGCCAGGGGATCGCTCAGACGAGGTGCTCCTGCGCGCCGGGTATCGGACGCCAGCATGATGAGGTCACTGGCCCCGGCAATTGGGCCTCCCGCGCCAGCCTCGGTTGCCTTCACCCCCGCGTTCCCAACCTGGGTCAACCGTGGATTGGGTCGACTTCGATGGGTTCTCACACGCGACGCACCTGCGTTTCCGCGTCGTGACGTAGCGGCCGCCGCCTAGAAGTCCCAGTCCTCATCCTCGGTGTTGACCGCCTTGCCGATCACATACGACGAGCCCGACCCCGAGAAGAAGTCGTGGTTCTCATCGGCGTTCGGCGACAGCGCCGAAAGGATCGCGGGGTTCACGTCGGTGACGGTCTTCGGGAACATCGGCTCGTAGCCGAGGTTCATGAGGGCCTTGTTGGCGTTGTAGTGCAGGAACTTCTTGACGTCCTCGGTCAGGCCGACGCCGTCGTAGAGGTCTTGCGTGTACTGCACCTCGTTGTCGTAGAGCTCGTACAGCAGCGAGAAGGTGTAGTCCTTCAGTTCGTCGCGCTTGGCCTGGTCGACGAGCTCGAGCCCCTTCTGGAACTTGTAGCCGATGTAGTACCCGTGCACGGCCTCGTCGCGGATGATGAGGCGGATGAGGTCGGCCGTGTTGGTCAGCTTGGCTCGCGACGACCAGTACATGGGCAGGTAGAAGCCCGAGTAGAACAGGAACGACTCGAGCAGCGTCGAGGCGACCTTGCGCTTCAGGGGCTCGTCGCCGCGGTAGTACTCCATGACGATCTCGGCCTTGCGCTGCAGGTTCTCGTTCTCGACGCTCCAGCGGAACGCGTCGTCGATCTCCTTCGTCGAGCACAGCGTCGAGAAGATCGACGAGTAGCTCTTCGCGTGCACCGACTCCATGAACGCGATGTTCGTGTAGACGGCCTCTTCGTGCGGGGTCAGCGAGTCGGGGATGAGCGAGACCGCGCCGACCGTGCCCTGGATGGTGTCGAGCAGGGTGAGGCCCGTGAACACCCGCATCGTGAGCGTCTGCTCCTCGGGCGTCAGCGTGTTCCACGACTGCACGTCGTTCGACAGCGGCACCTTCTCGGGCAGCCAGAAGTTGCCGACCAGGCGGTTCCAGACCTCGAGGTCTTTATCGTCCTGGATGCGGTTCCAGTTGATCGCATTGACGTGGTCGACCAGCTTCAGTTTGCCGCCCGCGTGCGCGGGGTCGTTCGTGGCCGAGTTCACGGGATCCGTGAGAGTCATCCGTCTGTGTCCTTTGCTTCCGAGGTCTCGATACGCTTCGCTACTCGACCAGCGACTAGAGCGTGCAGCTGACGCACATATCGAGTTCCGTGCCCTCGAGCGCCATCTGCCGCAGGCGGATGTAGTAGATGGTCTTGATGCCCTTCTTCCACGCGTAGATCTGGGCCTTGTTGATGTCGCGCGTCGTCGCCGTGTCCTTGAAGAAGAGCGTGAGCGAGAGGCCCTGGTCGACGTGCTGCGTCGCCGCTGCGTAGGTGTCGATGACCTTCTCGTAGCCGATCTCGTAGGCGTCCTGGTAGTACTCGAGGTTGTCGTTCGTCATGAACGCCGCCGGGTAGTAGACGCGGCCGAGCTTGCCTTCCTTGCGGATCTCGATCTTCGACGCGATCGGGTGGATCGACGCGGTCGAGTTGTTGATGTACGAGATCGATCCGGTGGGCGGCACGGCCTGCAGGTTCTGGTTGTAGATGCCGTGCTCCTTGACGGATGCCTCGAGCTCGCGCCAGTCCTCCTGCGTCGGGATGTGCACCCCGGATGCCTCGAACAGCTGCGCCACGCGCTCGGTCGCCGGCACCCACTCCTGGTCGGTGTACTTGCGGAAGAACTCGCCCGACGCGTACTTCGAGTCCTCGAAGCCTTCGAAGGTCTCGCCGCGCTCGATCGCGATCTTGTTCGACGCGCGCAGCGCGTGGAACAGCACCGTGTAGAAGTAGATGTTCGTGAAGTCGACGCCCTCGTCGCTGCCGTAGAAGATGCGCTCGCGGGCGAGGTAGCCGTGCAGGTTCATCTGGCCGAGACCGATGGCGTGCGACTTGTCGTTGCCGTCCTCGATCGAACGCACCGACGCGATGTGGCTCTGGTTCGACACCGAGGTGAGGCCGCGGATCGCGGTCTCGACGGTGCGGCCGAAGTCGGGCGAGTCCATCGTGAGCGCGATGTTCAGCGAACCGAGGTTGCAGCTGATGTCCTTGCCGATCTGCGCGTACGACAGATCCTCGTTGTAGGTCGTCGGCGTGTTGACCTGCAGGATCTCACTGCACAGGTTCGACATGTTGATGCGGCCCTTGATCGGGTTCGCCTTGTTCACCGTGTCTTCGAACACGATGTACGGGTAGCCCGACTCGAACTGGATCTCGGCGAGGGTCTGGAAGAACTCGCGCGCGTTGATCTTCGTCTTCTTGATGCGCGGGTCGTCGACCATCTCGCGGTAGTGCTCGCTGATCGGCACGTCGCCGAACGGCTTGCCGTAGACGCGCTCGACGTCGTACGGGCTGAAGAGGTACATGTCCTCGTTGTTCTTCGCGAGCTCGAACGTGATGTCGGGGATGACCACGCCGAGCGAGAGGGTCTTGATGCGGATCTTCTCGTCGGCGTTCTCGCGCTTGGTGTCGAGGAAGCGCAGGATGTCGGGGTGGTGCGCCGAGAGGTACACCGCGCCGGCGCCCTGACGCGCACCGAGTTGGTTCGCGTAGCTGAACGAGTCTTCCAGCAGCTTCATCACGGGGATGATGCCGCTCGACTGGTTCTCGATCTGCTTGATGGGCGCGCCCGACTCGCGGATGTTCGAGAGCAGCAGCGCCACGCCGCCGCCGCGCTTGGAGAGCTGCAGGGCGGAGTTGATGCCGCGCGCGATCGACTCCATGTTGTCTTCGATGCGCAGCAGGAAGCACGAGACGAGCTCGCCGCGCTGCGCCTTGCCCGTGTTGAGGAACGTCGGGGTCGCGGGCTGGAAGCGCCCGGCGATGATCTCTTCCACCAGGTCGGTCGCCAGTTGCTCGTCGCCCTGCGCGAGGCCGAGCGCGGTCATGACGACGCGGTCTTCGAAGCGCTCGAGGTATCGCTTGCCGTCGAACGTCTTCAGCGTGTAGCTCGTGTAGTACTTGAACGCGCCGAGGAACGTCTCGAAGCGGAACTTCTTCGAGTACGCCAGGTCGTTGAGCTGCTGGATGAACTCGAACGAGTACTGCGCGAGCACCTCGGGCTCGTAGTACTGCTTCTCGACGAGGTAGTCGAGGCGCTCCTTCAGCGAGTGGAAGAAGACCGTGTTCTGGTTGACGTGCTGGAGGAAGTACTCGCGCGCCGCCTCTTTGTCTTTCTCGAACTGGATCTTGCCGTCGGCGTCGTAGAGGTTCAGCATCGCGTTCAGCGAGTGGTAGTCCATGCCACTCGACGTGCGCGGCGCGTCGATCACCGCGAGGCCGTCGGTTGCGCTTGTCGTAACCAAAATGCGTCCAATCCTTCATCGACGGCGCGTACGTCGTCTGGTGTTCCGAAGAGTTCGAATCTGTACAGGTGGGGCACGCCCGTCTTGGCGGCGACGATGTCGCCGGCCAGGCCGTAGGCGCTGCCGAAGTTGGTGTTGCCGGCGCTGATCACGCCGCGGATGAGCGCCCGGTTGTTCGGGTCGTTCAGGAAGCGGATGACCTGCTTGGGCACGGCACCGTGCCCGTCGCCGCCGCCGTAGGTCGGCAGGAGCAGCACGTAGGGCTCGTGCACGACGAGCGGCTCATCCTTCGCGTAGAGCGGGATGCGCAGCGCAGGCCGCCCGAGCTTCTCGATGAACCGCTGCGTGTTCTCCGAGACGCTCGAGAAGTAGACGAGATCCGTCATTGTCATCACCGCTTGGTTCGGACGACCCGGTGGTCGAGTAGCGCCGCGGAGCGACGCGTATCGAGACCCCCGTCGGTCGCCCCCGCGGGCCCTACGCCAGGCGCGAGGCCAGCTCGGCGATCTTGTCGGGGCGGAAGCCCGACCAGTGATCTTCATCGGTGATGACCACCGGGGCCTGCTGGTACCCGAGCTCTTTGACCTGCGCGAGCGCGGTCTCTTCGACCGTGAGGTCGATGACCTCGTATTCGATGCCCTTGCTGTCGAGGGCCCGATACGTGGCGTTGCACTGCACACAGGAAGGCTTGGTGTAGACCGTGACCGTCATGGTTCCCCTCGTCGTTCTCATGGCTCCTGGAGGAGCCGAAATCCCCCGGTGGTGCTGCGACGTTTGCCGCTCTTCAATACTACATCTTGTGTTCGGCGGATGGAACGACCCCAAGATGCTGTAGTTACATTCCTGTAGTTTTCCACCGAGTTCTCCACCGTTCATCCCCAGACGGATGCCCCGGTGATCGGCGGATTCATGCGCTCGGCCCCCGGGTTATCCACAGCGGGTCCGCCGCTCGGACGGATTTGCTGTGGACGGATGCCCCGGCGTGTCGCGTGCACGACATCTGGGCCGCCGGGTGGGCCGAACCCCTACATCTGGTGTTGTGCAGCCCATGCTGCCACCACCCACCGACATCACCGCGGGCGCCCGTCACGTGTCGCCGAGGGCTGCCGCGAGGCATCCGTTCGCCCTACGCTGGAACGCGAGCGGGCACGATCGGGGGCGACGATGACCGAGGCAGCGACGACGAATTTCGCGACCAGCGCCGACGGAACGCGCATCGCATTCGATCGCGAGGGCGCAGGGCCGCCGGTGGTGCTCATCGGCGGCGCGATGCAGTACCGCGCGCCCGGCTCGCAGACAGCCGAGCTCGCCCGGCAGCTCGCCTCGCACGGCTTCGAGGTCGTCGAATACGACCGCCGCGGCCGCGGCGACAGCCCCGCCGATCCGCCCATCACGCTCGCGCAGACCCTCGACGACCTGCGCGCCGTCATCGGCGAGCTGACCGAGGGCGCCGACGACGCGGTCGCGCTCTTCGGCAACTCGTCGGGTGGGGCGATCGCGCTCGCGGCCGCCGCCGCGGGACTGCCGGTCTCGCGGATCGTCGTATTCGAGGTGCCGCTCGACGACGAACTCGGCACGAACGCCGCCGAGGATCTCGCCGCGCTGCGCACCGCGCTCGACGAGGGCGGCAGCGAGGCGGGCATCGCTCAGTTCATGTCGGGTATGCCGCCCGAGTGGTTCGAGAACCTGCGGCAGAGCCCCGAGTGGGAACGCGCCCGCACGATCGGGCCGAGCCTCGTGCCCGACCTCGAAGTGCTCGCGTGGACCCAGTCCGCCGCGCGCAGCGCGCTCTGGGCCGGCATCGCGCAGCCGGTGCTCGCGCTCGTCGGATCCGAGGCGTTCCCGTTCATGCGCGACGCGGCCGATTCGATGGTCGCGAACCTGCCGCACGCCGAGCAGCGCGCGATCGAGGCATCCGATCACCGCTGGGAGCCGCGAGTGCTCGCGCTCGCGATCGCCGGGTTCCTCGTCGATGGGCCGAGGTAGCGCGGCGCGCAGCGCGAATACACTCGACGGATGCCCCGCGAACGCCGCAACCCGCCGAAGCCGGTCGGCGGCGGCCAGGTCGCCGCCTGGATCGTCGCGATGTCGGTCACCGCGCTGATCTCCCTGCTCACCGTGGTGGGCGGGCTCGCCATGGCGTTCGGCTACACCGAACGCACCACCGCGACCATCGTCGCGCAGTACGTCGGCGGCGGCTCGCGCGCGATCGACACGTGCGTGCTCACCCTGGACTACACGACCGGCGGGATCCCGCACCGCGAGAACGCCGGCGTCGCCTGGCTCGCATGCCCCGAACAGTACGTCACCGGCGGAACCGTCGAGGTGCGGATCGATCCGACCCGACCGGATGCACCCCTCGTGGCCGGCGCAGAGGTCCACGTGTTCGTCCGCGATACGTCGATGGCGGTGCTGCTGGGCATCGTGCCGACCCTCGTCGTGTGGATGTTCGGCATCGGCGCGATCCGCCGACGCAAGGCGGAGCGCGACGAGCTCAGCCGGGCGGGCTGAGCAGGTACCAGAAGCGGATCGCGTCGTCGCCCCCGGGCCCCGGCTCGAGGCTGACCTGCACCGAGGTCGTCACCTCGCCGGATGCGCCGTTGAACCCCGTGCGGTCGCGCTGCCCGCCGGCACGTTCGGGCGCCAGAGCTGCGGGCAGCTCGTCCTCCGCCCAGGTCTCGATGCGAGCCTCGTCGAGACCGAGCACGGGCGCATCGGCGAGCAGCCGAGCTTCGGATGCCTCGCCGCCCGACTCGGTCGCGAACAGGTTCAGGCGGGTGAGCCGGCCGGCCGCCACCTCGATCGTCAGCTCGTCGGCGGTCGAGTGCCAGACCCCGGTCGGCAGGGTGATCGCCACGTCGATCGACCGATCGAGCGGCACCACCGTCATGCCGTCGTCCGCGCCGATCGCGGCGGCCCGGACCGGGGCCGTCAGATCCCAGTCCAGCTCGGCTCCCGCCTCCAGGGCGGTGAGCGTGGTCGGCGCGCCGGGATCGGGCGGGGCATCCGTCGACGTCGTCGCCGTGGGAGGATCGCCGCCGAACCCGACGACGCATCCGGCGAGCGCGGGCGCGACGACGGCGACCACGGCGGCGGCGGTCACGAACCGCGCTCGACGCGAACGGGCGGCGCCGACCGGCGGGGCCGGCCGCCGACGGGAGCCAGGGCGCATCCGTCCATGATGGCAGTCCCGGGCCGACCCGCCCGCTCCGCAGATCCGACGAGGGCGACGCCGAGCAGAGTGAGGGCGGCGATCGCCGGCGCCGGCGCGAACCCGACGACGAGCGCCATCCCGACGCCCAGGATGCCGGCGACCACCGCCGCCCCGGCGGGCAGGTGAGGCGTCCATGACGGGCGCCGCACCCCGCTTCCCCGCTCGAATCGCGCGAACACGCGCACGAGGCCGGCCGTCACGACTGCCGCGGCGACCAGCCAGAGGGGCCGGGTCTGCCACCACGCCGCGGTCAGCGGCTCGGGCAGGCCGAACCCGACCATGCCGTGCAGCACGAGCAGGATCGCGGCGAGACCCACGAACGCCGGCAGATGCCACAGGTAGAGCGTCATCCCCCATTCCCCGAACCGGGCGACGAGCCGCGAGGGAACGGGCCGGGCCGCCCAGCGCCGCAACGACTCGCGCACCAGCGAGAACAGCATGAGCTGCACGACCCCGAGTACCACGAGGACGAGCGTCGGCGGATTCAGGTTCGCGAACAGGTCGGGCGAGTACGGCCCGACGAGGGTCAGCAGGGCCAGGATTCCCAGCGCCGACGCCGCGGTCCACCGCCGCGACCGCGCCGCGACCCGGTCGACGGCTCCGTCGGCGAGGTGGAAGCCGAGTTGCTGCATGAGCAGCCACACGACGAGCAGGTTCGCGTAGCCGACCGCTTCCACGCCCGTCGACGCGCGAAGCACGTCGACGGCGACGACCGCGACCGCGAGGCCGGCGAGCGCGACGCGGGGCATCCGTTCGTGCAGCCGCACCATCGCCGGGACGAGCGCCGTGCAGGCGAGGTAGACCGCCAGGAACCAGAGGGGCTGCCCGATCCGGAACGATGCCGTCGCGATGACGTCGGGGTCGACGCCCGCGAGCGCGAGGGCGGCGAGGGCCGCACCCACCACCGCGACGAGCGCGATCGCCGGGCGCACCAGCCGTGCGATCCGGCCGCGCACGAATTCGGTCGCCGTGCCGCCGCGAGCGCGGGTGCGCTGCCACGACGTCCACGCGGCGTAGCCGCCGATCACGAAGAAGAGCGGCATCACCTGCACCACCCACGTGGCGGGCGCGAACCACACCCACCCCTCGAGCGCGTTCTCCAGCACGGGCCCGCCGGGGCCTATGCTCACGCCGACCATCAGGGCGTGCAGTACGAAGACGACGACGAGGCACGCCGCGCGCACCAGGTCGATTGCCGCATCGCGCCCCGAAGCGGGCGTGGGGGCGGGCGCCGGCGCCGCAGCGGCGGCGGGTCGGTTGGCGGTCAGGGTCATGTCGCGCTCCTCCGGGGCGGCGTCTCCGCCCGCCCGGGCAGGTTAGGAACGCGGTTCCGCGAGGCGCATCACGCCCGGGAGCGGTCGACACCCCCTACCGCGGTAGGTGCCGTTCGCACGTCCCCCAGTCCCCCAGTCCCCCCAATCCACTCGTCCACCGTTTGGACGGGTTTCGGCGCGCTTCGGCGGGGAGACCCGCCGAAACGCGTCCAAACGAGGGCAGGATTGACGAGCGCCGCGCTCAGCGCGCGGGGCGCACCAGCCCCGTGTCGTACGCGAACACCACGGCGTGCACGCGATCGCGAAGGCCCAGCTTCTGCAGGATCTTGGACACGTGCGTCTTCACGGTCTGCTCGGCGATGAACAGGTCGGCCGCGATCTCCTGGTTCGAGCGGCCGCGCGCGACGAGCTCGAGCACCTCGCGCTCGCGCGCGGTGAGCCCCGCCAGCAGGTGCTCGTCCACGACGGGGGCGGGCGCACGGCGGGCGACGTCCTCGATGAGCCGGCGCGTGACGCTCGGCGCGAGCAGGGCGTCGCCGGCCGCGACGACCCGAACCGCACGCGCGACCTCGTCGGGCAGGGCGTCCTTCAGCAGGAACCCGCTCGCCCCGGCGCGCAGCGCCGCGTGCACGTACTCGTCGATGTCGAACGTGGTGAGCATGAGCACTTTCGGCACGTAGTCGCTCGAGCGCGGTGGCGTCTGCAGCGCAGTGGTCGCCTCGATGCCGTTCATACCGGGCATCCGCACGTCCATCACCACCACGTCGGGGCGCAGTTCGTGCGCGAGTCGCACGGCCTCGGCGCCGTCGACGGCCTGGCCGACGACCTCGATGCCCTCCTGCGCGTCGAGCACGGCGGCGAAGCCGGCACGCACCATCGCCTGGTCGTCGGCGACGAGCACGGTGATCGTCACGAGGCCTCCCCGCGGTCGACGGGCGGGTCGGAGGCCGCCCCGTCGGCCGTGCCGATCGAGTGCACCGCCGGCAGCACCGCGTGCACACGGAATCCCCCCGCGTCCGTCGGACCCGCCTCGAGTGCCCCGGCGACGAGTCGCGCGCGTTCGCGCATGCCGCGCAGACCGTGACCGCGGCCGTCGTCGCCTCCGTCGCCCGCGCGCGCGGGCGCGGGAGCCGCCGGGGTGTTCTCGACGTCGACGATCACCGCGCCGCGCTCGCGCCGAACCTCGACCGCGGCGGCCGCGCCCGGCGCGTGCCGCAGCACGTTGCTCAGGGCTTCCTGCACGATGCGATAGGCGATCTGGCCGACGAGTTCGCCGCGCAGGCGGTCCTCGATGCGAGCCGTCACGGGCAGGCCCGCGCGTTCGACGCTCGCGATGAGGGCCGGCAGCTCGGCGAAACCCGGCTGCGGCGAGGTCTCGGCTACGGCGTCGGCGGTGCGCAGCACGGTGAGCAGCTCGCGCATCTCGGCCATCGCCGCACGCGCAGCCGCGGCGAGTTCCGCGAACTCGGCGGCGGCGACCGGGTCGAGATCGGGCAGTCGATACGGCGCGCTGGTCGCCTGCACCTGGATGATCGACATCCGGTGCGCGACCACGTCGTGCAGTTCGCGGGCGATTCTCGTGCGCTCCTCGGCGACCAGCCGACGCTCGTGCTCGGCGGCGCCGGCGCGGCGCTCTTCGTCGATCGCGGCGGCGAACCGACGCCGGGTCATCGCGGCGGCCCGACCGAGGCCCAGCACGACGGCGGTCACCGACGCGCTCGTGACGAGGTTCGCCACCACCCCGTCGGGCGTCGCCCCGCGGTCGGGCAGGAACGAGGCGCCGAGGGGCACCACGATCGCCCCCACCCACAGCACGACCGCCGCGAGATCGCGTGCCTGCCACGCGATGAGCCCCACGAGCAGGGTCGCCGTGATCATCTGCGGCACGCCGACCGGCCATGGGGCACCGGGGATGGCACTGCCCAACACGCCGAACAGCGCCTGCCCGACCAGGAACGCGCCGACCGCCGCCCACGGCCACCGCAATGCGAGCGGCAGGCTTCCGGTCTGCAGCAGCGCGACCGCGAACGCCGCCGCAACCGGCACGCCGTAGATCGTCGCGTCGAGCGGCACCGCGACCGCGAACAGCGCGACGGCGGCGGCGCCGACGACGAACCAGGTGAGAATCGCCTCTGGCCACGCGTCGCTGTCGATCAGCCGCCGACGCGCAGACGGGCGAGCGGCAGCAGCGCGAGGCACCGACGGTTCAGCGGCGGACGGCTCGGGCGGCAGCGGCGGCACGGGCGGTTCCGGCGGCTCGGGTGCTTCCGGCGGCTCGGGTGCTTCCGGCGGCTCGGGTGCTTCCGGCGGCTCGGGCGCAGCGGTGGCGATCATGTCCCCCACTCTCTCCGCCGTGTCCGGGCGGTGCATCCCCCTGCGGAGCCATCCTCGACCCCTACCGTCGTATCGCCCAGCTTCGCGGACGCATCCGGTCGGCGCGCGGGCGCGGCATCCGTCAGCCCTTCGCGGCCTTGGCCGCCGCCTTCGCCGCCTGCTTCGTCGCGCGCACCTTCGCGAGCGACTCGGCGCTGGTGATGTCGGCAACCGAGCGGAACGACCCCTCCTCGCCGTAGGCGCCGGCGGCCTCGCGCCAGCCCGAGGCATCCAACCCGCACTGCTTGCCGAGCAGGGCGAGGAAGATGCGCGCCTTCTGGTCGCCGAAGCCCGGCAGGGCCTTCAGCCGCTTCAGCACCTCGGCGCCGCTCGGGTCGCCCTGCGTCCAGATGGCGGATGCCTCGCCGCCCCAGTCGTCGCGCACGGCTGCGGCGAGCGCCTGCACCCGCTCGGCCATCGAACCGGGGTACCGGTGCACGGCTGGGGTCTGACGGAACACCTCGACGAGCCGGTCGAGGTCGGTCGCCGCGATCGTGGCGGGGTCGACCGCGCCGAGACGCTCGCGGATCTTCGCCGGTCCGGCGAACGCGGTCTCCATCGCGACCTGCTGATCGAGCAGCATGCCGACCAGCAACGCGAACGCGTCGCCGCTCAGCAGGTCGTCGGCCGCGGGGTCTCCGGTGATGTGCAGTGCCATACGGCCCATCCTCCCACCGCCGCCCGGCGCGGTGAAGGAACCGCGTTCACCTCGAGGGACCGCCTGCAGGGTCGCGTTCGCCACGCGGCGCCTTCGTCGAGGCCACCGGCAGAACCAGAGCGCCGGCAGGGTCGGTGGCCGAGCGGGGCGCAGCGGTCGAGGCCCGTTCCACAAGGGCCGGCGCGCGCAGCGGCGGATCGGCGGCCTCCTCGTCGCCGAGCAATCCGAGCACCGTGGCCAGCGCGTCGCGGCCGAGCAGGTCGAACTCCTGGCGCACGGTCGTCAGGGGCGGTGCGAAGTGCTCAGCCTCGGGGATGTCGTCGAAGCCGACGACGCTGACGTCGCCCGGCACCGCACGGCCCGCGTCGGCGAGCGCGTGGATCACGCCGAGCGCCATCTGATCGTTGGCGACGAACACCGCTGTGCACGAGGCATCCGTCGCGAGCTCGCGACCGAGCCGGTACCCGCTCGCGGGCGACCAGTCGCCCACCAGCGGCTCGCGCGCGACCAGCCCGTTCGCGCCGAGCACGGCGCGCCAGCCGCGGATCCGTTCGGCCGCGTCGAGCGAGTCGCCCGGACCGGCGATGTGGCGGATGTCGCGGTGCCCGAGCTCGACGAGGTGCGACGTCGCCCGTCGAGCGCCCTCGAACTGGTCGAGCGACACCCGGTGGGTCATCGCCGCGCCCTGCGAGGCGACCGCGACGAGCGGAACCCCGAG
The DNA here is from genome assembly GCF_008365295.1 of Agromyces intestinalis. NCBI lineage: Bacteria > Bacillati > Actinomycetota > Actinomycetes > Micrococcales > Microbacteriaceae > Agromyces > Agromyces intestinalis. The sequence continues at coordinate 1,164,139 of NZ_CP043505.1, forward strand.
CTCGATGCCCTGCACCGCGTCGACCGCGGAGCGACGGGCGGCGATGAGCACCACGGCCTCGACGTTCTGGCGCACCAGCAACTCTGCCGCGGAACGCAGGGACGCGGCATCCGTCTCGAGCAGGCTGGCCATGATCACCGCGTACCTGGCCTCGCGAGCCGCCTCGTTGAAGTGCAGCGCGGTCGCGGACGGGCCGAAGTCGGGTGCGCCCGTCATGATCAGCCCGAGGGTGCGGCTGCGCCGGGTGACGAGCGCCCGAGCCGCCTGCGACGGCACGTACCGCAGCTGGCGGATCGCCGCCTCGACGCGGTCGCGGGTGGCCGGGCGAACGTTCGGCAGGTCGTTGAGCACACGGGAGACGGTCTGGTGCGACACCCCCGCGAGGCGCGCCACGTCGAAGATCGTCGCAGCGCGAGCCTTCTCTGCTTCAGTCACCGGTACCGCCCGCTCCTCGCCCGGCGCGTCCCGCGCCCGATCACTCTCGCTTGTCCTTCTGCCGATTCTCGGGCACGTGGCACCTCGCGCCGTGCCGCTTCATCGTCGCCGCGCCGTGAGCACCTTCTGCAGGATGATGAAGACGAGCAGCAGCACGCCGATGAAGATCTTCGTCCACCACGAGCTCAGGGTGCCCTCGAAGGTGATGATCGTCTGGATCACCCCGAGCACGAGTACGCCGAGCACGGATCCGAGCACGAATCCGTAGCCGCCGGTGAGCAGCGTGCCGCCGATGACGACCGCGGCGATCGCGTCGAGTTCGGTGCCGATCGCGGTGAGCGGGTAGCCCGACAGCGTGTAGAACGTGAACAGCACACCGGCCAGGCCCGAGCAGAACCCGCTCACCACGTAGACGAGCACCTTGGTGCGCGCGACGGGCAGGCCCATCAGCATGCCCGACTGCTCGCTGCCGCCGAGTGCGTACACCGTGCGGCCGAACCGGGTTCGGTGCAGCACCCACAGGGCGATGAGCACCACGACCACCGCGATGATCACGCTCGGGGTGATCGACATGCGACCGCCGAGCGGAATGCGGGTGACCGCGAGCTGCACGAACGTCGGGTCGGTGATCGAGATCGACGACTGGCTGATCACGTAGCAGAGCCCACGGGCCAGGAACATCGCCGCCAGTGTCGCGATGAACGGTTGCACCTTGAACACGTGGATCATGAACCCGACGAGCAGGCCCAGCAAGCTGGTCGAGATCAGGATGAGCGGAATCACCGTCTCGGGGCCCCAGCCCGCCTGCAGCAGGCTGGCCGCGATCATGCCGCTGAGCGCGACGACCGCGCCGACCGACAGGTCGATGCCCCCGGTGAGGATGACGAAGGTCATGCCGACGGCGAGCACGATGAGGTACGAGTTGTCGACGAGCAGGTTGAGGAACACCTGCCCCGACAGGAACCCGCGATAGCGGATGCCACCGATCACGAACACCGCGACGAACAGCAGTGCGGTGATGGTGACCGGCCCGTACTTGGGGCTGGTGATCACGCCGAGGACGCTCTGGAGCCGGTGCTTCGCGGACCGGCCGGCCGAGCCTGGGCCTCGGGCGGGGCCGTCGGCCGAGCCGCGTCCGCCGGGGCGACGGGCGCCGCCTGGTGCGTCGGTGAGGGCGGTCATGATGCGGCTGCTCCCTTCCCGGCGCGAATCGCCAGACTTCGGCGGAACGACGCGAGCGCGGCGTTCGTGGTGGGCGACTGGAGGAGGCAGACCACGGTGACCACCGCGGCCTTGAACACCATCGTCGCGATCGGCGGGATGCCGACCGTGTAGACCGTCGTGACGAGCGTCTGGATGACGAGCGCGCCGACCAGCGTACCGGCGAGCGAATAGCGTCCGCCGGCCAGCGACGTGCCTCCGATCACGACCGCGAGGATCGCGTCGAGCTCGATGAACAGGCCCGTGTTGTTCGCGTCGGCCGCAGCCGTGTTCGCGGTCAGGATGAGGCCGGCGATCGCCGCGCACACCGCGCAGAAGGTGTAGACGGTGAACAGCAGGCCGCGGGCGCGCACGCCGGCTTGCCGGGACGCCTCGGGGTTGATGCCGACGGACTCGATGAGCATGCCGAGCGCCGTGCGGCGGGTGATGAGCGCGGCGAATGCGAACAGCACTGCGGCGATGATCGTCGCGACCGGCAGGCCGAGCCAGAAGCCCGATCCGAGCGCCTTGAACGGCGGTGAGTTCACGGTGAGGATCTGTCCCTCGGTGATGAGCATCGCGACGCCGCGGCCGGCCGTCATGAGAATGAGCGTCGCGATGATCGGTTGGATGCCGAGCACTGCCACGAGGAACCCGTTCCACACGCCGAACACGAGCGACATGAGGATCGCGACCGCGATGGCCACCGCAACCGTCGAGATGCTGCCGGGGTTCGGCGAGCCGAGGATGATCGCGCACGCCACCGCGCCCGAGATGGCCGCGATCGCACCCACCGACAGGTCGATGCCGCGGGTGGCGATCACGAGCGTCATGCCCACCGCGATGATGAGCGTCGGTGCGCCGTTGCGCAGGATGTCGATCAGGCTGCCGAACAGGTGGCCGTCGCGCACCGTGATCGAGAAGAAGCCGGGGAACGCGATCAGGTTGACCGCGAACAGCACGAGCAGCATGACGATCGGCCAGAACAGCCGGCTCGCGACCATGCGGGCGAAGAGGGCGCTCATCGGTTGCCTCCGGTGGGGGTCGTGATGGGAGCGGCGGACGGGTCGGATGCATCGGATGCATCGGTGGTGGTGCCTGCAGCGGTGTCGGCGGATGCCTCGGAGCCCGGTTCGAGCGGAGCATCCTCGTCATCCGACCCCTCGGCGATCAGGGCCATCAGCGTGTCGACCGTCAGCCCGTCGTTGACGAGGTCGGCGACCAGTTGCCGGTCGCGCAGCACCGCGACGCGATGGCTGAGGCGCAGCACCTCTTCGAGCTCGGCCGAGATGTAGACCACGCCCATGCCGTTCTCGGCGAGGTTGAAGACGAGCTTCTGAATCTCGGCCTTGGCTCCGATGTCGATGCCGCGGGTCGGCTCGTCGAGGATGAGCAGCCTGGGTGCGATCGCCAACCAGCGGGCGAGCAGCACCTTCTGCTGGTTGCCGCCCGACAGGTTGCGCACGAGCGCCTCGCCGTTGCCCGGGCGGATGTTGAGCGCCTGGATGTAGCTCTGCGTCAGTTCGTCCTGCCGCCTGCGCGGGATCGGACGGAACCAGCCCCGGTCGGCCTGCAGGGCCAGCACGATGTTGTCGCGCACGGTGAGGTCGCCGACGACGCCCTCGTCGCGTCGGTTCTCGCTCGAATACGCGATGCGGCGCTTGATCGCCTGGCGCGGGGTGCGCAGCTTGACGTCGGCACCGCTGAGCGCGAGCCGGCCGCTGTCCGCGCGGTCGATACCGCCGAGCAGCCGTGCGAGTTCGGTCCGGCCGGAGCCGAGCAGGCCGGCGAGTCCGACCACCTCGCCCTCGGCGACGGGGAGGTCGACAGGCTGGAGCGCGCCCTTGCGCCCGATCTGCTCGGCGCGGAGGAACACGTGCGCGTCGGAGTCGTCGACCTCGGCCGCGCGCGTGCGGCGCTCGAGGTCCTCGAGGCTCGCGAGCTCTTTGCCGATCATCTTCTGCACGAGGTCGATGCGCAGGATCTCCGAGGTTTGGTACTCGCCGACCAGCTTGCCGTTGCGCAGCACCGTGAGGCGGTCGGCGATCTCGTACACCTGATCGAGGAAGTGGGAGACGAAGAGGATCGCGACGCCCTGCTCCTTGAGGGCGCGGATGACCCGGAAGAGCTCGGCGACCTCGTCGACGTCGAGCGACGAGGTCGGTTCGTCGAGGATGAGCACCTTCGCGTCGACGAGCATCGCGCGAGCGATGGCGACGAGCTGCTGGATGGCGAGCGAGTGGTCGCCGAGCAACGACGTCGGGTCGATCTCGAGGTTGAGCCGTTCGAGCTGGGCGGCGGCCTGCCGCCGCGTGCCTCGCCAGTCGATCGAGCCGAACCGGCGGGGCTCGCGGCCGAGCATGATGTTCTCGGCGACGGTGAGGTTGGACAAGAGGTTGACCTCTTGGTACACGGTCGAGATGCCGGCGGACTGCGCCTGGGCGGGCCCGGAGAACGAGACGCCCTGTCCGGCGAGCGTGATCGTGCCCGAGTCCACGCCGTAGACGCCGGTGAGGGCCTTGATCAGGGTCGACTTGCCGGCGCCGTTCTCGCCCATGAGCGAGTGCACCTCGCCGGGGAACATCCGGAAGTCGACGCCGTCGAGCGCCTTGACGCCCGGGAACTCGATCGAGATGCCGCGCATCTCGACGACGGGTGCGGGGTCGGTCATGTGTCTCTCCATCGAGCAGGGTGCGGGTGGGGCGGTGGTGCGGCGGCCGGCTACGGCGGTCGTGCACCGTCGGCCTGGTACTGCGTGGGGTGGGCGGGTGCGCGGCCCTCGGGTCGCGCACCCGCCCGCTCTGCGGAGCAGTCTGGCAGGCGTCAGTACTGACGGTCGGGCAGTGCCTCGATGGCCTGCTCCTGGGTGAACGTGGTCTCCTCGGTGATGATCCGCGGCTCCACCGTTCCGCCGTCGTTCAGCGTCGTGATGATGTCGACCAGCTGCTTGCCGAGCAGCGGGGAGCACTCGACGATGAAGTTGATCTTGCCGTCGGCGAGCGCCTGCATGCCGTCGTGCACGGCGTCGACCGTGACGATCTTGATGTCCTGCCCGGGAACGAGGCCCGCGGCCTCGATCGCCTCGATCGCACCGAGTCCCATGTCGTCGTTGTGCGCGTAGACGAGGTCGATGTCGGGGTTCGCCTTCAGCATCGCCTCCATGACCTGCTTGCCGCCGGCACGCGTGAAGTCGCCGGTCTGGCTGGCGATAACCTTCAGGTTCTCGTTCTCGGCGATGACGTCGGCGAAGCCCTCGGCGCGGTCGATCGCGGGTGCGGCACCGGTCGTGCCCTCGAGCTGCACGATGTTGACCGGCTCGGTGGCGTCGGCGTACTCGTCGAGCACCCACTGGCCGGCCTTCTTGCCTTCCTCGATGAAGTCGGAGCCGAGGAACGACACGTACAGCGAGGTGTCCTTCGAGTCGACGGCGCGGTCGGTCAGGACGACGGGGATGCCGGCGGCCTTGGCCTCGTTGAGCACCGCATCCCAACCGGTCTCGACGACCGGGGAGAAGGCGATGTAGTCGACGCCCTGCTGGATGTACGAGCGGATCGCCTTGATCTGGTTCTCCTGCTTCTGCTGCGCGTCGGAGAACTTCAGTTCGATGCCCGCGTCCTCGAAGGCCGCCTGGATGTCCTTCGTGTTGGCGGTGCGCCAACCCGACTCGGCGCCGACCTGGGCGAATCCGACGACGAGTTCCTCGATCGGCTTCGGTCCTGAGGCGTTGCCGCCGTCGGTGCCGCTGTCGCTCGCGCATCCCGCGAGCGCGAGGAGCATGGCTCCTGCCGCCGCGAGGCCGATGAGCTGCTTCTTCATCATGAACCTCCTTGTTCATTGTTCCGGCGGGGCGTGTGCGTCGCTGCGGTTCCTGGTGCGCCGGACGGCGGGTTGGGTACCTGCCGCACTCGGATGTTAGCGCTCACTTGTGAGCGCTCACAAGACCGGATCGCATAACAGAATGATTACGACGGATGCCAGGTGGTGTGGGCTCGTCGCTGTGCCCGCGTGCGAGCGGAGTCACTGAATGTGAGCGCTCATCTTCGCGCGGCCGCCCGGGATAGCTGAGTCGCCCGTGCGGACGGTGTCGGAGGGTCTCGGAAGACTCGACTCGGCGAAGGGAACGAATCGAATGGACTGGAAGATCGAACTCATCCACGTGCCGGTGTCAGACGTCGATCGCGCGAAGGCGTTCTACGTCGACAAGCTCGGCTTCAACGCCGATCACGACCACCGCGTCAGCGATGACCTGCGATTCGTGCAACTCACGCCGCCCCGGCTCGGCGTGCTCGATCGCGATCGGCGAGGGGCTCGGCGCGACGCTCGCGCCCGGCTCGCTCGATGTCATCCAGGTGGTGGTCGACGATGCCGATGCGGCCCTCGCCGAGCTCCGTGCGAACGGGGTCGACGCACAGGGCGTCGACGAGCAGGCGTGGGGCAGGTTCGTCTCCCTCACCGACCCGGACGGCAACGCCTGGACCCTCCAGGAACTCCCCTCGAGGTCCTGAGCCGCACGCGGTGCGGCGTCAGCCCCGCCATGCGGCGGTGGTCGCCCGCACCACGAGTTCGGGTCGGCGGGCGGTGCGGTCGGGTGCGGTGGGCTCGTCACGCAGTACGTCGAGCACCGTCGCCAGCACGTCACGTCCGAGCCCGTCGAAGTCCTGTCGCACGGTCGTGAGCGGCGGCTCGAAGTATGCCGCCTCGGGCAGGTCGTCGAACCCGATCACGCTCATGTCGTCGGGCACCCGACGGCCCGCCTCGCGAAACGCGCGCAGGAGCCCGAGCGACATCTGGTCGTTGCCCGCGAACACGGCGGTCGCATCGGCGTCTGCCGCGAGCACCGCGCCCGCCGCATAGCCCGACGCCGAGGTCCAGTCGCCGACGAGCGGGTCGCGCACCGCGAGCCCATGCGCGCGCAGGGTGTCGGCCCACGCGCGGCGCCGCTCCGCGGCATCCATCGAATCATCCGGTCCGGCCAGATGCCGGATCTCGCGGTGCCCGAGCGCGACGAGATGATCGGTCGCGAGCACCGCGCCCGCGTACTGATCGAGCGAGACGCGATGCACCCCGGGCTCGTCGGCGGAGGCGACGGCGATGACGGGCAACTGCGGGCTGATGCCGCGCAGCACCTCGACGCCGGCGCGTTCGCCCGAGATGAGCACGATCGCCTCGACCCGCTGCTGCTCGAGCCGGCGCACCGCGTCGGCGAGGGTGGTCTCTCCGACCTCCCGCATGCTGGTCTGGCTGACCGCATACCCGGCGTCGAGCGCCGCCTCGGTGAATCCGAGGGCCGCGCTCGACGGCCCGAAGTCGGGTCGGCCCGCGAGGATGAGCCCGAGCGCCCCGCTACGACTGCCGGCCATGATGCGCGCGCTCGGCGACGGCGTGTACCGCAGTTCGGCGATCGCCGCCTCGACGCGCACGCGGGTCGCCTCGGCGACACCGGGTCGGGCGTTCACGACCCGCGACACGGTCATGTGCGAGACGCCGGCGAGGCGCGCGACGTCGAACAGCGTCGGCAGGGCGGCGGATGCCTCGGACTCCGCGTCAGTCGTGACATCCGCTTCGTTCATGCTCAACCCGCCGCCCGCTTGGCCCTCTCCCGCGCTCAGAACCCCTGCGCCAGCCGGTAGTACGCCTGGTTCCACCGCACCTCGCGTTCGAAACCCCGCTGGGTGGTGTCATCGTCGATGACGAGCAGTTCGACCTTCGCCATCTCAGCGAAGTCGCGGAAGACGTCGACCCCCACCGCCGTCGTCATGACCGTGTGGTGCGCGGCGCCCGCGGTGAGCCACGCGGCGGCGCTGGTCTGGAAGTCGGGCGCGGGCTTCCAGATCGCACGGCCGACGGGGAGCTTCGGCAGCGGCTCGCGCGGCGCGACGTTCTCGACGACGTTCGCGGTGAGGCGGAACCGGTCGCGCAGGTCGCTCATCGCGACGACGACCGCGGGGCCGGGGTCGGCGGTGAAGACCAGGCGCACCGGGTCCTCCTTGCCGCCGATGCCGAGCGGATGGATCTCGAGGCTCGGCTTCGCGGTGGTCAGCGACGGCGCGACCTCGAGCATGTGCGCACCGAGGATCAGTTCGTCTCCGGGAGTCAGGTCGTAGGTGTAGTCCTCCATGAGCGACGCGCCGCCGGGAAGGCCGGCGCCCATGACGTTCGCGATGCGCACGAGGATCGCGGTCTTCCAGTCGCCCTCGGCACCGAAGCCGTACCCCTCGGCCTGCAGGCGCTGCACGGCGAGCCCGGGCAGCTGCCGGAGCGCGCCGAGGTCTTCGAAGCTCGTGGTGAACGCGCCGAACCCGCCCTCCTCGAGGAACGAGCGCAGGCCGAGCTCGATCGCCGCGCCGTAGCGCAGCGACTCGTGCCGCTCGCCGCCGCGCCGCAGCTCGGGCGCCACGTCGTACTCGTCCTCGTAGAGCGCGACGAGCTGGTCGATCTCTGCGTCGGATGCCGCGTGCACGGCGTCGGCGAGCTCGTTCACGCCCCAGGTGTTCACCTGCACGCCGAACCGCAACTCGGCCTCGGTCTTGTCGCCCTCGGTGACGGCGACGAAGCGCATGTTGTCGCCGAAGCGGGCGAGCTTGAGGTCACGGGATGCCGCGAGGCCGGCGGCGGCACGCTGCCAGGTGGCGAGCTCGGTCTGCACACGCGGGTCGCTCGCGTGGCCGACGATCGTCTTGCGCGGAACCCCGAGCCGGGTCTGGATGTACCCGAACTCGCGGTCGCCGTGCGCGGCCTGGTTGAGGTTCATGAAGTCGAAGTCGATGTCCGCGTACGGCAGTTCGACGTTCGCCTGGGTGTGCAGGTGCGCGAGCGGCTTCTGCAGGGCGTCGAGGCCGGCGATCCACATCTTGGCAGGGCTGAAGGTGTGCATCCACGCGATCAGGCCGATGACGTTGGGGGCCGCGTTCGCCTCGAGCACGACCTTCTTGATCGCGGCCGAGTCGGTGAGCACGGGCAGCCAGACGACCTTCACGGGCACTCCATCGGCGCGGTCGAGGGTCTCGGCGATGGTGCGCGACTGCTCGGCGACCTGCGCGAGCGTCTCGGGGCCGTAGAGGTGCTGGCTGCCGGTGAGGAACCAGACCTCGTACTGGTCGAGCGAGGTGGTGAGGGGAGTGCGGGTCATGGTGCGCGTCCTGTCGTCGGTGATGGTTCGTGTCGTGTTGTGTCGTGTCGTGTGTGTCGTGTCGTGTGTGTCGTGTCGGATGGGCGGGCGATTGCTCGGCAAGCGCGCCGGATTGAGCGATGCCCGCCCACCCGGGCTCATGGGGCGGGTCTGCGGTTCTGCCCGGTGATCCTGATCACAGCGCTCCGACCGCGGCCGCCTCGGCGGCGAGGCCGGCTCGGTAGCGATCGAGGTAGGCGGCGAAGCCGGCGACATCCGCGGCATCGGGCTCGGCGACCTCGATCGCGGCGCCGGCGAAGACCCGCTGGTCGAGGTACTCGCCCAGGTCGGCCGCCCTCGACTCGCCCGCATTGATCGCGATCGCGTGCGGCAGGAACGCCGCGAGCACCGCGATGCCCCACGCCCCACCCTCGGATGCGGTCTCGCCGACCGCGACCGGCGCGTCGAGCGCGCCCGCGAGGAACCGCTGCGCGACCCCCGCGGTGCGGAAGATGCCGCCGTGCGCGAACATCCGGTCGATCGCGACGCCCTCGTCGGCGAGCACGCGCATGCCGAGCGCGAGCGTGCCGTACACGCCGTAGAGCTGTGCGCGCATGAAGTTCGCGAGCGTGAGCCGGCTGTCGGGCGTGCGCACGACGAGCGGGCGGCCCTCGTCGAGCCCGGCGATCGGCTCGCCGGCGAGGTGGTTGTAGGCGATGAGGCCGCCGGCGTCGGCCTCGCCCTCGAGTGCCTCGGCGAACAGTGCGCCGAAGACCGCGTCGGCGTCCCGGGCGACCGGCGAGCCGGTGACCGCTGCGAACCGTTCGAAGAGCCCCACCCAGGCTGCGAGCTCGGATGCCCCGTTGTTGCAGTGCACCATCGCGACCGGGTCGCCCGCCGGGGTGGTGACCAGATCGACCTCCTCGTGGGCGCTCGCGAGCGGGCGTTCGAGCACGACCATCGCGAAGATGCTCGTGCCCGCGCTGACGTTGCCGGTGCGCGGGGCGACCGCGTTCGTCGCGACCATGCCGGTGCCGGCGTCGCCCTCGGGCGGGCAGAACGGGATCCCGGGCTGCAGCGTGCCGGTCGGATCGAGCAGGGCGGCGCCCGCGGCGGTGAGTTCACCGGCCGGTTCACCCGCGATGAGGATTTCGGGCAGCAACCGGTGGAGGGGCGCCGTGAGCGCCGTGCCCTCGACGCGAAGGTCGTATCGCTCCATGAGCGTCTCGTCGTAGCTGCATCGAGTCGCCGCATCGATCGGGAACATGCCCGAGGCATCCCCCACGCCGAGCACCTTCCGGTCGGTGAGCTTCCAATGCACGTACCCGGCGAGCGTCGTGACGAAGCGGATGTCTCGGACGTGCGGCTCGTCGTCGAGCACCGCCTGGTGCAGGTGCGCGATCGACCAGCGCAGCGGGATGTTCAGCCCGAACGCCTCACTGAGCTCGGCAGCGGCCGGCCCCGTCGAGGTGTTGCGCCAGGTGCGGAACGGCACGAGCAGGTCACCGGATGCATCGAAGGCGAGGTACCCGTGCATCATCGCCGAGACGCCGATGGCGCCGAACGTGGACGGCGCCGCACCGTGCCGGCGCTGCGCGTCGGCGACGAGGTCGGCGTACGCCGCCTGCAGGCCCGACCAGACCGCCTCGAGCGAGTAGGTCCAGCGGCGGTCGACGAACTCGTTCTCCCACTCGTGACCGCCGACGGCGAGCACTCGCGTCGGATCGTCGGCCGCGACGAGGCACGCCTTGATACGGGTGGACCCGAGTTCGATGCCGAGTGCGGTGCGACCCTCGCGGATCGACTCGGCGACGTCGATGTCGGTCACGGTCGGGACTCCCTCGTCTCAGGCTTCGTCAGCGCGAACACTGCGATGTTAGCGCTAACGAAGCCGGCTGGCAACGTGATGCCGGCCAGTCCTCCGCACGCAATCCAGGAGTTCGCCGCACGACGAAGGGGCCCCGCCGACGACGGGGCCCCTTCGGGTGGATCGGGTGGTCAGCGACCGCCCGAGCGGCGCTTGTTGTAGACGTCGAATGCGACGGCCAGCAGGAGCACCAGGCCCTTCACGGCCTGCTGCCACTCGATGCCGATGCCCATGATCGACATGCCGTTGTTCAGCACGCCGATGATGAGGCCGCCGATGATGGCACCGCCGATCGTGCCCACACCGCCCTGCACGGCCGCACCGCCGATGAACGCCGCCGAGATCGCCTCGAGCTCGAACCCATCGCCCGCCTTCGGGCCGGCCAGGTTGAGCCGCGCGGTGAAGATCAGGCCGGCGAGCGCCGCAAGCAGGCCCATGTTCACGAACAGCAGGAAGTCGACCCGGCGGGTCTTGATGCCGCTCAGCTCGGCCGCGTGCCGGTTGCCGCCGATCGCGTAGATGTGACGGCCGAACACCGTGCGGTTCATGACCACGCTGTAGATCAGCACCAGCAGGCCGAGCACGATGAGCGTTACCGGGATGCCCTTGTACTGGGCCAGCGCGTACGCGAACCAGCCGATCGCCGCCGAGACGAGCACGAGCTTGGTGACGAACCACAGCATGGGCTCGACGTCCTGGCCGTACTTCTGCCGGCCGCGACGCGTGCGCACCTGCTGCACGATGAGCAGGATGATCGCGATCGCACCGACGCCGAGCGTCAGCGGGTCGACCTCGAACTCGCCGAACACGTTCGAGAGGAAGCCGTTGCCGAGCGCGCGGTACTCGGTCGGGAAGGAGCCGATGTTCGCGTTGCCGAGCACCACGAGCGCCAGCCCACGGAAGATGAGCATGCCCGCCAACGTCACGATGAACGCCGGAATGCCGACGAAGGCGACCCAGAAGCCCTGCCAGACCCCGACCAGTGCGCCGATTCCGAGCGAGAGGATGATCGCGAGCCACCAGGGCAGCCCCCAGTGCACGGCGAACACGCCCGAGCAGGCACCGACGAACGCGGCGACCGAGCCGACTGACAGGTCGATGTGCCCGGCGATGATCACCATGACCATGCCGATGGCGAGCACGAGCACGTACCCGTTCTGCACGATCAGGTTCGAGATGTTCTGCGGCCGCAGCAAGATGCCGTCGGTGAGGACGGCGAACAGCACGACCACCGCGACGAGCGCGATGAAGATGCCGTTCTTACCCAGATCGCTGAGCACGTGCGACAGCCAGTTCGTGAACTTGTTGTCGGCGGGGTTGATGTTGCCGCCGACGGCCTGCGACTCCCCGGTCGGGCCGGTCGGAGTCTGCGTGGGGGTGTTGGTCATCGGATTCTCCTGATGGTCCGCAGGTCAGCGGGGCTTTTCCATGGTCATGAGCTTGAGCATCGACTCGGGCGTCGCCTCGTCGACAGGCAGCTCGCCCGTGACGCGCCCTTCGGAGAGGGCGTACAGGCGGTCGCAGATGCCGAGCAGTTCGGGCAGCTCGCTCGAGATGACGATGATGCCCTTGCCCGCGGCGGCGAGCCGGTTGATGATCGTGTAGATCTCGTATTTGGCACCCACGTCGATGCCGCGAGTCGGCTCGTCGAGGATCAGCACGTCGGGGTCGGAGTAGATCCACTTCGACAGCACGACCTTCTGCTGGTTGCCTCCCGACAGCTTGCCGGTCGGCACGAGCACGTTCGGCGCCTTGATGTTCATCGACTTCCGGAACCCGTCGGCGACCTGGTACTCCTCGTTGTCGTTCACGAGGCCGGCCTTCTCGAGCTTCTTCAGCGACGCCATCGAGATGTTCCGCTTGATGTCCTCGATGAGATTGAGGCCGTAGGTCTTGCGGTCCTCCGTCGCATACGCGATGCCGTGCTCGATCGCTTCGGCGACGGTGCGGGTCTTGATCTCGGTGCCGCGCAGGAACACCCGGCCCGAGATCTTCGAGCCGTACGAGTGGCCGAACAGGCTCATCGCGAACTCGGTGCGCCCGGCTCCCATGAGGCCGGCGATGCCGACGATCTCGCCCGCGCGCACGTTCAGGTTGACCCGGTCGACGATGACGCGCGACGGATCCTGCGGGTGGTGGGCGGTCCAGTCCTCGACGCGCAGCAGTTCCTCGCCGATCTCGGGCGTGTGATCGGGATACCGGTGCTCGAGGTCGCGACCGACCATGTCCTTGATGATCCGGTCTTCCGTGACCTCCTGCTTGGCGATCGTCTCGATCGTCTTGCCGTCCCGGATCACCGTGACCGTGTCGGCGACCTTGCGGATCTCGTTCAGCTTGTGGCTGATGATGATCGAGGTGATGCCCTCGTCCTTCAGGGAGAGGATCAGGTCGAGCAGGTGATCGGAGTCCTCGTCGTTGAGGGCTGCGGTCGGCTCGTCGAGGATGAGCAGCTTCACCTTTTTCGAGAGCGCCTTCGCGATCTCGACGAGCTGCTGCTTGCCGACGCCGATGTTCATGATGCGGGTCGTCGGGTTCTCGCGCAGGCCGACTCGCTTCAGCAGCTTGGCGGCCTCGAAGTTCGTGTGGTTCCAGTCGATCAGGCCGTTGCGGCCCTTCTGCTCGTTGTTGAGGAAGATGTTCTCGGCGATCGAGAGGTAGGGGCTGAGGGCGAGCTCCTGGTGGATGATGACGATGCCCACGGCCTCGGAGTCGGTGAGGCCCTTGAACTCGACCGTCTCACCCTCGAACACGATGTCGCCGTCGTAGGTGCCGTGCGGGTAGACCCCCGAAAGCACCTTCATGAGCGTCGACTTCCCGGCGCCGTTCTCGCCGCAGATCGCGTGCACTTCGCCGCGGGCGACCCCGAGGTTCACGTTCGACAGCGCCTTGACCCCGGGGAAGGTCTTGGTGATGCCGTGCATCTCGAGAATGTTGTCAGTCATCCTTGCTCCTGCTTCGTTGCCGAGTGAAGGACCGTCCGGTGGGGGAAGCCTAGTGCTCCCCCCACCGGGCGGTCACGGGTTCAGCGGGTTCAGCCGCCGATCTCCGCTTCGGTCCAGTAGCCGCTGTCGACCAGGACCTCGGTGATGTTGTCCTTGACGACGATCTGCGACTCGAGCAGGTACGAGGGGACGATCTTCACGCCGTTGTCGTAGTCGGTCGTGTTGTTGACCTCGGGCTCTTCGCCGTTCAGCAGCGCGGTCGCCATGTTCACGGCCACCTCGGCGAGCTTGCGGGTGTCCTTGAAGATGGTCGAGAACTGCTCGCCCGCCTTGATCGCCTTGACCGAGTCGAGCTCGGCGTCCTGGCCCGAGATGATCGGCCAGCCGTCGCCGACCGTGTACCCGGCGTCGGTGAGGGCCGAGATGATGCCGCGCGACAGGCCGTCGTAGGGCGAGAGCACCGCGTTGACCTGCGAGCCGTCGGAGTACGTCGAGGTGAGCAGGTTCTCCATGCGCTCCTGCGCGACCTCGCCGTCCCAGCGGAGGATGGCGGCCTGCTCGAAGTCGGTCTGACCCGACTTCACGACCAGGGTGCCCTCATCGATGTACGGCTGCAGGGTGTCGATCGCGCCGTTCCAGAAGAACGTGGCGTTGTTGTCGTCGGGCGAACCGGCGAACAGCTCGATGTTGAAGGGCCCGGACGACGCGTCGGCGGCGGGCTCGCCCTCGAGGTCGGTGAGGCCGAGGCCGTAGAGCAGGGAGGTCGCCTGCTGCACGCCGACGATGTAGTTGTCGAACGACGCGTAGAAGTCGACATTCTCGGAGTCGCGGATGAGGCGGTCGTACGCGATGACCGGGATGTCGTTGTCGGCCGCCTGCTGCAGCACCTCGCTGAGCGTGGTGCCGTCGATCGAAGCGATGATCAGCGCCTCGGCACCCTTGGTGATCATGTTCTCGATCTGCGAGACCTGGGTGGGGATGTCGTCCTCGGCGTACTGCAGGTCGACCTTGAAGCCCTGCGCCTCGAGCTGCTCCTTGACGGCGTCGCCGTCCTGGATCCAACGCTCCGACGACTTGGTGGGCATGGCGACGCCGATCAGGCCCCCGTCACCCTCGCCCTCGCCGCCGCCGCTGGTGCCCGAGCAGGCAGCCAGAGCGAGCATCGAGCCCGCGGCGATCGTGGCGAGGAGCACCTTCTTCGTGATCTTCACGATGTGTCCTTTCACTGTGTCAGTCATGGACGTCGTTGTCTCGGTGACAAGTCGGATGCGGCCGCGTCCATGCCGATCGCATCCCTCGCGTCCCCCGGGCGGGGTCGGCAAGTCTCAAGGGGTGTCGCGACGTGCGTCGCTCGCCTGTCCGTACACGTTCTGGTACCGGTCGTAGAGTCGGTCGATCGACTCCTGCGGAATGGGGATGAGCTCGCCCTGCGAGCGGGCGAGGTGCACCGTGCGGGCGACGTCCTCGACCATGACGGCGGCCTTGACCGCGTCCTTCGCCGAGACGCCGATCGTGAACGGACCGTGGTTCTGCATCAGCACTGCGCGCGAGCGATGCCCGCGGAGGGTCTCGACGATGCCCCGGCCGATCGAGTCGTCGCCGATGATCGCGAACGGCCCGATGGGGATCGGCCCGCCGAACTCGTCGGCCATGGCCGTGATCACGCAGGGGATCTCCTCGCCGCGCGCGGCCCAGGCGGTCGCGTACGTCGAGTGGGTGTGCACGACCCCGCCGACCTCGGGCATGTTGCGGTAGACGTACGCGTGGGCGGCGGTGTCGCTCGACGGCGAGCGCTCGGCGCCGGGCGTGCCCGGCACGACGTTGCCGTCGAGGTCGCAGAGGATCATGTTGTCGGGCGCGAGCTCGTCGTACGAGACACCCGACGGCTTGATCACGAACAGGTCCGCACCCGGCACCCGGCCCGACACGTTGCCGCCCGTCCAGACGACGAGCCCGTACCGCACGAGCTCGGCGTGCAGCTTCGCGACATCGGCGCGGGTGCGCGCGATCGCGACCTCGAGGCGGGCGGCGTCAGGGGCGGCGAGCAATGGGGACTCCTTCGTCACGGATGGCGGTTCAATGTGACCGGTCACATTCAGACCGCTATCGTAACCGGACGATCGCAGGGTCTGTCAATCCGGTCGGGTCACGGCTTGGTAACGCGCGGATGCCTCGCGGCGCGCCGAGCCGCGCGCCCTCCGCCGTTCAGAACGCGGGGAACGACGTGCTCGAGCGCACGATGAGCTCGGGCGAGATGGTCGCCGCGACGCCCTCGAGATTCGGGTCGAGGTCGCCCAGCAGCACGGCGACGCAGCGGCGGCCGAGTTCGGCGAAGTCCTGCCGCACGGTGGTCAGCGGCGGCCAGAAGTGCGCCGCGTCGGGGATGTCGTCGAACCCGACGATCGACAGGTCGCGTGGAATGTCGAGACCGGCCTCGCGCGCGGCGTGCATGACGCCGAGCGCCATCTGGTCGTTCGACGCGAACACCGCCGTGAAGTCGCGAACCGTCAGCAGCTCACGCCCCGCGTGGTACCCGAACGCCGCCGACCAGTCGCCGAGGATGGGCGCCGTCATCGGCACGTCGTGCGCGCCCATCTCGTCGAGGAATCCGCGCATCCGCGCCTCGGCCTCCATCCAGTCCTGCGGACCGGCGAGGTGGTAGATGTGCCGGTGCCCGAGTTCGATCAGGTGCCTGGTGGCCAGCCGCGCGCCCTCGATCTGGTCGACCGAGATGGCGCGGTCGGGGTCGCCGCTGGTCTGCAGCGCGACGTAGGGCACCTCGATCCGCATGCGTGCGAGCGTGCGGAACACGCGCGCCTGCGGGGCGATGACGACGAGCCCCTCGACGCCCTGCGCGGCGAGGTGCGCGAGCGCCGCCGAGATCGAGTCGGAGTCGGGCGATTCGATGCTCGCCGTGCTGACCCAGTAGCCCGCATTGCGGGCGGCCGCGTCGATCGCGGCGATCGCCGACGCCGGGCCGTACTGCGTGGTGGCGGACGAGAGGATGCCGATGGTACGCGACCGGCTGGTCGACAGGGCGCGCGCGGCGCGGTTGGGCGTGTATTGCAGTTCGGCCATCACATCGAGCACGCGCTGCTTCGTCGCCGGGCGGATGCTCGGGTGGTGGTTGAGCACCCGGCTCACGGTCTGATGCGAGACCCCCGCGAGGCGCGCGACATCGCGGATGCTGGGGGCACGGCCCCGCGTGGCTTCCTCGGACACCGTTCCTCGCTCCGGACGTGCTCGATCACATCGTCAGCACCAGTATGCCCCGAATGTGACGGTCACATTCATGACGGTCACATCCATAATGGGGGGATGAGCGACTACATGCGCTTCCTGCCGCTCTCCTGGAAGGAGCGCGTCGACGAGTCCGGAGTGCACTCCGACCGTCGCATCGAGTACGCCGAAGTGCTCGAACAGGCGGCGCTCATCGCCGATCGGCTGCCCGAGCCCGGTGTCGCGATCGGCGACGTCGATCGGCTGCGCGCTCGCGGCGCACCCGATACCGCCGGCGCGGAGCTGCCCGACCGGCTGCGCGCGCTGGCCGCGGACGCCAGGAACGGACGCAAGGTACCGGTGCGCTTCCTGGCCCGAGCCGTGCTGCTGTACCTCGACCTCGCGCGCGAGGTCGGCGAGCCGGCGCGGCTCGCCCCGCTCACGAGCGGTGCGGTATCGCTCTACCTCGCCACCGCGGCGCCGACCGAGATCCGAGCCGTCATCCGCGAACACGCGCTGCGCGCCACCGACGCCGGCTGGGAATTCGGCCGCGGCAGCGTACTCGAGGCCACCGCCGTCGAACTGGTCGAATTCCTCGGCGGGCGCAGCCTCACTCCCCCGCGCCGCGCCGCGAACTGACGCCTGGCCCGAAGCATCCGGCCCGAAGCATCCGGCCCGCCCGCCCCACGCCGAAGCGGCCCCCGCTCCGAACCGGAGCGGGGGCCGCCGTCGCGATCGCGCTGCTGCTTACTGCGCGGCGTTGACGATCTCGAGGAGGTTCGGGTTGTTGGCGTACGCCTCGGCCGCGTTCTCCTTGGTCACGATGACCGGAGCGAGCAGGTACGCAGGGACGACCTTCACACCGTTGTCGTACTGCTCGGTGTCGTTGACGTCGACCTCTTCGCCCGCCTGGAGCTGCTGGATCATCCTGATGGTCTGCTCGACCAGGAGCGTGGTGTCCTTGTTGATGGTCGAGAACTGCTCACCGGCCATGATCGACTTGACCGACTCGACCTCGGAGTCCTGACCGGTCACCGTGATCGTCGCGATGTCCTTGCCGGCCTGCTTAGCCGACGTGATGATCGCGCGAGCGAGGGTGTCGTTCGGCGAGAGGACGCCGTCGATGTTCTTGTCGCCGTAGTTCGCGGCGAGCAGCGAGTCCATGCGGCTCTGGGCGTTCTCGGCCTTCCAACCCTGGGTCGCGGTCTGCTGGATGTCGGTCTGGCCCGACACCACGACCAGCGTGCCGTCGTCGATCTTCGGCTGCAGCACGTCCATGGCGCCGTTGAAGAAGACCGCCGAGTTCGCGTCGTCGGGCGAGCCCGAGAACAGCTCGATGTTCCACGGAGCGGCGTGGCCCGAGCGCTGCTCGAGGCCCTGCAGGAGCGCCTCGCCCTGAAGCTGGCCGACCTTGAAGTTGTCGAACGCGACGTAGAAGTCGACGTTCGGCGTGTTCTCGATCAGGCGGTCGTAGGCGATGATCGTGACGCCGGCGTCGGCAGCCTGCTGGAGCTGCGTGCCGAGCTGCTTGCCGTCCTTCGCGCCGATGACGATGACCTTGGCGCCGTTGGTGACCATGGCCGAGATCTGGTTCTGCTGCTCGGCGACGGTGTTCGACGCGGGTGCGTACTGCACGTCGGGGGTGAAGCCGGCCGCCTTCAGGCCGTCCTCGAACAGGCCGCCCGCGAGCACCCAGTTCTCCGAGGTCTTGTCGGGCAGGGCCACGCCGATCGTGGCGTCGGCTGCGAAGCCCGCGGCCTCGGTCGCGTCGCCGCCGTCGGTGCCACCGCGCTCCGAGGAGCAGCCGGTCAGCGCGAGGGCCGCGGCCGCCGCGACAGCGGTCGCTGCCAAAGCGATTCTCTTCATTGATCAGTCACTTTCTCTTGGTTGTGAGATGAGGCCGGATGCTCCGGCCCGAACGCGTCACGCGAATCACTGCCGCGTGAGGTCGGCCGGCTGGCTCGTCTCGTTGGTCCCGGCCGACGGCACGACGGCGGGAGGTACTGGGGCCTCTGCGCGCGCCGCGCGGCGCGCCGACCAGATGCCGAGGATGGAGGCCCGGCCGCCGCGCTTGCTCAGCACGTCGACCGCGACCGCGATGAGCAGCACGAGGCCCTTGATGATCGACACCAGGTCGGCGCCGACGCCGAGCAGCTGCAGGCCGTTGTTCAGGAACGCCATCACGAGGCCACCGATGATCGAGCCGATCACGGTGCCGATACCACCCGAGACCGCCGCGCCACCGATGAAGACGGCGGCGATGGCGTCGAGCTCCCAGCCGTTGCCGTCCTGCGGGCCCGACGCGGTCGAACGGGCGACGAAGATCATGCCGGCCAGCGCGGCCAGCACCGACATGTTCATCATCACGAAGAAGTCGACCCGGCGGTCCTTCACGCCCGACAGCGACGCGGCGAGGCGGTTGCCGCCGACCGCGTAGATGTGACGGCCGAAGACGGTGTTGTTCGTCACGAACGAGTAGATGATGACGAGCACGACGAGGATGATGCCCGAGATCGGGAAGCTCGTGCCGGGGCGGCCGGTCGCGAACAGCCACGCGGCCCACAGGATCACGCCGGCGAGCAGCACGACCTTGAGGACGCTCACCCAAGCGGGAGCCATGTCGCCGCCGGTGCGCTTCTGCTGCGCACGCACGCGGAGTTCGTTCCAGATGATCCAGCCTGCGCCCAGGACGCCGAGCAGCATGGTGAGCACGTTGAACGGCAGCGGGATGGGCAGCTCGGGCAGGTAACCGGCACCGATGAAGGTGAACTCCTGCGGCACGGGCGTCGTGGTCGACTGGCCGATCCACTGGTTGCCGCCACGGAAGATGAGCATGCCGGCCAGCGTCACGATGAACGCCGGTACCCCGACATAGGCGACCCAGAAGCCCTGCCAGGCGCCGATCAGCGCGCCGACGACGAGGCCGAGCACGATCGCGAGCGGCCACGGCACGCTCCACTCGTTCATCGCCTTGGCCACCACGATGCCCGTGAACGCGGCCACCGAACCGACCGACAGGTCGATGTGCCCCATGATGATGACCATCACCATGCCGATCGCGAGGATCAGGATGTAGGAGTACTGATTGACGACGTTGATCAGGTTCGTCGACGAGAGCGTCAGGCCCTGGCCCTTGTAGATGTACGTCAGCACCTGGAACAGCACGATGATGACGATGAGGCTGCCGAGGATGCCGAACTGACGAGCACTCGACTGGCCGCCGCCGAACATCTTGCGGATGTCGGAGAGGCCGCCGCTCTTCTTCTCGGTGGGGGCGCTGGGGCTGGTCATGCGTTCGCCTTCTTCTTCGCGGAGGTCATGCTGCGCATGAGGTTCTCCGGGGTCGCTTCGGATGCGGGGATGTCATCGGTGATCTGGCCTTCGAACACCGTGTAGATGCGGTCGGCGATGCCGAGCAGCTCGGGCAGCTCGCTGGAGATGAGGATGACGCCCTTCCCCTGTGCGGCCAGCTGCTGGATGATCGTGTAGATCTCGTATTTCGCGCCCACATCGATGCCGCGGGTGGGCTCGTCGAGGATCAGCAGGTCGGGGTCGGTGAACATCCACTTGGCCAGCACGACCTTCTGCTGGTTGCCGCCGGACAGCTTCGAGACGCCGGCCTCGACGGTCGGGGTCTTGATGCGCAGGCGCTTGCGGTAGTCCTCGGCGATGCCGTGCTCCCGCGAATTGTCGATGACGCCGCGCTTGGCGATCTTCGACAGCTTCGCCGAGACGATCGAGCGCTTGATCGAGTCGAGCAGGTTGAGGCCGAGCACCTTGCGGTCCTCGCTCACGTACGCAAGGCCGTGGTCGATGGCCGACTCGACGTCCTTCAGCACGATCTCCTGGCCGTCCTTGACGATCGTGCCCGACAGGTAGGTGCCGTACGAGCGACCGAAGAGGCTCATCGCCAGCTCCGTGCGCCCGGCACCCATCAGCCCCGCGAGGCCGACGATCTCGCCGCGCCGGACGGTGAGGTTCGAGCCCTTCGCGACGAGCCGTTCGGGTACCTGCGGGTGCTGGACCGTCCAGTCCTTGACCTCGAAGAACACCTCGCCGATCTTCGGCGTCCGGTCGGGGAAGCGGCTCTCGAGCGAACGGCCGACCATGCCGCGGATGATGCGGTCTTCATCGACCCCGCCGGCGGCGACGTCGAGGGTCTCGATGGTCTGGCCGTCGCGGATGATGGTGATCGAGTCGGCGATCTGCTCGATCTCGTTGAGCTTGTGGCTGATCATGATCGACGTGATGCCCTTGGCCTTCAGGCCGAGGATCAGGTCGAGCAGATGCTGCGAGTCGTCTTCGTTGAGGGCCGCGGTCGGCTCGTCGAGGATGAGCAGCTTCACGTTCTTCGCGAGCGCCTTGGCGATCTCGACGAGCTGCTGCTTGCCGACGCCGAGGTGCTTGATCTTCGTGTCGGGGTTCTCGCGCAGGCCGACGCGCGCGAGCAGTTGGATCGCCTCGCGCTTGGCCTCGACCCAGTCGATGCGGCCGGCGCGCTCGATCTCGTTGCCGAGGAAGATGTTCTCGGTGATCGACAGCTCGGGGATGAGCGCGAGCTCCTGGTGGATGATCGCGATGCCGGCGCGCTCGGAGGCGCGGATGTCCTTGAACTCGACGATGTCGCCCTGGAACCAGATCTCACCGGTGTAGGTGCCGTGCGGGTAGACGCCCGAGAGCACCTTCATGAGCGTCGACTTGCCCGCGCCGTTCTCGCCGCAGATGGCGTGGACCTCTCCGGCGCGCACGGTGATCGAGACGTCGGAGAGTGCCTTGACCCCGGGGAACTCCTTGGTGATGGAGCGCATCTCGAGAATCGCGGGCGTGTCGTTCACAGTGACCTCGCTGTCGATGATCGTGCAGGCGGTGGTGATTGGGCGGTGCTGCCGGAGTGCGGCTGCGATGTTCGTGTTAACGTTCACATCGCGCGTGCCATCATGCATCTCAGCACGACACGTGTCAAGTCGGCACGACGGCGGCTAAGTTGCGAGCGGCGGCGCAGCGGACGCGCGCACCACGAGCCGGTGCGCGACCTCGTGCTCCGACGCCTCCGAGGTGCCGTGCATCTCGTCGAGCAGCAGCGCGACCGCCCTGCGGCCGAGCGCTTGGAAATCCTGGTGCACCGTGGTGAGCGGCGGCCAGACGTGCGGAGCGAGCGGGATGTCGTCGAAGCCGACCACGCTGACCGCGCGCGGCACGTCGAGCCCGGCGTCTCGGAAGCCGTGCATGAGCCCGATCGCCATCACGTCGTTCGCCGCGAACACCGCCGTGAAATCACGTCGCCTCGCCAGTTCGCGGCCCGCGTAGTACCCGAACTCGGCGGTCCAGTCGCCGAGCACCGGCGGATGGGTGCGCAGGTCGGCGTCGGAGATCGCGTCGAGGAACCCGCGCATCCGGCTGTCGGCCTCGATCCAGTCCTGGGCGCCGGCGACGTGCACGATCTCGCGGTGTCCGAGCGTGATCAGATGCTCGGTCGCGAGTCGGGCGCCATGCATCTGATGCGTCGAGGTCTCGGTGCGCAGTTCGCCGGGCTCGGACTGCAGGCTGACGAAGGGCAGGCCGACCCTGAGGTCGCTGAGCACGTCGAACACCCGCACCTGCGGCGCGATGACGACGAGCCCCTCGATCGCCTGCTCGAGCAGGTGGTCGACGGCTTCGACGAGCGCTTCGGGCGAACCGTCGGCGAGGTTCGCGGTGTTGACGAGGTATCCGGCCTCGCGAGCCGCCTCCTCGATCGCGGCGACCGACGACGACGGCCCGTACTCGCCGCGAGTGCCGAGCAGCACGCCGATCGTGCGGGAACGACTCGTGACCAGGGCGCGCGCGGCGCGATTCGGCCGGTACTGCAGCGCCTCCATCGCGTCGAGGACGCGCTGGCGGGTCTCGGGTCGCAGGCTCGGGTGCTCGTTGATGACGCGAGAGACCGTCTGATGCGACACGTTGGCGAGCCGCGCCACATCTCGCATGCTCGGCATGCGCCCTCCGTCCGTGGCCGGCTTCGCGACCGGTTCGCTGCATGTTCACGTTCACATGCGATGGCACTCCATTATGCACACACACCGCGAGCCGCATCCCGACGGGGTCGGATGCGGTGGCACCTCGGGGCGGGAACGCGCTGCGGCAACCCGTGTGACGAGTCACATACCGGGCTCGCGGCCGCCCCGCACGGATTCGCCCGAGCCCGGCGGCCGCACCCGCGGCGCGAGCACCACCGCGATGAGCGCGATCGCGAGCGTCACGGCGAAGTCGGCCTCGAACACTCCCTGGCCCACCGCGCTGGTCACGAGCGCCGTCACGGCGAGGGCCGTCGCGGCGCCGATCGACTCGGCGATCGTGAGCGCAGCCGAGTTGAAGCCCTGCTCGGTGCGCTTGGACAGCGACAGCACTTCGACGTTGAACCTCGGGTACATGAAGCCCATCGCCGCTCCCGCGAGCGTCCATCCGGCGAACGCGATCGCCGGGTGCAGCGTGAACAGGGCGACGGCGAACACCGTCGCCAGCGCGACCGCCAGGGCGATCGCGGCGATGACGATCGCCTGCGTGTTCGACACCCGCTCGCCGAGCCGCCCCTGCAGCCACGACGCGAACGCCCACGAGATGCCGGCACCCGTCAGCACCGCGCCCGCGAGACTCGGACTGAAGTCGTACCGTTCCATGAACAGGTAGGGCAGGTAGATCTCGGCGCCGAAGAACGCTCCGGCGACCACGAGCTTCTGCAGGATCGTCGCCGGCATGCCCCGCACCGCACGCAGCGTGCCGCGCGGCATCAGCGGGCGGATCGCGACCGCGACGACCGCGATCGCGACCGCAGCGAGCACCCACTGCCACGGTGGCCCGAGCTCCTTCGCCACCGAGACGCCGAGCGCTGCCGCAGCCGCGAGCACGGACCATCCGACCCGCCCGAGGCTCCACCGCACCGACCGATCGCCGCGTACCTGCTCCCGCACGCGCAGCAGAGGCGGCAGCACCATGGCTGCCGCGGGCAGCACGAGCACGATGACGCCGAGGAACACCCAGTGCCAGGTGAACGCCTCGACCACGAGCCCCGCGAGCGCGGGCCCGACGATCGACGGGATGACCCACGCCGCCGCGAACCCGGCGAAGACGCGGGCGCGCAGGCGTTCGGGGTAGACCCTCGCGACGATCACGTAGAGCGGCACGATCACCGCCGCCCCGCTCAGTCCGTGCACGAACCGACCGACGATGAACACGCCCATGTCGGTCGCGGTGCCGGCGATGACCAGCCCCACGACGAACAGCGCCGCCGCCGTGACGAGAGACGGCAGCGGGCCGGCACGGTCGGTCCAGTTGCCGGCGATCACCATGCCGGGAATGCCGGCCGCCATCGGAACGGCGAACGCGAGGGCGAACAGCGCCTCACCACCGAGGTCGCGCGCGACGATCGGCATGATCGTCGTCACGGCCATCGCTTCGAACGCGGCGATGAAGATCAGCGCGAACATGCCGATCGACAGCCACGTGAACGGCGGCGAGAGCGGACCGCGGGCGCGCGCGGCGGCGCGCTCGATCACCGGGTGCGATGCGTCGAGCACGGCAGGGCGATCGGATGTCTCGTGCCCCGCGGCATCCGTCGCCTGCTCGTCGTGCGCCGTCACATCTCCTCGTGCGTGTTCGGGTCGGCGCCCCACAGCCGGCCGCGTTCGAGCGCGGAGATCGCCTCGACCTCTTCAGGCGCGAGCTCGAAGCCGAACACGTCGAGGTTCGACCGACGCCGGACCGCGTCGGCGGACTTCGGGATCGGAATCGTCTCGAGCTCGACGTGCCAGCGCAGCACCAGCTGGGCGGGCGTGACGCCGTGGCGCGCGGCGAGCTCGGTGATCACGGGCTCCTCGAGCAGCGCGCTGCGCTTGCCGAGCGGGCTCCAGCTCTCGGTGCGGATGCCGTGCTCGTCGTGGAAGGCGCGCAACTCGCCCTGCGGGAAGTAGGGGTGCAGTTCGACCTGGTTGACGACCGGCAGCAGGCCGGTCTCGTCACCCAGGCGGGTGAGCATCTGCTCGGTGAAGTTCGAGACCCCGATCGAGCGTGCGAGCCCCTTCTCGCGAAGCGAGATCATCGCGCGCCACGACTCGACGTACTTGTCCACGCTCGGATTCGGCCAGTGGATGAGGTACAGGTCGATCCACTCGACGCCGAGCCGGCGCCGCGACTCCTCGAAGCTCTGCAGCGTCTCGTCGTAGCCGTGATGGCGGCCGGGCAGCTTGGTCGTGATGATGAGGTCGCTGCGGTCGACGTCGGTGCGAGCGACCGCATCGCCGATGACCTGCTCGTTTCCGTAGTTGTACGCCGTGTCGAGCAGACGGTATCCGTCGTCGATGGCGGCGAGCACCGCGTCGACGCCCGCCTCGTCGTTCAACCCGTAGGTGCCGAGCCCGAGAGCCGGGATGCGGTTGCCGTCTCGCAGGGCGTACTCGGGAGCGATCATTCCTCCATCCTCACGCACACCGGTTCCGCTCGCCACCACGGCCCGCCGCGCGACGAACGTGCACCCGTTTCCCGACCAGCGGAACGACTCAGGGCAATTCGGCGAACGCACGCACCGGGAAGGTGCCGAAGCCCTCGACGCGCGGCGGCACGGCGGTGAACCGGGCCCCGCGCGGCGGCACCCCCGCGAGTCCGGTGAGGTGTTCGACCACGTGCACGCCCGCCCCGAGCAGGATCGAGTGCGCCGGCCGCTCGCCGCCCGACTCGGTGTCGTCGATGTTGAGCGCGTCGATGCCGACGAGCACGACCCCGGCCTCCGCCAGGTACCGCGCCCCGGCCTCGGTGAGGAACGGCGACCCGACGCCGTACTCGGGTCGGCCGAAGCGCGCATCCCATCCGGTGTGCAGCAGCACGGCGGCACCGCTCAGGTCGTCGACCCGGTCGGCGAAGGCCTCGGCCGGGATTCCGCGCTCCGCGGCATCCGTCAGCCTGAAGACCTCGGCGCGCAACCCGACGAGCGTGTCGAGCGACAGCGAGGCGAGGTCGCCGCCGTCGGCGTACCGGTGGAACGGGCTGTCGAGATAGGTGCCGGTGTTCCCGGCCATCGTGATGAGGTCGATCTCGAACTCGGTGCCCGGTGCGTACACCGCACGCGACGCCTCGCGGGTGAGGTGCGGCGTGATCGTCGGCGCCGGGATGCCCGGATACGTCACGAGCCCCGCGCGGATCGGATGACTGAGGTCGACGAGCCGGCGCGGGCTCGAGGCATCCGGCCCGCTCCCGCCCTGCTCGGGCGCCGGCGCGATGCCGCGTGAGCCCTTGTGCGCCTCTTCGACGACCTCGAGGTTCCGGAGATCGACGCGCCCGACCATCGCGAGCCCGAGGTGGCGCACGAGGAGCCGGCCGATCTCGTCGGCGTCGAGGTCGGCGGCGGGCAGGTCGAGGCGGAAGCCCTCGGTGCGCAGCCCGCCCCCGTTGAGGAAGGCGATGTCGGCATCGAAGACGGCGCGGTACTCGGTCATGTGGTGTCCGGATTCTGGATGCGGCGGCGGACGGGACGAATGCGGCGTGCGCGACGGATGCGCCGGACGACGGTGACGGCGATGGCGGCGATGGCCAGCACGGCAGGCACGAGCAGGTTCGCGCCGGCGAGCACCAGCAGGCCCGCGGTGAGCACGGTCGCGACGACGGCCAGCCACCAGCCGACGCTCCAGCGCCGCAGCAGCAGGGTCGCCGCGAGCATGCCGACGAAGTAGATGGCCACCATATTGCTGGTGTGGATGAGGATGAACGTCGACAGCTCACCGCCGTTGGCGACCATGAGCACGAAGTACACCAGGGTCACCGAGCCCGAGAGCACGAGCGCCCGGCGCGGCACCTCGCCGCCTGCCGCCCCCTTGGCGAAGAAGCGGGGCAGGTCGCCGTCGCGGCCGAGGGCGGCACCGAGGTTGCCGAAGGCGGGCAGGTAGGCGTTCATCACGCCGGTGGTGACGATGACCGCGATCGCCGCGACGATCGCCGGGCCGATGCCCGGCAGCACGACGTCGACCAGATCGATGAGCGGCACGACGCCGGCGCCCGCACGATCGCCCAGCACGCCGACCGTCACGATCTGCAGCGCAAGGTAGCCGAGGCCCACGACGACGATGGCGATGGCTGTGGCGAGCGGGATGACGCGGCGCGGGTTCGTGAATTCGCCGGCGATGTGGGTGCCGACCTCCCACCCGGCGAACGCCCACACGAAGAGGCTGATCGCCGTGCCCACACCGGCCCAGCCGTTCGGCAGGAAGGGAGCGAACGACCCGGCCTCGACGTGCGGGAAGGTGAGCGCCACCACGCTGACGACGACGGCGAGCAGCAGGCCGGTGAGCACGAGCTGCACCCAGCCGGCGACCCGCACGCCGAACCAGCTGATCACGTACGGCGGCACGAAGATCGCCGCGGCGATGAACGGCACCGCCGACCGATCGACGCCGAGCGCGGCCACCACGTACTCGCCGCAGAGCAGCGTCACGACCGGAGCGCCGACGCAGACGCCGAAGAAGAACCAGTACCCCGTCATACGCGCAACGGTGTCGCCGAACACTCGACGCGCGTAGCTCGCCACCCCGCCGGGGTCGGGGAACCGCGACGCGAGCGCCGCGAACGTGCCCGCGAGCGGGATCGACAGCACCAGCACGGCCGCGACGGCGAGGACCGAAGCCGGACCGGCCGCCGCAGCGGCGAGGCCGGGCAGCGCCAGAATGCCGGTGCCGAGCACGCTCGCGACGTAGAGGGCGGTGCCCTGGCCCAGCCCGAGCGTGCCGTGATTCGGCGTCGCCGCAGTGCTCGGGGCATCCGTCATCGTGGTCACGGGTTCAGTCTGGGGCATCCCGCCGACACGCGGTGCTGGCAGCGCCGCCCACCTTCGGTGAGATCCTGCCAAGCGCGTCGGCCACCCATCGAGCGCTGCGCGCTACAGCGCGGCGAGCGCCTGGTCGATGTCGGCGAGCAGATCGTCGACGTCCTCGATGCCGACCGAGAGCCGCACGATCGACTCGGGCACCTCGGCCTCGGTGCCGCGCACCGACGCGTGGGTCATCTCCGACGGGTAGTTGACGAGCGACTCGACGCCGCCCAGCGACTCCGCGAGCTGGAACACGCGTGTCGACTCGGCGAACCGGCGGGCGGCCGCCGCCCCGCCCGCGAGCTCGATCGAGATCATGCCGCCGAAGCCCGACATCTGGCGGGCGGCCAGCTCGTGTCCCGGGTGCGTGGGCAGGCCGGGGTACAGCACGCGCGCGACGCCGGGGTGCCCCACGAGCCGCTCGGCGATGGCGTGCGCGTTCGACGAGTGCCGCTGCATCCGGATGCCGAGCGTCTTGATCCCGCGCGAGGTGAGGAACGCGTCGAACGGCCCCGAGACCGCGCCCGCGGCGAACTGCGTGAACTCGACGCGCTCGGCGAGCTCCTCCTGCCCGGCCGCGAACACGAGCGCACCGCCGATCACGTCGGAGTGCCCGCCCAGGTACTTCGTGGTCGAGTGAACGATCACGTCGGCGCCGAGCGAGATCGGCTGCTGCAGCGCGGGGCTCGCGAACGTGTTGTCGACGACCGTGACGAGCCCGGCCTCGTGGCCGACCTCGGCGAGCGCCGCGATGTCGCTGATCTTCATGAGCGGGTTCGACGGGGTCTCGACCCAGAGCACCTTGGTCGTGCCGAGCTCGATCGCCGCCTCCACCGCGGCGACGTCGCTCGTGTCGACCGTCGAGTGCGTCACGCCCCACTCGCCGAAGATGCGGCGGATGAGCCGGTGCGTGCCGCCGTAGACGTCGTTGCCGATCACCACGTGGTCGCCGGGGCGCAGCACGGTACGCAGCAGCGCGTCCTCGGCGGCGAGGCCCGACGCGAACGACAGGCCGCGGATGCCTCCCTCGAGGGCCGCGAGCTGCGTCTCGAGGGCGGTGCGAGTGGGGTTGCCGCCGCGCGAGTACTCGTACCCGTTGCGCAGGCCCCCGATGCCGTCTTGGACGTACGTCGAAGTGAGGTAGACGGGCGGGATGACCGCACCGGTCGTCGGGTCGAAGGCCTGCCCGGCGTGGATCGCACGGGTGTCGAACCCACCCGCACTCTTTTCAGGAACGCTCATGCTCGTGACATCCGTTTCTGGTCGAAATCAATGATGAAGGGTTGAATCAGGCCGTCTTCGCGGCGAAGCCCGCGAAAACTCCTGAAAAAAGCTCTAGTGGGAGAGGTAGGTGAGGAGGTCGGCGCGAGTCACGACGCCGAGCGCCTTGCCGCCGTCGGCGACCAGCAGCGCGGGCCGATCGCCGAGCGCCTGCCGCGCCGCCGCGACCGGCTCGTTCACGCCGATGAGGGGCAGCGGCTCGCCGATCACCGAGGTGACGGGGTCGGTGAGCTTCACCCGGCCCGAGAACACCAGCTCGAGCAGTTCGTCTTCGTGCACCGCGCCACGCACCTCGCCGAGCACGACGGGCGGCTCGGCCGAGAGCACCAGCAGTTGCGAGACGCCCGTGTCGGTCATCCGGTCGATGGCCTCGCGCACCGAGTCGGCGGGGTGCGCGTAGACGAGCGGGGCGGTGCGGTCGGCCTTCGCCGCCAGCAGATCGGCGACGCTGTGACCGGATGGCGCGTTGCCGAAGCCGTACGCACGCATCCACTTGTCGTTGTAGATCTTGCCGAGGTACCCGCGGCCGCCGTCGGGCAGCAGCACGACGAACACGTCGGCGGGCGACGCGCCCTTCGCGGCCTGCAGCGCCGCGGCCACCGCCATGCCGCTCGAGCCGCCGACCAGCAGGCCTTCCTCGCGCGCGAGCCGACGCGTCATCCGGAACGAGTCGGCGTCGCTGATGGCGAGCACCTCGTTCGGAACGGCGGGGTCGTAGGTGTCGGGCCACATGTCCTCGCCGACACCCTCGACGAAGTACGGTCGGCCGGTGCCGCCCGAGTACACCGAACCCTCGGGGTCGGCCCCGATCACGCGCACCCGGTCGCCCGAGACCTCGCGCAGGTAACGGCCGGTGCCGGTGATCGTGCCACCCGTGCCGATGCCCGCGACGAAGTGCGTCACCCGCCCCTCGGTGTCCTGCCAGATCTCGGGGCCGGTGGTCTCGTAGTGCGCACGCGGCCCGTTCGGGTTCGCGAACTGGTTCGGCTTGAAGGCGCCCGGGATCTCGCGGGCGAGCCGGTCGGAGACGCCGTAGTACGACTCGGGGCTGTCGGGCGCGACCGACGTCGGCGTCACGACCACCTCGGCGCCGTAGGCGGCCAGCACGTTGCGCTTCTCCTCGCCGAACTTGTCGGGCACCACGAAGATGCACCGGTAGCCGCGCTGCTGCGCCACGAGCGCGAGGCCGACGCCGGTGTTGCCGCTCGTCGGCTCGACGATCGTGCCCCCGGGCCTCAGGAGTCCGTCGCGCTCGGCCGCGTCGATCATGCGCGACGCGATGCGGTCTTTCACCGAGCCGCCCGGGTTGAGGTACTCGACCTTGGCGAGCACGGTGGCCTCGGTCGCGCCCGCGGTGACGCGGTTCAGCTTGACGAGGGGGGTGTGGCCGACGAGGTCGGCGATGTTCTCTGCATAGCGCATGTGGTCAGTCCTTTTGGGTCGCGCGCGCCGTTGCGCCGCTCGTGCCTGCGGGGTCGCGGGAGGGTGGCTAGCGACGACAACACGAGAGACGGATCACGCGCACCACTCTATCCATAGCGAAGCGACCGGATGCCACGTCGCGGCGTATTCCGTTCGCGGCATCCGTCGCGGCATCCGCTCGCACGCCGCTTCGCGGCATCCGCCCGACTCACCCGAGCAGGCTGCCGCGTGCGACGCCCGCGGTCGCGACCGCCTGCTCGGCCAGGCGACGCTTCTTCTCGATCACGCGGCCGATGCTGCGCGCGAGCTCGGGGTGGGAGCGGACCAGCGCGTCGAGCGTGGCGCGCGGGATCACGAGCACCGTCGTGACGTCCAGCGCGGTCGCACCGACGAACGCGGGCTCGCGGGTGAGCGACGTGTGCCCGACGTACTCCCCCGCCTCCGCCGTCGCGATGTCGATCCGCTGGTCGCCCGCCATGACCCAGAGCTGCATGCGGCCTTCGACGACGACGCGCAGGTGCCGAGGCACGACCCCGACCCGCTGCACCGCCTCGCCGACGCCGTACCGCTCGAGGTGCGAGTCGGCGAGCACCGCCTCGGCCGCCGGCCCGTCGAGGTGCAGCAGCGGCGCGACCTGGTCGACCGCGGCCCGCAGCCGCTCGGGGTCGGCGACCGGATCCGTGGAATCCCCGTCGAGCGAGAGGCGCCGCCGCCTCGCGGCGTACCAGAGCCACGCGAGGAACGTGCCCTGGGCCTCGGCGGCCACCGCCGGGCTGCGCAGCGGCAGGTCGACCGTGTAGGCGCTCTCGCCGTTGTAGCGGGCGACCGGCCTGCCGCCCGGCGCGAGCATGGGCAGCGCGCCGGCGACCTCGGCGAGCACCGCCATGACGTCGAACGGCGGGTCGTCGACGCCGAACGCGATGTCGACCGACACGTGGTACCCGTTCGGCGGCCGGCTGAGGTTCGTGAACGAGGCGTCGGCGAGCGATGCGTTCGGCACGATGCGCGTGCCCGACGGCGTCTCGATGTGCACGGCGCGCCAGTTCACGTCGATCACCCGACCGCGCACGTCGCCCGTGTCGAGCCAGTCGCCGATCGTGAACGGCTGCTCGAACAACAGCAGCAACCCCGAGATCACGCTGCCCACCGCGTTCTGCAGCGCGAGGCCGATCACGATCGACGTCACGCCGAGCGCGGTGAAGAACCCGCCCACGTCGGCGCCCCACACCCACGAGAAGATCAGCGCGAGCCCGACGAGGATGAGCAGCACCCGCACGATCGACACGAAGATGTTCGGGATCCGGTCGCGCCAGGTGCCCGCCCGTGCGTTCTGGAACAGCGCCACGTTGAACGCCGCGAGCACGAGCAGGATGAGCAGGAATCCGAACAGCGTCGCGACGAGCCGCACCCCCACCTGCTCGGCCGGCTGCTGCACCGCGAACAGCAGGAACACCAGCACCGCGGCGACCGGCACCACCCAGTTGCGCAGGAACCGCACCGGGCCGGCGGCCGGGTTGCGGCGTCGGGTGAGCTCGGCGAGCACCTCGGTGAGCACGACGAGCACGAGCGGGATCCCGACCGCGATCGCGATCGCCCAGATCACCCACCCCGTGTCGACGCCCGCGTCCATGGTCAGGCCTCTCGAACGACTTTCCAGACCGCCTGCCGGCCGTCTTTCGCGTCGACGGTTCCGGCCTGCTCGAAACGCATCGCATCGCCGATGCCGTCGCGCACGCTCTCGCTCACGAAGATGCCGGGCTCGCCGGTCACCGCCTGCACGCGGTGGGCGAGGTTCACCGCCGCGCCCCAGAGGTCGTACGCGAGGCTGGTGCGGCCGACCAGCCCGGCCGTCACGGTGCCGGTCGCCACGCCGGTGCGCATCGCGAGCTTCGCGTCGTTGCGGGCGTTGAACCGCTCGACGACGTCATGCAGCTCGACCGCGAAGTCGACAGCCCGCCGCACGTTGTCGATACGCGGAACCATGAGCCCCGAGCTCGCGAGGTAACCCTCGCGCAGCGGCCGCACCTTCTCGACGCCGATGCGCTCGGCGGCCTCGTCGAAGCTGTGCACCAGTTCGTTCAGGCGCGACACCCCGGCCTCGCCGCCCAGTGAGTCGGCGAAGTCGTCCCATCCGATGAGTTCGGCGTACACGACCGAGACATCCTGGTGCTCCTCGGCGATCGCGTCCTCGCCCTTGCGGTACCGCCGCGCGACCGACGCGGGCATGAGGGTGAGCAGCAGCTTGTCGTAGTCGGCCTTCTGCTGGTCGATGAGGTCCTGCTTGACCCGCAGGCTCTTCGCCATGTCGTTGAACGCCGAGCCGAGGTCGCCGAACTCGTCTCGAGTGTTCGTCTGCACCTTCACGTCGAGGTCGCCGCCGGCAACCCTGCGCACCGCTTCGCCCAGTCGGCGGATGGGCCGGGTGAACGCCTGCGCGAGCAGCAGTGCGAGCAGGCTCACGACGAGCATGATGCCGAGCGTCGTGAGCACCAGCGTGCGGGTGAAGACGTCGACCGGTGCGAACGCCTCGCTCGCCTCCATGCGCGCCACCATCACCCATTCGACGTCGGCCGCGTCGAACGGCGCATACGCGACGAGACTCGTGCCGCCGATGTACTCCTGACTCGACATGACGCCGGTGCCGCCGGCGAGCGCCGCAGCGACCGCGGGCGACGACGCCGGCTGCAGCAGGACGGTGCTGCCCGCCGCGACGACCTGCTCGGCGACGCGCGGGGGCGTGCCGCGGTCGATGACCCGTTCGGCGTAGGTGTCGGGATCCTCGATGAGCGGCCGCGAGTTCGAGCGCATCAACCCGTCCGCGCCGACGAGGAAGACCTCACCGGTCTCGCCGAGCCCCTGCTGCTCCCACCCCTCGTCGCCGGTCATGACGTCGTCGATCGTCGCGATCGGCACCTGCACCGCGAGCGCCCCCGTGATGTCCCCCGCGTCGCCCACCGGTGACACCGCCCACGCGGTGGGCACGTCGAGCGACGGCACATAGGGTTCGAAGTCGGTCGTCGCGACCGTCGTGGTGCTGCCCGACCGCAGCGCCTCGCGATACGCGTCGGCGAGCGCGGTGCGCTCGAACGGCCCGCTCTGCAGGTCGGTGCCGAGGTCGATGCCCTTGTCGACGGTGTAGACCACCCGGCCGCGGTCGTCGATGAGCAGCACGTCGACGTACCCGAAGTTGTCGACGAGCCGGGTGAAGTAGTCATGGAACCGCGCGTGCACCGCCGACCAGGCGCTGCCGTCGCCCGCGTCCTCGACGGCGGTGGCCGCGGATTGGTCTTCGTACGGGTCGGTCGGCACCGTGTACCGCAACTGCAGGTACTGCCCGGCCGGGCTCGACGGCACGAGGGCGCGGGCATCGAAGGTCTCGCCCGACCGTTCCTCGAGCTTCGGCACGAACGAGGTCTGATACCAGTCGAGCAGTCGCTCGGCGTCGGCCTGGGAGATGTCGGTCTGCTCGAGGTCGGCGAACGCGCGGTTGAACTCGGCCGACGCGATCTCGGCGCTCGCGTTCGCCGCGGCCACCCGGACGCCCGCCTCGAAGTCGCGCAGGGTGCGCAGCAGCTCGGCGGTGCGGAACTCGCGGATCGTCGTGAGCTCGTCGTAGGCGGCGGCGCGCAACGAATCGCGGCCGCTGATCCAGCCGATCACGCCGACCACGAGCGCCGACAGCAGGCTCGTCACCAGCAGGATGATGAGCAGCTTCGACTGGATGCTGATTCCGCGGCGCCGGCGACGGGCGGAGGTCGCGGCGGCGGGCACGGCGCCCGTCGCCGGCGCGACACCGGACGCGGATGCGCCGCCGGCCGCCGGCACCGCACCGGTCTTCGGCGGCTCGACCGCGGGCGCGCTCGGACCCGTCGAACGCGTCGCGCGCTGCTCGTCCATTGCGGGCGTCCCCCTCCGACCGCGATGCTCCTCACCCTAGCGAGGCGGGCGCGGTGGGGCCACCGGAAGCGCGCGTCTCGCGGAGCGAGGGGGCCGCCTCAGTTCGCCGGCACCTCGGGCCGGTCAGCCTGCTCCCGGTACAGCGACGCGTACACGCCGCCCTCGGCGAGGAGCTCGGCGTGCGTGCCGCGCTCGACGACGCGGCCCGAGACCACGACGAAGATCACATCGGCGGATGCCACGGTCGAGAGCCGGTGCGCGATCGCGATGGTGGTGCGCCCGCGAGCGGCGTCGTCGAGCGCCGCCTGCACGACGCGCTCGCTGATGGTGTCGAGCGCGCTCGTCGCCTCGTCGAGCAGCAGCACGGCCGGGTCCTTCAGCAGCACGCGCGCGATCGCGATGCGCTGCTTCTCGCCCCCCGAGAGGCGGTAGCCGCGCTCGCCCACGACGGTGTCGTAGCCGTCGGGGAACGACGCGATGGTCTCGTGGATGTTCGCGGCACGCGCCGCGGCCTCCAGCTCGGCGTCGGTGGCGTCGGGCCTCGCGTAGCGCAGGTTCTCGGCGATCGTGGCATGGAAGAGGTAGGTCTCCTGGCTCACGATGCCGATGTTCGACACGAGCGAGGTCTGCCGCAGGTCGCGCACGTCGACCCCGGCGAAGCGCACCGAACCGCCGGATGCCTCGTACAGCCGCGGCACGAGGTAGGACACGGTGGTCTTGCCCGCGCCCGACGGCCCGACGAACGCGGCGTACTGTCCGGGTTCGATCGTGAACGAGACGTCGTCGAGGGTCGGGCGCGAGTCGTCGTCGGCATCCGGGTACCGGAACGACACGTGGTCGAACTCCACCCGCCCGAGCTCGGGGCCCTGCGGGACATCCTTCGCCTTCGGGGCGTCCGTGATCGATGGCCGCAGGTCGAGGTACTCGAAGATGCGCGCGAAGAGCGCGCTCGAGGTCTGCAGGTCGAGGGCGACCCGCATGAGCCCCATGAGCGGGAAGAGCAGCCGGGCCTGCACCGTCGTGAACGCGACGATCGTGCCCGCCGTGATGTCTGCGACGCCGCCCGCGATGAGCCACCCGGCGAGCAGGTAGACGATCGCGGGCACTGCCGACATGAAGATGTTCACCATCGCGAAGAACCACTGGCCGGTCATCTGCTGGCGCACCTGCAACCCGATCTGGGTGCGGTTCTCGTCGGCGTACCGGTCGATCTCGCTCTGCTGACGCGTGAAGCTCTTGGCGAGCAGGATTCCCGACACGCTCAGGGTCTCCTGCGTGATCGCGGTCATCTCGGACAGCGACTCCTGCGTCTTGGCCGCGATGCGAGCGCGCACCTGGCCGACCCGCCGCTGCGCGATCACCATGACGGGCAGCAGCACGAGCGCGATGAGGGTGAGCTGCCAGTTCAGCAGCAGCATCGCCACGAAGGCGCTGATCACCGTGACGGTGTTGCCGAGCACGCTCGACACGGTGTTGGTCAGCACGGATGCCACTCCGCCGACGTCGTTCTGCAACCTCGACTGGATGACGCCCGTCTTCGTGCGGGTGAAGAAGCTGAGCTCCATGGCCTGCAGGTGGCTGAACAGGCGCACGCGCAGCGCGCCCATCACCTGGTTGCCGACGGTCGCGGTGAGCCAGGTCTGCCAGACGCCCAGCAGCGCCGAAACGATGAAGACGGCGATCATCGCGACCACGATCCAGGTCAGCGCCGAGAGGTTCGGGCCGGATGCCTCGCCGCTGGCGTCGACCGGGAACAGGCCGTCGTCGAACGCACGCTGGGTGAGCAGCGGCGGCACGACGCTGAGGGCCGCACCGACCAGCACGAGGGCGACGGTCGTGATGAGCGCGGCCTTGTGCGCGGCGAAGAGGCCCGCGATGCGGCGCAGCAGGTGCGGGATCTTCGGCGCGTCGGCGTTGATCGCGCGCTGCGTCTGCTCGTCGGCCGTGCCGATGCGCCGGCCGCCCCCGCCACCGCCCGCCGCGCGCGCGGCGCTGCCCCGCCCACCGCCGCCGTGCATGCTCATGCTCTCGACCCTACGCCGCACCACGGACGCGACGGCCCGTCACGCTCGCGATCGCGCCCGGACGCAGATGTCGGTGGCCGGCGGCAGGGTGGCGCACGCAACCCCGGAAGGAAGGACGAGAGATGACGACGACAGCACCCACCGACACCGAGTCCGGCGCCGAGACCGGCGCCGAGACCGTGAGCCGACGCTGGACCGAGCTGTGGAACGGGCAGTTGCCCGCGACCGAGCTCGTCACCGCCGATGCCCGGGTCGAATTCGGGCGCACCCAGCCCGTGCCCGACTGGGAGACCACCGTCGGCCCGGCCGAACTGCAGGCCGTCATCGACGGGATCCGCGCGCGGTTCCCCGATGTCGTGTACTCGCTGCCGACTTCTCCGATCCCGGCCGCGGACGGCCGACTGACCCTGCTGTGGGACGTCGGCTCCGAGGCCGGCGGATTCCACCGCACGGGCATCGACCTGCTCGTCGTGCGCGAGGGCCGGGTCGTGAGCGGTCGCTCGGTGACGGGCGACCACGCCTTGCACCCGCTCGGCTGAGACGCGGCGCTCGCACCGCACGAGACGGATGCCGCGGGCCCCCACCCGCGGCATCCGCCTCCCCCTGCCGTAGCGACAGTCCGGGTCCGCTACCCCTTCGTCGAGCCTGCGAGCAGGCCGCGCACGAAGTAGCGCTGGAGGCTGAAGAACACGATCAACGGGATGATCATCGAGATGAATGCGCCGGCCGTCAGGCGTTCCCATTCCTGACCGCGCGAGCCGACGAGCTCGGCCAATCGTTGGGTCAGTGGCGCGACGTCCTGTGTGCCGCCCGAGAAGATCAGGGCCACGAGCAGGTCGTTCCACACCCAGATGAACTGGAAGATCGCGAACGACGCGATCGCCGGCGTGGCGAGCGGCAACACGATGCGGAAGAAGATCTGCCCGTGGGTGGCGCCGTCGACGCGCGCCGCCTCGATCACGTCGTTCGGGATCTCGGAGATGAAGTTGTGCAGCAGGAAGATCGCCAGCGGCAGCGCGAACATCGAGTGCGCGAGCCACACCGGCGCGTAGTTCTGCTCGGGGATGATCGGGATCACATCGTGCACCCACGCCTGCATGGGCCGCAGCCAGGTCGAGAAGATCTGCAGCAGCGGCACGAGCGCCATCTGCAGGGGCACGATCTGCAGCGCGAACACGAGGATGAAGATCACGTTCGCGCCCTTGAACTTGATCCAGGCGAACGCGTAGGCCGCCATCGTCGCGAGCACGAGCGGAATCAGCGTGCCGAGCAGCGAGATCGCGAGCGAGTTCACGATGTACGCGCCGAGCTGCGGCGACGACTGCGACGGCGACAGCAGGACGTCGGCGTAGTTCTCGAGCGTGAACCCGGGGTTCTCGAAGACGGTCCACCAGCCGGTGGTGCGCACCAGGTCGCCCGGTCGGAACGACGAGACGAGCAGACCGAACGTCGGGATCGTCCACAGCACCGCGATGATCAGCGAGATGATCGTGGCGGTTCGCGACGTGAGCCGCTTCTTGACCCGCGCGGTCTTGGTGGGGCCGTACTCGGCCTGCTCGGCGGCCTCGATCGAGCCGAGATCCTTGCCGATCGGAAGATCGGCCGGGGCGACGCTGCTCATCGGATCTCCCTCTGCTTGCGCAGGATATTGATGTTGTAGACGACGATCGGCAGCACCAGCACGAACAGGATCAGCGCCAGCGCCGACCCGCGCCCGACCTCGCTGGCGCGGAACGCCTGGGTGTACATCTCGTTGGCGATGACCGAGGTGTTGAAGTTGCCCGCGGTCATCGTTCGCACGATGTCGAAGACCTTCAGCG
Source organism: Agromyces intestinalis (assembly GCF_008365295.1). Taxonomy (NCBI): domain Bacteria; kingdom Bacillati; phylum Actinomycetota; class Actinomycetes; order Micrococcales; family Microbacteriaceae; genus Agromyces; species Agromyces intestinalis. Next base: position 1,202,182 of record NZ_CP043505.1, read on the forward strand.
TCGCGATCGAGATCGTCGTGAGCACGACCACGAGCGAACCGCGGATGCCCGGGACGGTGACGTTCCAGAACCGCTGCCAGGCGTTGGTGCCGTCGAGCTGGGCGGCTTCGACCTGCTCGGTCGGCACGCCCTTGATCGCCGCGCTCAGCAGCACCATCGCGAAGCCGGTCTGGATCCAGATCATCACGATGATGAGCAGCAACGTGTTGAGCGGGTCGGTCTGCAACCACTGCACGGGTTCGCCGCCGAACGCGACCACGATCGCGTTCAGCAGGCCGATCTGCTCGCGGCCAGCCGACTTGTATTCGTACACGAACCGCCAGATGATGCCGGCGCCGACGAACGAGATCGCGATCGGCATGAACAGCACGACCTTGAAGTACTTCTCACCGCGAGACCGGTCGATGAACACGGCGTACGCGAGCCCGATCGCCGTCGACACGGTCGGCACGATGAGCACCCAGACGATGGTGTTCAAGAGCGTGCGCAGTGCGACGGGTTGGGTGAAGGTCCACACGAAGTTGTCGAGCGTCCAGTCGCCGCCGCTGGTCTGGAACGCGAGGATGCTGGTGCGGATCGCCGGGTAGACGAGTCCGACGATGAGGAACAGCAGCGCCGGCGTGAGGAAGCCGGCCAGCTGCCAGTAGTCGCGCCCTCGCTTGGGCGCCTTGTCGATGAAGAAGATGAGGAGGCCGATGATCGCGGCGAAGATGGCGAGCCCCATCACCACCTGCAGGATCTTGCCGAGCAGGTCTTCCGTGGTCATCGTGCCTCCCGGGTTCGTCGTCGAGCTCTGGGGGTGACGAGGGGCGGGAAGCTCGTCCCCGCCCCTCGATCATGCCGCCCGGCCGAGGGTTCGGCCGGGCGGCGCGCTGATCAACTCGCGGGCCAGCTGGCCTCGATCGTGTCGATCGTGTCCTGCGTGCTCTGACCCGTGACCCACGCGACCATGCCCTTCCAGAAGGAATCGGCGCCCACAGCACCGGGCATCAGGTCGGATCCGTCGAAGCGGAACGTGGTCTCGTCGTCCTGCAGGATCTCGATCGACTGCACGAGCAGCTCGCTCGAGGCGACCTCGGGGTCGAGCCCCTTGTTCGCGCTGATGACGCCGCCGAGGCTCACTCGGTTGTTCGCCCACGTGTCGCTCGAGAGGTACGCGCGCACGGCCTCGACCTCTTCCGCGTCACGGAACGCGACCGGGAACTCGCCACCGCCGGTGACCGACAGCGGGTCGTCGGCGTTCACCGGCGGCATGAGGAACGCGAACACGGTGCCATCGCTGGCCACGGTGTTCTCGTCGCCGCCCTCGGGGTTCCAGAAGGTCTCGTAGAACGAGGCCTGGTGGTGCAGCGAGCACTCGCCGTCGAGGATGGGCAGACCCGCGGTCTGGAACGCCTCGCTGACGATCGTCGACACGTCGCCGATGCCGCCGTTGACCATGTCGGGGTTCTTCAGGATCTCGCCCGCGGCGTCGAACGCCTCGGCGACCTGCGGGTCGTTGAACGGGATGTCGTGCGTGACCCACTGGTCGTAGACGTCGGCGCCGTGCAGGCGCAGCATGTAGTCCTCGATCCAGTCGGTGCCGGGCCATCCGGTCGCGTCGCCCGACTCGAAGCCGGCGCACCAGGGCTTGTGCTCGCCCTCGGCCGCGATCTGCTCGCTCAGTGCGGTCAGCTCGTCGAGGGTCTTCGGGATCTCGTAGCCCTTCTCCTCGAACTCGGTCGGCGAGTACCAGATGTAGCCCTTGATGCTCGCCATCAGCGGTGCTGCGTAGAAGGTGCCGTCGACCGTGCCGTACTGCTTCCAGTCCTCGCTCCAGAACTCGTCGACGTTGTCTTCGACGGGCTGCGACGCGGGGATCAGCCAGCCGCCCGCGGCGAGCCTCTGCAGCAGGCCGGGCTGGGGCACGATGCCGATGTCGGGAGCGTTGCCGCCCTCGGCGAGCACGGCGATCTGGGCCTCGAACTCGCTCGAACCCTGGTAGTCGACCTCGATGCCGGTGCAGGTCTCGAAGTCGCTCCACGATTCGACGAGGCGGTCGGCTTCGAGGTCGAGGATGGTGCCCGAGATGGTGACGTTCTTGCCCTCGAACGTGCCGTACTGCTCGTAGGGGCCGCAGTCGACGTCGGCGGCGTCCTCGTTCGAGACGTCGCCGGTACAGGCGGTGAGCGTCAGCCCGACGGCGGCGGCCGCCACGACGGGGACCAGCCATCGGCGATGCCGTGTGAGTCTCATGTCTTCTCCTCGTTGAGTGCGCAGGACGGGAACCGGAATCGGTTCCAGTTGCCCACGCTAGGACAGGTCACCGCGCCGCTGCAAGGTGTCGCTGGTCACGTTTCGGACACTGCTCGGAGTTTGGGCGGAATCTAGGAGAGAGCGCTCTCTCCTTGGCTGTCGCAGGTCGGCGACGCTCGATGCCAAGCGGCTGGAACCGGTTCCATCCGCGGCCTCTCCGGGGCTATGCTCACGTTCGAGCGACCCCGCAGAAGGGAGGCGCGATGCCAGCGATCGGCGATGTCGCGCGTCTCGCCGGCGTGTCGAAGGCGACGGCGTCCCGGGCCCTCACGGGCAAGGGCCATGTCGCCGAGGCGACCCGTCGCCGGGTCGAACACGCTGCCGCCGAGATCGGCTACATCGCATCACCAGACGCGGCGAGCCTCGTGACCGGCCGCACGAAGAACGTCGGCGTCGTGATCCCGTTCGTGAACGCCTGGTTCTTCGGTGAGGTGCTCGAGGGCATCGAACGCGCCCTGATCGGGGCGGGCTACGACCTGACCCTCTACAACGTGCCGCCCGGCGGCGACGACGCGCGATCGCGGGTGTTCGACTTCTTCCTCGCACGCAAGCGCGTGGATGCGCTCATCGCGGTGGGCGTCGACCTCGACGAGCACGAGGTCGCGGTGCTCGACCGCCGCGACAAGCCGGTGCTCTGCCTGGGCGGTCGGGCCCCAGGCGCGGCGCGGCTGTCGATCGACGACCGCGCCGTCGCCCAGCTCGCGACCGAGCACCTGCTACACCTCGGCCACACCCGCATCGCGCACCTCGCGGGCCCGGGCGCCGCGGCCTCGCCGCACAGCGTGCCCGGCGAGCGCCGGCACGGCTTCCTCGAGGCGATGGCCGCCGCGGGGCTCGCTCCGGGCGGACGGGCGAACATCGTCGAGACGCCGATGACGATGCCCGGCGGCTACGCGGCCGCGCTGCAGTTGCTCGGCCAGCCGGGCATGCGCCCGACGGCCGTGGTCGCGTGTTCCGACGAGGTCGCATTCGGCACCATGCGCGCGGCCGAACGGCTCGGGATCGACGTGCCGGGCGAGCTCTCGGTGATCGGCATCGACGGTCACGAGCACGCCGAGATGTTCGGCCTCACCACGATCGAGCAGTACCCCGAGGAACAGGGTCGGGTGGCCGTCGAGGTGGTGCTGCGGCTGATCGCCCGCGGCGACGAGCCCGATCCGCTCCCCGACTCGGGCGCGCCGCTGCCGACCCGGCTGGTGGTGCGCTCGAGCACGAGCCGTCCGCGGCGATGATCGCGCGACCACCGGCGATGATCGCGCGATCACCAGAAACCCCTTTCTGGAAGATGTCTACGCGCTGACCAGCCATTTCAGGCCGGGGTCTTGTGGAATGCGGTTTCCCACTGCTAGAAAACCAGTCACGTCGAGATAGCGCTTTCTGACTCGACGATCCGAGACATCGACGACGATCGACTGGAGGAGCACGTGGCACCGTCGCCCGCGCCATCCGAACCGCCATCCGCACCGCCGCACCCGACCGCCGGGGCCGAACGATGAGCGCCCTCGGCGAGCTGCGCAGCCTGAAGGGCTCGACCGCTCCGCGCCAGAAGAAGCAGAACCGCGCGGCGTTCCTGTTTCTCACGCCCTGGTTCCTCGGCCTCGCGATCGTCACCGTCGGCCCGATGATCGCCTCCCTGGTGCTCGCGTTCACGAAGTACAACCTGCTGAGCCCGCCGCGGTTCACCGGGCTGGCGAACATCGAGAAGATGCTCGGGGACGAGCGGCTGCACACCTCGCTCGGCGTGACGTTCCAGTACGTGTTCGTCTCGGTGCCGCTGCAGCTCGCGCTCGCGCTGCTGCTCGCGGTGGTGCTCGACCGGGGGCTGCGCGGGCTGGCGTTCTACCGGTCGGCGTTCTACCTGCCGTCGCTGCTCGGGGCGTCGGTCGCGATCGCGATGCTCTGGCGCCAGATCTTCGGCGTCGACGGCCTCGTGAACATCGTGCTCGGCTGGTTCGGCATCGAAGGCCAGGGCTGGATCTCGAGCCCCGACACCGCACTCGGCACGCTGATCCTGCTGAACGTGTGGACTTTCGGCTCGCCGATGGTGATCTTCCTCGCCGGTCTGCGCCAGATCCCGGCCATGTACTACGAGGCGGCCTCGGTCGACGGTGCGAACCGACGCCAGCAGTTCTGGCGCATCACGCTGCCGATGCTGACGCCCATCATCTTCTTCAACCTGGTGCTGCAGATCATCCACGCGTTCCAGTCGTTCACCCAGGCGTTCATCGTCTCGGGCGGCACGGGCGGGCCGGTCGACTCGACCCTCTTCGCCACGCTGTACCTCTACCAGAAGGGGTTCACGAACCTCGAGATGGGCTACGCATCGGCGATGGCGTGGCTGCTCCTGCTCATCATCGCCGCCTTCACGGCCATCAACTTCTGGGCCTCCAAGTATTGGGTTTTCTACGATGACCAGGACTGACACCATGCTCGACTCCGCCCCCCTCACCGAGTCGGTCGTCACCGGGCTGCCGACCGGCGCGGTCCGCGAGCAGCGCCGCCGCCGCAACCCGCTGCGCACGCCCGCCACCAGGGTGATCCGGCACGTCTTGCTCATCGTCGCGGCGCTCATCATGCTCTACCCGGTGATCTGGATGGTGGTCAGCTCGCTGCGACCGAACGAGGAGATCTTCCGCGAGCCGGGCATCATCCTCGACAGCTTCGAGTTCGAGAACTACGTCGACGGATGGAACGCCCTCTCGTACCCGTTCAACGTCTACCTGCTCAACTCGGCGCTCGTGGTCGCCGGCAGCATCATCGGCAACCTCGTGTCGTGCTCGCTGGCGGCCTACGCGTTCGCGCGGCTCGAGTTCACCGGCAAGAAGACCTGGTTCGCGATCATGCTGCTCAGCATCATGCTGCCGATCCACGTCGTCATCGTGCCGCAGTACGTGCTGTTCTCGAACCTCGGCTGGGTCAACACGTTCCTGCCGCTCATCCTGCCGAAGCTGCTCGCGACCGACGCGTTCTTCATCTTCCTGATGGTGCAGTTCATCCGCGGCATCCCGAGAGAGCTCGACGAAGCCGCACGCATCGACGGAGCGGGGCATCCGCGCATCTTCCTGCAGATCATCCTGCCGCTCATGGTTCCCGCCCTCGCGACCACGACCATCTTCACGTTCATCTGGACCTGGAACGACTTCTTCAGCCAGCTCATCTACCTGACCAAGCCGAACCTCTACACGGTGCCGCTCGCACTGCGCGCATTCGTCGACGCGCAGAGCGCGACCGACTACGGCGAGATGTTCGCGATGAGCGTCGTGTCGCTCATCCCGATCTTCCTGATCTTCCTCTTCGGCCAGCGGTTCCTCATCAAGGGCATCGCGACGACGGGGATCAAGTGACCGGCTCCCCCGGTCCGCACCACCACCTCTGCACCACGATCACACGCAACCGAAAGGAATGACCATGCGAGGCATCTCTCGCCGCCGGGGCGGCATCGCGGCCGCCATCGGCGCGGTGTCCGTGCTGGCGCTCACGTCGTGCGCCGGCAGCGACACCGGCGGCTCGACCGAGTCCGACCTGACCCTCTCCGACGAGCCCGTGACCCTCTCGTTCACCTGGTGGGGCAACGACACCCGCCATGCGATCACCGAGGAACTCATCGCCGCCTTCGAGGATGAGTACCCGAACATCACGATCGAGCCGCAGTACACCGACTGGGCCGGGTACTGGGACAAGCTGTCGACGTCGGTCGCCGCGGGCGACACCCCCGACATCATCCAGATGGACGAGAAGCAGCTCTCGACCTACGCCGCGAACGGGGTGCTCGCCGACCTGGGCGGGTACTCGTCGATCCTCGGCACCGAGGACTTCCCGGCCGCGGTGCTCGGCACCGGCGCGCTCGACGACACCCTGTACGGCATCCCGATCGGCATCAACTCGTACACGATCATGGCTAACACGACTCTGCTCGACCAGTACGGCGTCGACCTGCCCGACGACGAGACCTGGACGTGGGACGAGTTCGTCGAGACCGCAGTGAAGGTGGGCGAGGCCTCGGGCGGCTCGGTCGTCGGCACCCAGTCGTGGGGCTTCGAGGACGGCGGCCTGAACAACTGGCTGCGCCAGCGCGGCAGCGCGCTCTACACGACCGACGGCGGCGTGGCCGCCACCGAGGACGACCTCGCGTCGTGGTGGCAGTTCCTGCTGGATGCCACGGAGGGCGGCGCGACGCCCGATCCGTCGGCGACGATCGAGCGGGAGTCGGGCGGTCTCGCCGAGTCGTTCACGGCCACCAACGCGTCGGCGTTCGGGCCCTGGTGGTCGAACCAGGTGCAGGCGCTGCGCGACGCGAGCGGCCAAGACCTCGTCGCGCTGCGCGTGCCGGCACTCGACGACGCCCCCGACGGGTGGGCGTACTACAAGCCGTCCATGTTCTGGTCGGCGTCGGCGAAGACCGAGCACCCGGCCGAGGTCGCGACCTTCATCGACTGGCTGTCGAACAGCGAGGCGGCAGCCGACCTGCTGCTCGCCGAGCGGGGGGTGCCCGCCAACGAGAAGATCCGCGAGTACATCACGCCGAAGCTCGACGAGGTGAACCAGACCGTGGTCGCGTTCCTCGACGACCTCGCTCCGCTCGTCGGCGACGCCCCGCCCGCCACGCCCCCGGGCGGCGGTGCGATCGAGACGATCATCGACCAGCACACCCAGCGTGTGCTGTTCGGCGAGCTCACCCCGGAAGAGGCGGCGAAGAGCTTCATCGACGAGCTGCAGACCGCGCTCGACGACGCGGCCGTGTAGGTCGTCGTCGCCACTGCCTCTTCACCTTCGAGCGGCTGCCGCGTTCGCGCGGCAGCCGCTCCCCTCCCCCACTTCGCGTGGCATCCCCGTGTTTCCCGCTGCGACCGCCCGCCGACCGGCGTACGTTCGTTTCCGATCACCGAAAGCCGGAGGTCCCCGTGCCCAAGTCGCCCCGTCAGGTCACCATCGCTCAGGTGGCCGAATACGCCGGCGTCTCGCAGGCATCCGTGTCCCGGGTCCTGAACCGCAACCAGACCGTCGACCCGACCATCGCCGCCAAGGTGCGCGACGCTGTCGAGAAGCTCAACTACTCGCCGAGCCAGACCGCGCGCAACCTCGTGAGCGGGCGCAGCAACACCGTGGCGCTCGTCGTGCCCGACCTCGAGAATCCGATGTTCCAGGGCGTGCTCAAGGGCCTCAGCCGCGAAGCCGCGCGCGACGGGTACCGCGTGCTCGTCGCCGACACCGCCGAGCGGGTCGCCGACGAGGAGGAGATCGCGATCGAGGCGCGCTCGCGGTGCGACGCGCTCGTGCTGGTGTCGCCGCGTATGCCGGGCGACCGGCTCGAAGCCCTGATCGCCCGCTCAGGGCCCGCCGTGGTGGTGAACCGGCCGGTCGCGAGCGACCCGGCGGCCGAGCTGTCGGTCGACTACGAGCACGCCGCCCGCACCCTCGCCGAGCACCTCGCGTCGCTCGGGCACACCCGCATCGCGTACCTCGCGGGGCCCCCGCAGGCGTTCGCCGACCGGCTGCGCCGGCGCGGCCTCGCCGAGGTCGCCGGGCGCTACCCGGGCCTCGAGATCCTCGACCTCGCCGCCGGCTCGCAAGTGGAGGACGGCTACCACGCCGCCGATGCGCTGCTCGCCTCGGGGGCCACGGCCGCACTCGCGTTCAACGACCTCGTGGCGCTGGGCCTGCTCGCCCGGCTGCGCGAACTCGGGGTCGACGTGCCGGGCGAGATCTCGGTCGCCGGCGTCGACGACATCCCGCTGGCGCGGTTCTCGGCGCCCGCGCTCACGACCATGTCGGTGCCCCGGGTCGAGATCGGCGCCCAGGCCTGGCGGCGCCTGCGCGACGCGATGGCCGGTGCGCCCGCGACGCATCCGCTCTCGTACCGGCCCATCCTCGAGGTGCGCCAGAGCACCGGACCCGCTCCCGAGGCGTCGGGCTGGCTCAGCCCCGGACGCCCCGTGCTGCGCATCGGCGACGGCATCGTCGCCCGCTACGACGAGGGCACCACGATCGACTCGGTGCTCTCGCCGCGCCCGTTCCTGCACCCCGTCACCACGCTCGCGGGCGTGCGCGTCACCGACAGCCACCCGACCGATCACCTGCACCACTTCGGCATCGGCCTCGCCCTGCCCGACGTGAACGGCACGTCCTACTGGGGCGGTCGCACCTACGTGCACGACATCGGCTCGATCATGCTCGAGAATCAAGGCCGTCAGCGGCGCGACGAGATCACGATCGACGGCGAGGTGCTCACCGAACGCCTCACCTGGCTCGACGAGCGCGGCGAGGCGCAGCTCAGCGAGGTGCGCACGTTGCGCGGCCGGCCGGTTCGCGCGGGCGGCGGCGACGCGTGGGCGCTCGGCTGGCGGAGCCTGCTGACCGCCAACTTCGGCGCGCTCGCATTCGGGTCGCCGGCCACGAACGGTCGCGAGGGCGCCGGGTACGGCGGCCTCTTCTGGCGGTTCCCCCGGTGGGATGCCACGGTGCTGACGCGCGACGGAGTGGGCGAGGATGCCGCGCACGGCTCGCGCTCCCCGTGGCTGGCCGTGGTCGATGTCGGGCGTGCGGTGACCGTGCTGCTCGTGCAGCCCGCCGACGGCGAGGTCATGCCGTGGTTCGCCCGGGTCGCCGAGTACCTCGGCGTCGGCCCTGCGGTCGCGTGGGACGCCGTGCGCACACTGCCCGAGGGGGGCCGGCTCGCGCTCGGCATCGACGCCGTGCTCGTCGATCGCGCGATCACCGATGCGGCGGAGCTCGAGGCCATCGCCGGGGTCGCCGGGCTCGCCGGGGTCGCGGGGCTCGCGGAAGTCGCCGGGCTCGCCGGGGCGCCTGACGAGGCGGCATCGCCGACGGCTGCACAGTCGCCGACCGCCGCGCCGGATCCGCGGGCATGACCGCCCCGCTGCCCCGCATCGGCGTCGCCGGCATCCACGGGCACGGCGCCACGCATGTCGCCGCCGCGCGTGCACTCGAGGCATCCGGCCGTGCCCGTCTCGTGGCCGTCGCCGACCACCGCCCGCCCGAGGTCGACCTCGGCGACGTGGCGGTCTTCCACGACGCGACCGACCTGATCACCCGGGCCGACCTCGACGTCGTCGTGCTGTCGACACCGATGCACACGCACCTGCCGCTCGCGTATGCCGCCCTCGAGGCGGGCGTGCACGTGCTCCTCGAGAAGCCGCCGACGCCGTCGCTCGCCGACTTCCGCACCCTCGTCGACGCATCCGAGCAAGCCGGGCGGGCCGTACAGGTGGGCTTCCAGAGCCTCGGATCGAAGGCGGTGCCGTTCGTGCGGTCGCTCGTGGCCGGCGGCACGATCGGGCAGGTCGAACGCTACGGCGCGCTCGGCACGTGGCTGCGCACCGAGTCGTACTGGACCCGCGCGCCCTGGGCCGGGCGTCGCACGCTCGACGGGCGCGCGGTCGTCGACGGCGCGGTCACGAACCCGCTCGCCCATGCCACGGCGACGGCGCTCGCGGTCGCGGATGCCACGACCGAGTCGGATGTCACGAGCCTGCGTCTCGACCTGCACCGGGCCAACGCGATCGACGCGGACGACACGTCGTCGTACGTGGCGGCGCTCGCGGGCGGCCGTTCGCTCGCCGGCGCGCTGGTGCTGACTGCGCCGCGGCGCAGCGAGCCGTGCGTCATCGTGCACGGATCGACCGGACGCATCGTGCTCTGGTACACGCTCGACCTCGTGCAGGTCACGACGCCCGGATCGAGCATCGCCTGGACGACCTCGCACCAGCGCACGAACCTGCTCGCGAACCTCGTCGACCACGTGGTCGACGGTGTGCCGCTGCTCGTGCCGCTCGCCGCGACGGGTGGCTTCATGCGCGTGCTCGAAGCGGTGCGACTCGCGCCGGATCCGTCGCCGATCGCTCCGGGATTCGTCGAGCGGCGGTCGGATGCCTCGGGCGACGCGCACCTCGTGGTGCGCGACGTCGAGACGTGGAGCGAGCGGGTCGTCGCCGAGGGCCGCACCTTCGCCGAGCTGGGCGCCCCCTGGGCGTAGCATCCCTTCGCATCCCGCACGGGACCCCCGCGCCGACCGACCGTCTGCGGCACCGACCCGTCACGTCGCGCACAGCTCACGCCGCAGACGGCTCCGCCCGATGCCCCGTAGGGTTCGGGCACCGGGCGGAGGACTGGAGCGGCGGCCTCAGGCGGCGTCGCCGAGCAGCACCGCCTCGGCTTCGTCGACGTCGTCGAGCTCCTCCTCGTCGACGTCGGCACGGGCGAGCGGCTTGGCGCACGCGATCACGATGACCGCGGCGATCGCGACCGAGACGGCAGCGGCGAAGTACGGGGCATCCGCACCGAACTCCCTCGCGATCTCGGTCGCAGCCGGCGGAGCGATCGCGCCGCCGATGAAGCGCACCGCCGAGTAGGCGCCCGACGCGACCACTCGCGGCAGATCGGTCGCCCCCATGACGCACTCGGTGAGCACGGTGTTCAGCACGCCGAGCACCAGCCCGCCCGCCACGATGAGCACGACCAGCATCGTGGGGTCGTTCCAGAACACCCCGCACAGCACGAGGACGACCGCGAGCAGTGGCAGCGCGATCCAGAGCACGCGCGAGCGGCGCATCCGCGCGGTGAGCACGGGCGCGAGGAACACCGACGTGATCGCCAGTGCCAGGCCCCACCCGAAGAACGTGAGGCCGAGACCCCACACGTCGAAGCCCAGCACGAACGGCGAGTATGCGAGCAGCACGAAGAAGCCGATGTTGTAGAACAGCGCGGCGAGCGCGAGGGCGAGCAGCGTGGGCTGGGCGAGCGCTTTGAACGGCGCGCTCAGCCTGGTCGGCTCGAGCTTCGAGTCATCCGTCTTCGGCAGGAATGCGACGATCGCGATGAACGCGACGGCCATGAGGCTCGCGGTGCCGAAGAACGGGCCGCGCCAGCTGATGTTGCCGAGCGCCGCGCCGATCAGCGGTCCGGCGGCGATGCCGAGCCCGAGCGCCGCCTCGTACAGGATGATCGCGGCGGCGCGGCCGCCCTTCGCCGAGTCGACGATCGTCGCGAGGGCGGTGGAGATGAAGAACGCGTTGCCGAGGCCCCAGCCCGCGCGGAAGCCGATGATCGCCTCGACGTTGTTCGACAGGCCGGCCGCGGCCGCGAAGACCACGATCAGCACGAGGCCCACGAGCAGGGTCTTCTTCACGCCGATGCGGCTCGACACCCAGCTCGTGAAGAGCATCGCGACACCCGTGACCGCGAGGTAGGCCGTGAACAGCATCTCGGTCTCGGTCGGGGTGGCCTGGAGACTCTCGGCGATCGCCGGCAGGATCGGGTCGACGAGCCCGATGCCCATGAACGAGATAACGCTCGCGAATGCGACCGCCCAGACCGCCTTCGGCTGCTTCAGGATCGAACCGGATGCGCCGTGTGCGCTCACGCGACGGCTCCCTTCGCTGCTGCGGCCGCGTCGGCGCGTTCGATGCGCTCGCGGATGATGTCGGTCGAGTGCGTCAGCGCGGCGAGCTCGTCGGCGTCGAGGTCGGCGAACATCGGCGCGAGCCGGCCGGCCAGCTCTTCGCGCCAGGCGTCGAGCGCGGCGCGCCCGCGCGGGTCGATCGAGATGAGCCAGGCGCGTGCGTCGTCGCGGTCGGCGATGCGGCGGATCCAGTCGCGCTCGTGAAGCGTGTGAACGAGCTTGGTCATGGTCGGCTGGCTGACGCGGCTCGCCTTCGCGAGCTCGCCCAAGCGCAGCGGTCCGTGATCGCGCAGCACGCTGAGCGTGCGCCACACGGCGGGCGACTCGGTGCTGCCGGTGGCCGCGGCGGCCAGGCGGGTGAGCCGATGGCTCAGCGCCACGAGGTCGCCGATGAGGACGGTGAGTTCATCGGGAGCGGGCATCCCACGAGTATATAGCCAAACTATCTATATGTCGCCGACGCCCGGTGGACTGCGGGGGCGGGGCGGAGACGACGGATGCCCCGTGCCGACATGTCGGCACGGGGCATCCGTGTGTTCAGGTGACGCAGGTCACCTCAAGTGAGCCGCCCTCTGACGAGGGCACGCATTACTTGAGGGTGACGGTCGCGCCGGCCTCCTCGAGGGCGGCCTTCGCCTTGTCGGCGGTCTCCTTGTTCGCGCCCTCGAGCACGGCCTTGGGAGCACCGTCGACGACGGCCTTGGCCTCGCCGAGGCCGAGCGAGGTGAGCTCGCGGACGACCTTGATGACCTGGATCTTCTTGTCGCCGGCAGCCTCGAGGACGACGTCGAAGGAGTCCTTCTCCTCGACCTCTTCGGCGGCGGCACCGGCGCCACCGGCGGCCGGGGCGGCAACGGCGACGGGGGCGGCCGCGGTGACCTCGAAGGTCTCCTCGAACGCCTTCACGAACTCCGAGAGCTCGATGAGGGTCAGGCCCTTGAACTGCTCGAGCAGCTCCTCAGTGGACAGCTTCGCCATGATGTTTCTCCTTAGATTCCTTGGTTACTCACCGCTTGAGAGGCTCGCGCCTACGCAGCGGACTCCTGCTTCTCACGCAGCGCGTCGACCGTGCGAACGGCCTTCGAGAGCGGTGCGTTGAACAGATATGCGGCTCCGAACAGCGAGGCCTTGAAGGCGCCGGCGAGCTTGGCCAGCAGCACTTCACGGGACTCGAGGTCGGCGAGCTTGCCTACCTCTTCGGCGGTCAGGGGCTTGCCATCGAAATAGCCGCCCTTGACCACGAGGAGGGGGTTCGCCTTGGCGAAGTCGCGCAGTGCCTTCGCGACAGCGACCGGGTCGCCGTGCACGAACGCGATCGCAGACGGACCGGCGAGCTCGTCGTCGAACGACGAGATGCCGGCGTTGTTCGCCGCGATCTTGGTCAGCGTGTTCTTCACCACGGCGTAGCTCGCGTCCTCACGAATGCTGTTGCGCAGCTGCTTGAGCTGGGCAACCGTGAGGCCGCGGTATTCGGTCAGCAGAACGGCAGTCGAGCTCTCGAACAGGTTCGTGAGTTCGGCAACCGCGGCTTCCTTGTTCGCCATGGCCACTCCTTGTGTACTCAACGTGCATCGCGGTGGCGGTGCACGGCCTCGGAGCGCTGGCAAAGAAAAGAGCCCCGGCGCAGTTGCGCGGAGCTCGGTCGGGAAACCCGGAAGTCTTCGTCACACCTGCGCGGGCACCTGCTTTCGCAGGACTTCGGTCGATTTCGCACGCGAAACACGACAACCAGCGGTCTTCGGCTCAGAGCAGCTTATCGGATGCCGCGTGGCCGGCCAAATCGGCACGACATCGCGACGAGACATCCACCGGGGACGCTCGTTGTCGCTCTGCGCCGCACCATGCGACAACACGCGACCCCGATGATGCGCTGCGCGCCCGGCGTGCCCAGCCCAGCATGGAACGGCGACGGGCCGGGAGGTTCGCTCCCGGCCCGTCGCCGCCGATCGGCGGAGGTGATCGATCAGATCAGGGTGAGCGTAAACACACCCGTGTAGGTGCCCGACCGCGTCGAGCCGGGCACACCGAGCTCGAGCCCGCCCGAGCACGCGAACGCGCCCGCGCTGTGGCCGGATCCGGCGGTGCAGAGGGTGAGCGGCGCACGCAGGCCCGCACCCGGCTCGACGACCGAGCCCGGCGCCACGATCGGCGCCTCGTCCTCGACGGTCGGCAGCCCGCCCGTCTCGACCGAGGCCGCGGGCGACCACCCGAGGTTCTCGGCGAGGATGACGCCCGACCCGCTGGTGAAGTCCGACACCTGGCCCGTGAGGTCCCACCCGGCGGCGGTGCCGCGCGAGTCGACCACGCGCACGGGGTGCAGCGCGCCCGACGTCGACTGGTCGACACCGGTGAGCGCGACCGCGTCGAGGGCGATCGGGTCGGCGCTCGAGACGGCCATCGACAGCGCACCGCCCGTAACCTCGGCGCTGATCACCTGGTAGCCCGCGCCCGGACCGCCGGCGGCGAGGTTGGCGAGCAGCTCGCCGGCGCCGCCGACGATCGGCAGCTGCAGGTTCGAGCCGGCGGGGGCGAGGGTGAGCCGGGTGCCCGCCGCGGGGCGGATCGTGTACTCGTAGTCGGAGCTCATGACGACCAGGCCGATCTGCGATCCGGCCGGGAACACGTAGTCCTTCGGCTCGAACTCGAAGTCGAACCGGTACGACGTGCCGGGCTCGATCGGGTCGGTCACCGCGTCGGAGTTGCGGTTCTGCACGTCCATCCAGCCGCGCGTGACGATCTTCGGCGCACCGCTGGCCGGGTAGCTCACGAGCAGCGCCGTGAGGTTCGCCTTGTCGCGGTCGACCGCGAGGTCGAGCGAGACCTTCGGCGTGCCCGACAGGCGCACCGCCCCGGTGAGCTCACGCGAGCGGTAGGCGAGGCGGTTCTCGGACTGCGCCGCCTGCGCGAGCGTGGTCGCGCGCTGCTGCGCGTCGTCGACGAACGACTCGGTGCGACCCGAGGCATCCGTGCCGAAGTCGAGCCCGCCGATGCCGCCTGCCGCACCGGCCGCCGCGAGGTTCAGCGTGACGGGCGCGGTGCCCGGCTGCGGCCACTCGGGGTACTCGGTGAGCTGGTTGTTCTCGCGCACGACGTACGCCTTGGGCAGCGACTCGACGCCGTTCTGCACCTTGAAGAGGTAGCGCGTGAACCAGCGGTTCAGCAGCGTGTCGTTCGGCGCACCCCCGTGACCGCCCTGGTGCAGGTAGATCTGGTGGGGGGTGCCGTTCTTCTTCACCGCCTCGTAGAGGTCGGACGCGTTCTTCGTCATCACGTTCCAGTCGTTCTGGCCGTGGGCGACGAGGGTCGCAGCGGTGATCTTGTCGGCGTTCGCGAGGTAGTTCCGCTCGGCCCAGAACTCGCTGCGGTCACCCGTGGCGCGATCCTGGTTGGCGCGCAGCTCGTCGATCACGGGCTGGCAGACGGCCTGGTCGGCGCGCGTGTGCACGTAGTCGGCGAGCACGTCGAGGTCTTCGCCCTGGTAGCCGCCCGGGGCGCGCACCGCGCCGTTCGCGCGGTAGTAGTTGTACCAGTCGGAGATCGCCGAGATCGGCACGATCGCGTCGAGGCCCTTCACGCCGGTGCTCGCCACGCCGATGGGCAGCGTGCCGTTGTACGACGTGCCGATCATGCCGACGCTGCCGGTCGCCCAGTTCGCCGTCACCTCGGTGGAGCGGGCGGTCGACGTGTAGCCCTTCGCACGGCCGTTCAGCCAGTCGACGACCGCCTTGCCGCCGAGCGACTCGTTGAGCCCGCCCGAGGTCGGGCACCCCTCCGAGAAGCCGCTGCCGAGCGATTCGGCGTGCACCACGGCGAAGCCGCGCGGCACCCAGGTCGACTCGAAGCTGCTCGAGATCTTGGGGCTGGTGCGCGGTGCGGCCGGTGCGGCGAAGCCCGGCTTCGAGGTCGGCGGGTCGCCGAGCTCGTGGTCGACCGCCCAGTTGCCGACGTTGCTGCCGCCCGCGTAGTACGGGCTCATCTCCATGATGACCGGCACCTTCAGGTTGTCGCTGTTCGTCTCGGGCACCCGGGTGACGTCGATGTGCACGAGGTCGTTGCGACCGTCGCGGTCGGAATCGACCTCGCTCTCGACCCAGAGCTCCTGGCGGATCCACTCGCTCGTGGTCTTCGTGAAGACCGCCTGCGAGAGGCCATCCTGGAACGTCGGCGCCGCGGGCTCGGGGGCGGGGGCCGCGGTCGCCGCCATGGGGCCGGCGAGGGCGATCCCGCCGATGAGCACGGGACCGGCGATGAGCATCGCCGTCCGTCGCAGTCGACGCCGTGGGACGCCGTTCGGGTGTGGCATGTCTCTCTCCTTCATCGGGTGGTGCGAGGTGAGTCGGTGGTGCGCTGGGGCTGGTAGTGCGTGGTGCTGGTAGTGCGTGGTGCTGGTGCTGGTAGTGCGTGGTGCTGGTGCTGCGATGGTGCGCCCCGAGGGCGGGCGGCCCCTGCGTCCGCCCGCCCCCGGGTCGATCAGATGAGCGTGAGGGTGAGCACGCCCGTGTAGGTGCCCGACCGCGTCGAGCCCGGCACGCCGAGCTCGAGGCCGCCCGAGCAGGCGAACGCGCCCGCGCTGTGGCCGGTGCCGGCCGCGCACAGCGTGAGCGGTGCGCGAAGGCCGGCGCCCGGCGCGACGCCGGCGCCCGGGGTCACCACGGGAGCCTCCTCGTCGACGGTCGGCAGCCCGCCCGTCTCAACCGAGGCCGCCGGCGTCCAGCCGAGGTTCTCGGCGAGGATCACGCCGGTGCCGCTCGTGAAGTCCGACACCTGGCCGGTGAGGTTCCATCCGGCGGCGGTGCCGCGCGAGTCCGACACGCGCACGGCGTGCAGCGAGCCCGAGGTCGACTGGTCGGCGCCCGTGAGCACGACGGGCTCGAGCACGACCGGGTCGGTGCTCGAGACGGCCATCGACAGGGCTCCGCCCGTGACATCCGCCTGGATGACCTGGCGCGGGTCGGCGTCGTCGCCGCCGAGCACGGTGACGGTGAACGCCTTGACCTCGCCGATGTTGCCGGCGGCGTCGGTCGCGCGGTACTCGACACGGTGCGTGCCGTACCCCGGCTCGCGCTCCTGGAAGGGCGAGAGCGACATGCCGCCCGTACCGAGGTTGCCGTAGATCAGGTCGTCGATGTTGGTGCCCGTCGGCGTGAAGCGGAACGGCGCATCCTTGTCGGTCGGCCAGCCGTAGTAGTTGTGCCAGCCGTCGCCGTCGAGGCGGAACTCCGTCACGAGCGCGCCGTCACGGTCGTCGGTCGCCACGAGCTTCATGTCGAACTGCTCGTTCACCACGTAGTGCGGCTCGCCGTTCGCTGCAGTGCTCGACGCGATGGGCGCGGTGATCGTGGCCTCCACGGACGGACCCGCCGCATCGACCGTCCACGTCTGCACGACTGAGCCGGCGTCGGGGAACTCGGGGTCGGTCACGGTCGCGGTGACGGTGTGTTCGCCGGCGCCGAGGCCGAGGGTCGCGAGCGGCAGGTTCCGCTTGGCGTAGGGGTTCGGCACCGTGACGCCGTCGACCTGCCACGCGACATCCATGATGCGTCCGTCGGGGTGGTTGGTCTCGACGTAGAGGACGTCGCTCGAGCCGGCCGCGTGGTCGGTCGTCGTCGCCTCGGTGATCTCGGGCGTCGACGGGGTCGCCTCAGGCAGCGTCGTGTCACCGACGGTCCACGTGCGGGTCTGCGTCATCGACGCGCGGGCGCGCAGCGCGGGGTCGCGCACGAACTCGGTGTTGTCGACGATCGTCGCGGTCACGGTCGCGCCTGCGGCCACGTCGAGCGTCGCGAGGTCGAGGTTGCGCTGGTTGCCGCCGAGGTCGACCGCCTCGCCGTTCACCGACCAGGTCACGTCGATCTCGTGGTACACCGGGTGCGAGGTCTCGACCCAGAGCACGGCGTCGCGCGCGACGGTGCCCTCGGGCGTCGACGCCGGCACGAGCGGCACCTTCGACGAGATGCGCTCCGTCATGATCTCGCGGCCGACCTGGTCGAACTGGTACCCGAGGGTCTTCATCATCGAGTGCCGGCTGGGGCGCCACACGCCCGTCGAGTAGTACATGCCGCCCTCGTAGGCGCCGATCACGCCGCCCGACTCGCTGGGCTCGCCGAGCCAGCGCCACCACTTCACCTGCTGCGCCGCCATCTGGTCGACGGTGAGCTTCGTGTGGTGGGCGCTCGACGGCTCGCCGCCGGTGTAGTTGCCGGTCGTCACGCCGCGCGTGTAGTAGTCGTACTCGTCCTGCAGGCCGCCGAGCGAGTGACCGATCTCGTGCGGCGAGATGAGCGCCGACAACGCGTTGCCGCCGCTCGCGGTCGCGTACGCACCGCCCGCGCCGCCGTAGGTGTCGCTGTTCGCGAGCGCGAGGATCTGGTCGACTTTCGGCGCGAGGTTCGCGTACTGGCGGGCGATCGTGTTGTTCACCGTGAGCAGGCGCTGCACGCTCGAAGCGCTGCATCCGCCCCAGAACGCCATCTTCAGCGGCGTGTCGCGACGCGGCGAGTCCAGCGAGTCGTCGCAGCTCACGCCCGACTCGCCCGAGACGATCTCGACCGCGTAGACGTTGAACGAGTTGCGGTAGCTCTTGTAGGGCTCGATGCTCCACATGGTCTCGAGGTGCTCGTCGACCTGCTCGCGGAACTTCGGCAGCTCGGCCGCGGTGTACCCGTCGCCGAGGATGACGAGCGAGAACCGCTCGGCCGGGTCGCCGGTGATCTGGATCGGCACGAGCGTGGCGCTGCCCACGGCGTCGTCGGCCGCGGCCGGCTGCGCACCGACGGCGACGAGCCCGCCCACGAGCAGCGGCACGGCGAGGGCGGCGACGGCGGTGCGCCGTCGGGCCGTCTTGGATGGATCGGTCATGGTCTCTCCCTGGGGGTCGAAGCCGTGCCGCGGGCGCGACGGATCGCGCCGACCGCATCGGCGTTCGTTCGGATCGTTCAGCGTGCGTCGACGAGGTCGCGGCGGGCGGCATCGTCGTCGCCTGCTGCGTCGTCGACCGGTTCGGGAACCGAGTCGGATGCCTCGGGCTCGGGTTCCCGAGCCTTCGGCCGAGCCGCCTTCGCCCGACGGATCCGCTTCGCGACGGCGAATCCGGCGATGCCCAGCAGCAGAAGGGCGACGAGCGCCACGGGGTAGGGGATCGCCCAGCCCGTTCCGCTCGCCAGGTGCTCGCCGCCGACGGCGGCACCGCCGTCGAGCCCGGGTGTCAGCTCGACGGACGCGAAGACGAGCAGCGCCGGAATGATGCCGGTGAGCTGCTCCTCGACCCGGACGCTCGCGCCCGGGAGGATCTCGGCCTGCTCGCGAGCCTCTGCCTCGCCGAGCCGCCAGCCGAACGGCCCGTCGACCACCAGCTGCGATTCGCCGCCGACCCGCATGTTGCCCGAGTTCGCGAGCGTGTACGTGACGTTCGCGGTGCCATCGAAGAGGTTCCAGCCGCCGTCGTAGGCGATGGTCACGTCGCGCACATCGAGGGCGGGCAGCTGCTCGCCCGGCACGGTGACGTAGATGCGCGCGCCGACGCGGCGGTCGACCGCGACCTGCTGCGCACCGTCGCCCGTGGCGGAGAGCTCGCTGAGCGCGGCGACGATGCCGCCGGCGTGATCGCCCGGTGAGACGTCGGGCGGCACGGTGAGCCGGAACGGGATGTCGAGTCGGGTGCCGGGTGCGATCTCGAACACCTCGTCGCCGCCGACACCGACCCAGGCACCGACGTCCTCCGACTCGGTGCCGGCGGGCGGCAGCGTGAAGGCGCCGTCGGCGGTGGTCGTGGCATCCATCGCGTAGACCTTGACCGAGATGGGCGCCGCACCGAGGTTCGAGACGCCGACGTAGTCGGTGACGGTCTCGCCCGGGCCGAGCGTGTACTCGAACGCGCCGCGGCCGTCGGGCCCCTGCTCGCTCGACGGCTGCACGCCCCAGATCGCCTCGTCGACCTCCTCGGCGTGCGCGGCGACGCCGCCGCCCAGCATGAGCAGGGTCGTGATCGCCGCGGCCGCAGCCGCCCTGCGGGTCATGTTCGTCGTCGACATCCGAACTCCCTCCGACGCGCGGCCACTGCCTCGGCTCCAGCCTAGGAATCCGCTGTGCGCAGGGCATGAGCCAGCTGTCGAACACCTGGCGCCCGCCGTTCGACGTTTGTCGAATGCGACGGCTCAGACCCGTTCGGCCGGGTCGGCCTCGACCTTCATGAGCATGATCGCGAGGTGCAGGCCCAGCCGCTCGACGCCGTTCTGCAGGTCGATGCCGAGGATGCGCTCGAGCCGGCCGAGCCGGTGGTACAGCGAGGTGCGATGCACGTTGAGTCGCGCCGCCGTCTCTTGTGCGCGCCCGCCGAGCGCGAGGTACGCCTCGGCGGTCTCGAGGAGCATCCGGCCGTCGCGCTCGCCCAGCAGCCGGTCGAGGCCGAGCTGGAAGTCCGCCGCGACCAGGCCCGCAGCGGCCGCGCTGTCGAGCCCGCGGTGGATGCCGAGCCGATCCCAGTGCGCGATCGGCCCCGCCAACCCGAAGGCGAGCGAGATGCGCTCGGCCCGCTCCGCCTCGGCCGCGCTCGCGCGCGCGGCGCCGAGCAGGTCTCGCGCGCCGCCGATCGAGACGAGCGGAGCCGCGGCCGCACCGACCGGCGCGAAGACGGCCGTCGCGGCGTCGAGCAGTGCACCGGCCGCGTGGTCGGAATCCACGGCCGTGCCGTCGCCCGCACGGGCCTGCGGCACGAGGAAGACCGCACGATCGCCGCGCACGAGGTGCAGCGCCCCGCGCAGGACCGACCGCTGGGTCGCCGTGCGCGCGGAGCGCTCGAGGAGTTCGCGAGCGTCGTCGGCGTCGACGCCGCTGCCGGCGCGCACGCTGAGCTGGATGGCCCGCACGCCCGCGTCATCGGGAAAGAATCCCTCCTCGATGATCGCCCCGGCGGACCGCGCCCGGGCCTTGGCGTTGCCGAACAGCAGGTCGCGGGTGTGCTCGTTCATCAGCGCGATCTCGAGATCGTGCTGGGCGCGGGCCCTCGTCCACTCCTCGGCCAGGCGTTCGGCGAGGTGGTCGGCGCGCTCGATCTCGTCGACGCCCATGCGGTCGGGTGCGTCGATGAACCACAGGAAGCCCATCGATTCGTCGGCGCGCCGGATCGGCACGAGCAGGCGGGGCAGCATGCCGAGCTCGGCGTTCTGCGGGACCCTCGTGGAGACCTTGGCGTTGTAGACGCCGAGCCGCAGCAGCCACGAGCTCACGGCCGGCCCGGCGTGGTGCTGCAGGATCGTCTTGCGCCGTACCTCGTCGATGACCCCGGACTGCGGGCTGTACGCGACGACGCGTTGGCGCTGGTCCTCGAGCACGGCCGGTCGGCCCACCACTCTCGCGATGTGGTTGACCAGCTGATTCACGCTCATCGGGGCTGCCTCGGGTGTCGACGTCGGAGCAGTCTACGTCGCCGGGGCGGCGTATGACACGCCGTCAGAATAGTTGACCGAAATCCAAAGTTGACAGATTTCAACCATCTGCCTATAGTTGATCGGTATCAACTTATCCATCATCGGAGGATCCTCTTTGTCCGCTGTCTCCGACACGCACTCGCCGGCCCAGGCCGAGCGCACCCCGCGCGAGGTGTTCGTCGCGCTCTCGGGCCTCATCGTCACGATGTTCGTCGCCGTGCTCTCGGGCACCGTCGTCTCGACCTCGATGCCGCGCATCATCGCCGACCTCGGCGGTGACCAGTCCGCCTACACGTGGGTGATCACGGCGAGCCTGCTCGCCACCGCCGTCTCGACCCCGATCTGGGGCAAGCTCGCCGACCTCGTCAACCGCAAGGTGCTGCTGCAGCTTTCCATCGGCCTGTTCGTCGTCGGCACCGCGATCGCCGGCTTCGCACAGGACACGACGACCCTCATCGCGGTGCGCGTCGTGCAGGGCCTCGGCGCCGGCGGCCTCATGTCGCTCGTCATGATCATCGTCGCGCTCATCATCTCGCCGCGCGAGCGCGGCAAGTACATGGGCTTCGTCGGCGGCATCATGGCCGTCGCCACCATCGGCGGCCCGCTCCTCGGCGGCGTCATCACCGATGCGTGGGGCTGGCGCGCGAACTTCTTCCTGCCGCTGCCGCTCGCGATCGTCGCGCTGGTGCTGCTGCAGTTCACGCTGCACCTGCCGAAGATGCCGAAGCGCCCCGTGAAGATCGACTTCCTCGGCGCGGCCCTCATGGCGGTCGGCGTCTCGCTCGCGCTGGTCTGGGTCACCCTCGGCGACAAGGAGTTCGCCTGGGACTCGAAGACCAGCCTCGTCATGATCGGCGTCGCCGCAGCCGCGCTCATCGCGTTCGTCATCGTCGAGTTCTTCGTCGCCGAGCCGATCGTGCCGATGAAGCTGTTCAAGAACCGCACCTTCACGCTCGCGGTGATCGCCTCGATCGCCATCGGCGTGGCGATGTTCGCGACCAGCGTGTTCCTCGCCCAGTACTTCCAGCTGGCGCGTGGTGCCACACCGACCGAGTCGGGTCTCATGACGATCCCGATGATCGTCGGCCAGATGGGCGCCTCGATCATCGTCGGCGCGCTGATCAGCCGGTTCGGCAAGTGGAAGGGCTTCATGGTCGCAGGCGCACTGCTCGTGATCGCGGGCACGTTCCTCATGACCACCCTGCGCTACGACACCGACTACCTCGTCGTGAGCGTCGCGATGGTCGTGCTCGGCGCCGGCCTCGGCATGGTCATGCAGAACCTCACGCTCGTCGTGCAGAACGACACCCCGGTGTCGCAGCTCGGCGCGGCCTCGTCGAACGTGAACTTCTTCCGCTCGATCGCCGGCACGGTCGGCGTGACCGTCATGGGGTCGCTGCTGGCCACCCAGGTCTCCACGCACATCGCAGACGGGTTCGAGGGCTTCGTGCCGTCGTCGCCCGAGGAGCTCGAGGCGCTGAAGGGCCTGCAGAGCGGTGCGCTGCCGAACGTGCACGAGCTGCCCGACACGATCCGCGTCATCATCGAGGGCGCCTACGGGCAGGGCATCTCCGAGGTGTTCTGGATCGCGGTGCCGCTCGCGGTGCTGTCGCTCATCGCCATCGCGTTCCTGCCGAACAAGAAGCTGTCGACCAAGTCGGCGGCGCAGGAACTGGCCGAAGAGCTGGCCGAGGACGCCGAGAACGCCGTCGTCGAGCTGGCCGAGGCCGAGATCGGCGCGCCGGTCGCCACCGTCGCCGAGCAGTTCGACGAGGCGGATGACTCGCGCGAGCCGGTCGGCGTGGCCACCGGGTCGGTCGCCGCCGTCGAGGGACGGGACGCTCCGGAGGCCCGGCGATAACATGTCCCTCATGACCGCCGAAGCTGCCCTCGACCACGCCATCGCGGCGGTCGAGGAGCAGTTCGGCATCGTGTTCAACCGGGCCAGGCTGCTCTGGTTCGAGTCGGCGAAGCAGGTGCACCCCGAGCTGCAGCCCGCCGGCTACAAGCTGCTCGCGAGCATCGTGCGCGCCGGATCCACCAACGCGCACGTGCTCGCCGAGCAGCTCGACATGGACAAGAGCGCGGTGAGCCGTCAGGTGCGCCAGCTCGAGGAGATGGGGTTGGTCGAGAGCCGTGCCGACGAGCGCGACGGGCGAGCCAGAGTGCTCGTCGGCACGCCGCTCGCCGAGCAGCGCATCGCCGAGGTGCGCCGGGCCAATCAGGCTCGCCTGCGCGGCTCGCTCGAGGGCCGATCGGTCGAGGAGCTGCTTCTGCTCGCCGACGTGCTGCGGGCGATCGCCGACGCCTGACCACGATCTCGCATCTGACGGAAGGCGGGGCCGACGGCCCCGCCTTCCGTGATCTGCGGAGGATGTCGGGGGTCGCCGGTAGACCGGTACACATGAACATCGAGCATCTGAATCCTCCCGCCCTGCACACCAATCCGGCCTTCAGCCAGGGCGTCCTCGTGCGCGGCGACCACGACACGCTCTACGTCGGCGGCCAGAACGGCACGGATGCCTCGGGGCAGATCGTCCCCGGTGGCCTGGCCGCCCAGTCAGCGCAGGCGATCCGCAACGTGCTCGCCGTGCTCGAGGCCGCGGGTGCCGACCAGACGAACGTGGTGCACCTGACGATCACGCTCCTTTCGGGCGAGTCGTTCCAAGACGGCTACTCGGCCGTCATCCCGATCTGGGGCATGCACCCCACCGCGATCACGGGCACGCAGGTCTCTGCACTCGCCCGGCCGGATGCCCTCGTCGAGATCGAGGCGATCGCCGCGATCCCACGGGCGCAGTAGCCACCCACGCCGGTGGGGCTACCCGGCCGGCAGGGTCACGGTGAACGCGGTGCGCCCGGGTTCGCTCTCGACCTCGACCGTGCCGTCGTGTGCCTCGACGACCGCCTTCACGATGGCGAGTCCGAGCCCGGTGCTGCCGGCGCGCCGCGACCGCGACGAATCCCCGCGGGTGAACCGCTCGAACAGCCGCGCCTGCAGGTCGTGGTCGATGCCGGGTCCGTCATCGACCACGACCAGGCGAGCACGGGTGTCGTCGGCCTGGAGTCGCGCCGCGACCGCCGTGCCGCCTGGCGTGTGCACCCGCGCGTTCGCGAGCAGGTTGGCGAGCACCTGGCGCAGCCGCGCCTCGTCGCCCACCACGGTGACGGGGGCGTCGGGCAGGTCGGCCGACCAGTCGTGGTCGGGGCCGGCAGCCTGCGCGTCGGCGACCGAGTCGGCGACCAGTGCACGCAGGTCGACGGGCCGGTGCTCGAGCTCACGACCCTCGTCGAGGCGGGCGAGCAGCAGCAGGTCCTCGACGAGCTCGGTCATGCGCAGCGACTCCGACTCGATGCGGCCGATCGCGTGCGTCACGTCGTCGGACAGGTCGCCGCCGTGCAGGCGCGTGAGCTCGGCGTAGCCGCGGATCGAGGCGAGCGGCGTGCGCAGTTCGTGCGAGGCATCCGCCACGAAGCGGCGCACCTTGCGCTCGGACTGCTCACGGGCCGACAGCGCCGACGCCACGTGGCCGAGCATGCGGTTGAACGCCGTGCCGAGCCGGCCGACCTCGGTGCGGGGGTCATCGACGGGCACCCGTTCGTCGAGGTCGACGTCGCCGCGGTCGAGGGGCCGCTCCGACACCGCCTGCGCGGTCGCGGTCACCTGCTCGAGCGGCGCGAGCGAACGGCGCACGACGTACGAGCCGACCCCGAGCGCGAACACCAGCCCACCGAGCGCCACGACGGCGACCGTCACGGCGAGCTGGGTGGTCTGCGCGGTCACCGCCGCGAGCGGCAGGGCCAGCGCGATGCGCACGTCGGGCGAGGTCTCGATCGCGAGGGAACGGTACTCCCCCAGTTCGCCGACCGTCACGGTGTGCACGAACCGATCGGTCGGCACCTCGGCGAGGGCGGCCGTCGCCGCGGGCCCGGCGGGCAGCAGCTGTCCATCGGCGATGTACGCCGAATCCGACGCCGGGCCCGCGAAGATCGCGCCGACGGTTCCGTCGGGCTGGCCCGGCACGCTGAGGAACCCGATGACGGTCTCTCTGGGGTTGGCGGGGATGCCCGGACCGGTCGCCTCGTCGGCACGCGCGGCCGCCGCTCGCAGGCTGGCGTCGAGCCGCTCGACGCTGGTCGCGTGGAACAGCACCACGGTCGCGACGCCGATCACGGCGCCCATCGCGACGAGCAGCCCGGCGACGAGCGTGAGCAGTCGCCGGCGCAGCGTCCAGGGTGCGCGACCCGGCCGGGTCGCTGCCCCGGCGTCGGAGGATTCGAGCCCGCCGTCAGCCGCCACCGCACCCGTCGTCGCCCGCGCGCGTGCCGACGCCGCGTGGCCTGGATCGCCGGGGCGGGTCATCCGGTCGCCGCCTTCAGCATGTAGCCGGCGCCGCGCACAGTGTGGATCATGGGTGCCCGCCCCGCGTCGATCTTCTTTCGCAGGTACGAGATGTAGAGCTCGACGACCGTCTCGCGGCCGCCGAAGTCGTACGACCAGACCCGGTCGAGGATCTGCGCCTTCGACAGCACCCGCCGCGGATTGCGCATGAGGAACCGCAGCAGTTCGAACTCGGTCGCGGTGAGCTCGATCGGCGTTCCGGCGCGCTCGACCTCGTAGGAGTCCTCGTCGAGGGTGAGGTCGCCGACCCGCAGCACGGGGTCGCGCTCCTGCGCGAGGGTGAGGGTCGAGCGGCGGATGAGTCCGCGCACGCGCGCGACGACCTCTTCGAGGCTGAACGGCTTGGTGACGTAGTCGTCGCCCCCCGCGGTGAGACCCGCGATGCGGTCGTCGAGCGAGTCCTTCGCGGTGAGGAACAGCACGGGCGTCTCGGCACCGTCGGCGCGCACGCGCTGCAGCACCTCGAGTCCGTCGATGTCGGGGAGCATGATGTCGAGCACGATCGCGTCGGGGCGGAACTCGCGCGCGACCCGCACGGCCGAGAGGCCATCGGCGGCGGTGCGCACGTCCCAGCCCTCGTAGCGCAGGGCCATCTTCAGCAGGTCGGTGAGGGACGCCTCGTCGTCGACGACGAGCACGCGCACCATCGACCCGTCGGGCTTGTGGAGCTGGGGAAGGTGCTGGGCGCGCTCGTTCGACATGCGTCCCAGTATCGGTGGGAGCGCTATGCGTCTGCTATGCCTCGTCTGTGCCTTCGTCGAGGCGGGGCTCGGCTGCGCCGGGTCGGGTCTGCGCGTCGTCGGCGATGTCGACCCGGGTGACGCCGTCGTGTTCGGTCACATCGACCTGCGACGGCAGATCCTCGGGATTCACGATCTCTTCCGCTCCGCGGTCGGGATGCGACGGGGTGAGCTCGGGGTCGGACATCGGGATTCCCTTCGTCGGTGAGGTGATCGAACCTACGCGCTGGCGTCTGCGCCCGCAGCGGGCTTGCGGCGAACGACGTCGCGCAGTAGCTCATGGCCGATCCATGGGAACGTGAAAGGGGCGGCATAGCCCGTCGACCTAGCGTCGGCGACATGTTCTTCACCTACCTCCGGCGCGAACTCGCCGGGCGCCGCAGACAGACCGCGATCATCGCGATCGGCATGGCGCTGGCCATCGCGCTCGTCATGATCGTGAACGCCGTCTCGGTCGGCGTGCGCGACGCCCAGGCCGCCGTACTCCAGTCGGTCTACGGCGTCGGCACCGACCTCACCGTGAGCCGGACCCCGACCCCGCCCGGGGAGGGCGAGGACGGTCAGGGCGGGGGCGGGCCCCAGCGCTTCGAGTTCGGCGCAGCCGACGGCCAGACCACCGACGGCTCGACCGCGATCAGCCAGTCACGGCTCACCGCCGGGTTCGGCTCGTCGACCTTCGACGCCTCGGCGCTCGAGACCGTGCAGGGCATCGACGGCGTGGCCGCGGCAGCGGCCACCCTCTCGCTCAGCAACATCTCGTTCTCGGGTGAGCTGCCCGACTTCCAGCAGCGCACCGAGGGCGGCAACGCAGCGGGCGGCGACACCGCCCAGCAGGGGCCGACCGACCAGGCGCAGGGCCAGCCCCCGCAGGGCGGCTTCGACGGCGCGGGCGGCAGCGCGTTCGACGTCGACAACTTCACGGTGCTCGGCATCGACCCGTCGGGTGACGCGGTCGGGCCGCTGTCGGCCGTCGAGCTCGCCGACGGGCGCGGGCTCGAGGCATCCGATGCCGGCGACGCCGTGGTCGTACTCGACGCGGACTACGCGACCAGCGCCGAACTCGCCGTCGGCGACACCCTGAACATCGGCGGTACCGATTTCGAGATCGTCGGCACCGTGACGTCGACCTCGGCCGACTCGGCCACCGCATCGAACGCGTACATCCCGCTCGACCTCGCGCAGTCGCTCTCGGGCCAGGACGACATGGTCTCGAGCGTCTACGTGCAGGCCACGTCCTCCGACCGGATCGATGCCGTGCAGGCCGACATCGAGGCGGCGCTGCCCGAGGCCACCGTCAGCTCCCAGTCGGATCTGGCGTCGAACGTCTCGGGGTCGCTCGCGAGCGCCTCCAGCCTGATCGCGAACCTCGGCCTCTGGCTCTCCATCGCGGTGCTGGCCGCCGCGTTCCTCATCGCGATCCTCTTCACCATCCAGGGCGTCACCCGACGCACTCGCGAGTTCGGCACCCTGAAGGCGATCGGCTGGTCGAACCGCCGCATCGTCGGGCAGGTCGCGGGCGAGTCGCTCGTGCAGGGCCTCATCGGCGGTGCCGCGGGCCTGGTCGTCGGGCTCGCGGGCATCTGGGTCATCAACCTGATCGGCCCGACCCTCGGCGGCAGCGCCACCGGCGGCTCGTTCGCCGCAGGCGGCGCCGGCGCGACGGGCGGCGGCGCCGGCGGCCCCGGCGGCGGGCAGTTGGGCGGAGGCGGCGGACCGTTCGGTCGCATGGCCGAGGCGGCGAGCTCGACCACCGAGGTCGTGCTCAACGCCCCGGTGACCGTGAGCGTCATCCTGATCGCCATCGGCCTCGCCGTACTCGGCGGTCTCGTCGCCGGGTCCATCGGCGGATGGCGGGCATCCCGGCTGCGACCGGCCGAGGCGCTGCGGAGCGTCGCATGAGCGCCGTCGACACCGCGGCCACGCCGGCCACCGGGGCTGTCTCGCCCGAGGCATCCGTCACCCCTACCCGACCAGAGAGAGGCAGCGCCATGTACCGGCTGGAGAACGTCGGCAAGCAGTACACCGGCACGCGCACGGTGACCGCGCTGAAGCACGTGACGCTCGAGATCCCCGCGGGCCAGCTCGTCGCGATCCAGGGCCCGACCGGCGGCGGCAAGTCGACGCTGTTGCAGATGCTCGGTGCGCTCGACCGCCCGACGTCGGGCACGATCACGCTCGGCTCCGACGAGCTCAGCCATCTGCCCGACGGCAAGCTCGGCAGGATCCGGGCCAAGGAGATCGGATTCGTGTTCCAGGGCTTCAACCTGATTCCGACGCTCACCGCCCAGGAGAACGTCGAGACCGCGCTCGAACCACTCGGAATCCCGGCCGCCGAGCGCACCCGCCGCGCGACCGAGGCGCTGGCCTCGGTCGGCCTCGCCGAGCGCACCTCGCACGTGCCCGGCGAGCTCAGCGGCGGTCAGCAGCAACGGGTCGCCATCGCGCGCGCCCTCGTGAAGGAACCGGTCGTGCTGCTCGCCGACGAACCCACAGGCGCGCTCGACGAGGAGACCCGCGACGAGATCCTGAACCTGCTCGAGGGCCTCTGGCGCGACCGCGGGCTCACGCTCATCATCGTCACCCACGACAGCGCGGTGGCGAAGCGGGCGGAACGCCGCCTGCACATCAAGAACGGCGTCGTCACCGAACGCTGAACACGTCCCGCCGGATCAGCTCCCGGCGGGTGCGCGAAGACGGCGGATGCCGCGGCGGGACTCCCTCCCCAGCCGGGGCATCCGCCGTCGGCGTCTCCGCGGCCGGCCGGACCCAGAGCCGATCGATACGCGGTGCGGATGATTCGCACAGACTCGGCGCCTACCGTCGGTCGGGATGTCTCAGCACCGCTCCCCCGAATCCGCATCGGCCCGCGACTCCCGTCGGCCACGCACCCTCGTGATCGCCGCGACCGCGCTCGCGGTCGCCGGCCTCGCCGTCGGTGCCGTCGCGATCGGTTCGGCGCCGGGCGGGACGGATGCTTCCCCCGCTGCGCGTGATTCGCTGACGGGCAGCGCCGCCGGGGCGGACGCGGCATCCGATGGCTCGAGCGAAGCCGCCGGCAGCGAGGTCCTGCCCGCCCCGGTCGCCGCGCAGCTCGCGTACGTCGAAGCGCACTGGCAGGACACCGCGGACGACGAGTTCGGCTACCTCGACGAGAGCGACTGCGTGAACTTCGCGAGCCAGTCGCTGCTCGCCCGGGGGTGGCAGGTCGACGACGAGTGGTGGCACACGACCGACGGCGACCCGTACGCGAGTTCGGACGCCTGGATCAGCTCCACCGCGTTCCGCGACTACCTGGTCGCGCATCCCGAGCGTGCGACCGCACTCACCGACGACCAGCGCGACCAGGTGAAGGTCGGCGACATCGTGCAGTTCGACTGGGACGATTCGGGCGACCGCGACCACACCGGCATCGTCACCGGCGTGACCACGCTCGCCGACGGCACGATCTCGATCGAGTACGCCGGGCACACCGACGCGACGTTCGACCGCACGGTCGACGAGGCGATCCACGAGATCCACCCGGGCGGCGTCGCGTACTACTGGAGCATCCCGCAGTAGTCGGCGCTGCGCGCCCAATCGACCAGCGTCGGCTACTGGTTCGAGAACGCCGCGTCGAACGATGCGGTCGGCCGCGGGAAGAGCTTGGAGCGGATGAACCCGACCGCTTCGGCGGCGCCGTGCAGGCGGTCCATGCCGGCGTCCTCCCACTCGACCGAGATCGGCCCGGTGTAGCCGATCGCGTCGAGCGCGCGGAACGCGTCCTCCCAGGGGACATCGCCGTGCCCGGTCGACACGAAGTCCCAGCCGCGCCGCGGGTCGCCCCACGGCAGGTGCGACCCCAGCACGCCCGCACGCCCGGTCGCCGGCCGCAGCCGGGTGTCCTTGCAGTCGACGTGGTAGATGCGGTCGGCGAACTCGACGATGAACCCGACGGGGTCGATCCCCTGCCACATCATGTGCGACGGGTCCCAGTTGAATCCGAACGCCTCACGGTGGTCGATCGCCTCGAGCGAGCGCACCGAAGTCCAGTAGTCGTACGCGATCTCGGACGGGTGCACCTCGTGCGCGAAGCGCACGCCCTCAGCGTCGAACACGTCGAGGATCGGGTTCCACCGGTTCGCGAAGTCCTCGTATCCGGCCTCGATCACGCTGGCGGGCACCGGTGGGAATCCGGCGACGTACGGCCAGATGCTCGAGCCCGTGAACCCGACGACGACGTCGACGCCGAGCTTCCGCGCCACCCGCGCCGAGCGCTTCATGTCGTCGGCCGCACGCTGCCGCACGCCCTCGGGGTCGCCGTCGCCCCACGTGTCGGGCCGCACGATCGCCTGGTGCCGGAAATCGATGGGGTCGTCGCACACCGCCTGCCCGGTGAGGTGATTCGAGATCGCGTAGACCTCGAGCCCGTGGCGCTTGAGGATCTCGCGGCGCTCGTCGAGGTATCCGGGCTCCTCCTCGGCGAGTTTCAGGTCGAGGTGATCGCCCGAGCAGGCGATCTCGAGCCCGTCGTAGCCCCACTCGGCCGCACGGCGCGCGACCTCGGCGAACGGCAGGTCGGCCCACTGGCCGGTGAACAGGGTGACGGGGTGGGTGCTCATGCGGGGTGCCTTTCGTCCTGGAGGGCGGTCAGGTATCGGATGCTCCGTGCCGCCAGTTCGTCCTGCGACGACGCGAGCGGGCGCCACACCGAGGCGGCCACCGCGATCGTCGCGTTCTCGCCCGTGAAACTCTCGAGCCCGAGCGGGCCCGTGTAGCCGACGTCGTCGAGCGCGTCGAGGAACTCCGGCCAGTCGAGGTGGTCGTCGCCGACTGCGCCGCGGTCGTTGCCGCACACCTGCACGTGCGCGAGGTGGTCGCCGGCGGCACGGATCGCGTCGCCGACGTGCTTCTCCTCGATGTTCAGGTGGTAGCTGTCGAGCGTGAGCCCGAGGCCCGGCCCGAGCAGCGGGCCGAGCGCCTCGAGGGCCTGCTCGACGGTGTTCACGAGGCTCGTCTCGTACCGGTTGAGCGGTTCGATCGCGAGCCGGATGCCCCGCTCCTCCGCCTGCCGCACCACGGGTGCGAGCGCGGTGCGCAGTTCCCGGTAGCGCGCCTCGCGCTCCTCGGCGTCCATGCGCCAGGTGCGGCCGGTAGCCGCGGTGAACGGGCCGGCGACCACGCGAGAGCCGAGCCGCTCGGCGGTCTTCACGCACTGCACCAGGTAGTTCTGGGTCGCCACGACCTCGGATCCGGGCGCCGCGACGAGGTTGCGCCCCGGCCCCATCGCCCCCACGACCACCGCCGACAGACGGTGTTCGGCCAGCACCTCGCTCGCGACATCCGCCGACCAGTCGCCCGGTTGCTCCACCGGCAGCTCGAGCGCACCGAACCCCATGCCGGCCGCCTTCGCCGCGATCTCGCGGAGCGAGTCGTCGGTGAGCGGTGAGACCCAGACCCACGTGTTGACGCCGATCGTGCGGCGCATGCTGCCTCCTTGCAACCGTCCCGTCCGCACCCATCCTTCCCCCTGCCCGCCCGATCGCCGAGCGTTTCCGTTCGCGCACGAGGTTTCCGGTGGATCGGAAACACTCGGCGCGAACGGAAACGCTCGACCGGTCGGTGAAAGGTGGATTACGGGATGATGCGGTCCTCCCAGACCTGCGGGTACCCCGGCAGGTCCTCGCCGCCGAACTTCGCGTAGTGCCCGTCGGGCATGTTCTCGTTCAGCGCGAGGTACTGGTCGAGCTCGCCCGCCTCGATCGGCGACTGCGGCAGCACCCACTCCTTCGGCACCTGCTCGCCCGCGAAGATCTTCTGGATCGCGAGCAGCGGCGTGCGCCACTGGAAGTTGGAGTAGACGGGGGCCAGGCCGTCGAGCCCGGTCTCCTTCCACTTGCGCAGGAAGCTCATCTCGTCCTCACCGGTCATCACCGGGTAGTCGACGCCGGCGTCCTCGAACGCCTCGATGGCCGCGACGGCGCCGTCACCGGCATCCATCCAGACCCCCGCGACGTCGCCCTTCGCGAGTTCGTCGGAGATGATCTTCTTGATCTCCGCCGGGTCGGCCCCGGTGAAGTAGTCGACCGCCTCGATGCCGGCCTCGTCGAACAGCTTCTCGGCCGCGGCCCAGCGCTGTTCGAGCACGTCGACGCCGGGCAGGATCCGCAGCGCGACGACCTTGTCCCCCTCCTCGAGTCGGTCGATCAGGAACTCGGCCGTGTCGATGCCCCAGGCGAAGCCGCCGATCGGGTGGATGAACGTGACCGGGCAGTCGGTCTGCACGCCGCGGTCGAACACGATTACCGGCTTGCCGGTGTCGCACGCACGCTGCACCGCAGGCGTCATGGCCGCCGTCGAGTTCGGCGAGATGACGAAGACGTCGCAGTTGCCCTCGTTGATGAAGTAGTCGATGTCGGCGATCTGCGTGTCATCCGAGTCCTGCGCATCGCGGGTCTCCATCTCGCTGATCGCGCCGGCCTCCTGCAGCACCTTGAGCTGTTCATTCATGGTGATCCAGCCGGTCTGCCGCCACGGATTCGAGATCGAGGCGTTCGCGAAACACGCCTTCTTCGGCCCCGCCGACGCGTACTGCGCGGTGTCGACGAACTCGGCGTTGATGTACTGGAGCCATGGCTGGCCGTCGGGGCCCTCGGGCACGACGTCGCGTTCGGCGTCCTGCTTGTCGAAGAGCGCCTGATCGAACCAGTCGACCGCCTCCTCCGTGGGTTCCGCCGCTTCCTCGGACGGGGCCACAGAGGGGTCGGTGGTGCATCCGGCCAGTGCCGCCATCAGCGCGAGAGCGCCGACGATGGCAGTTGCCGTGGTGTGCCTGCGTCGCATCACGAACCTCCTTTGGTTTCGTTGTCTGCCCTCGGCGTCGAGGGAATGGGTGCAGGACGAGCCGAGGCGGTCGCCTCGGGCCCCTCCACAGGCGCATCGGATGCTTCCGATGCCTGCGAAGTCTCGATGGCGCGGCCGCGACGGCGCGCGCGGAACACCGTGGCCGAGTAGGCGACGGCGAGGATGATGATGACGCCCTGGACGGCGTCTCGGTAGGTCGACGGCACGCCCGCGAAGTTGAGCAAGGTGAACAGCGCCTCGAGCGAGAACGCACCGGCCGCCGCTGCGACCACCCAGCCGCGCCCGCCGCCGAGCACCACGCCGCCGAGCACGACCGCGGTGATCGCGGTGAACTCGTAGCCGCGGCCGACCGACGGGTGCACGCCCGCGTACCCGACGAGCAGCACGCCCGCCACCGTCGCCGACAGCGACGAGATGATGAACGTCGCGGTCTTGACCCACCAGGTGCGGGTGCCCGAGTAGCGGGCGGTGACGGGGTTGTCGCCGAGCGCGATGATGGTGCGGCCGAACGGCCGCTTCGAGAACCAGATCGCGGCGGCCAGCACGATCGCGAGCACCACCACCGACCAGGGCAGGATCTCGAGCACCGGGATGCCGCGGATGCCGCCACGCCCGATCTCGCGGAACCCGTCGGCCGGGTTGCCGGTCGCCGCGCCGCCCGTCCAGTAGAGCACGCCGCCCAGCAGCGCGAGCATCATGCCGAGGGTCACGATGAAGCTCGGCACCCGGAGGAACGAGACGATGAGGCCGTTCACCAGGCCGATGAGGGCGCCGAACGCGAGCATGAGGGCGAGCACCGGCAGCGAGCGCGACTCGTCCTGGCCGATCAGGTTGCCGGCGATCACGACCTGCGCCGTGACCACCGAGCCCATCGAGAGGTCGAACTCGCCGCCGACGATCACGAAGTACTGCCCGATCGCCACGATCGCCACGGGTGCGACGCGCTGGATGAATCGGATGAACTGCCCGGGCTCGGCGAACGACGGGTTCAGCACCACGATCGCGATGAGCAGCACCGCGAGCAGCAGGAACACGGCACCACGCGGGCTCACGAGCACTCGGCCGAGCTCGGCGAGACGCTCGAGCAGGCTCGGTCGCGCGACGGTCGCGTCGGTCGCGGTCATGCGCGCACCTCCAGTCCTTCACCCGATGCCCCGGGGCCGGCGCCGGGCGTCGTGCCCGAGGCATCCGCGCCGCGTGCGCCCGACCCGCCCGCGCCGTCGGCGGCGGGCCCGCCCGACCCGAACCTGGGTCGGCGTCGGTCGAGCTGGCGGCTCGTGTAGATCGCGACCGCGGCGACGATGACGATGCCGCGCACCACGTCCTTCAGGAACGGGTTCACCTGCATGACGCTCATCACGTTGTCGACGACCGCGAAGATCGCAACGCCGCCGATGGTGCCCCAGATCGACCCGCGACCGCCCATCAGCAGAGTGCCGCCGAGCACGACCGCGGCGATCGACAGCAGGTCGTAGCCGCCCTGGGTGCCGACGGTCGGGCTGCCGACGCCGAGCCGGCTCGCGAGCAGGAGCCCGGCGAGCGCGGCCGTCATCGAGCAGAGCATGTGCGCGATGATGAGCGGCCGGGCGGTGCGGATGCCGCTGAACCTGGCGACCTGCTCGTTGCCGCCCACCGCGTAGAGGTGGTGGCCGGTGCGGGTGCGGGCGAGGAACAGCGCGCCGAGCAGCGCGACGCCGAGCATGATGAGCGTCGACACGGGTACCGGCCCGAGCCCGGTCGCCCCGATGAGCTGGAAATCCCACGGCACGTTGCCGCTGGTGCCCTTGTAGTTCGTGTCGAGGTAGCCCTCGATGATGAGCCCGACCCCGAGCGTCGCGATGAAGCCGTTCACGTGCAGCTTCGTGACGATGAGCCCGTTGGCCAGCCCGATGAGTGCGGCGACGCCGAGCGCGGCGAGCACCGCGACCGGGATGTTCGCCGGGTTGCCGCGCATGAG
Organism: Agromyces intestinalis; assembly: GCF_008365295.1. Taxonomy (NCBI): domain Bacteria; kingdom Bacillati; phylum Actinomycetota; class Actinomycetes; order Micrococcales; family Microbacteriaceae; genus Agromyces; species Agromyces intestinalis. The sequence goes on from NZ_CP043505.1 coordinate 1,237,259, forward strand.
GTCGGCCGCGATGAGGCTCGACAGGCTGACCACGTACGGCACCGACAGGTCGAGCGACGCGCCCAGGATGACGAAGGTCTGCCCGATCGCGACGAACCCGAGCACGCTCATGCCGGTGAGGATGTCGCGGATGTTGCCGGGGCTGAAGAAGTTGCGGCCGACGGTGGCGACGAGAATCGCGCCGATCACGATCACCGCGACGAGGGCGATGCCGACGATGAGGCTCGCGTCGAGCCGCCGCCGCCGGCGCGGACGCGGGGAAGGGGCGGATGCCACGGGCGCGGCGCTCATCGCGCTCCCCCCGGTTCCGTGGCATCCGTTCCCCCGGTGCCCCCCAGCCGGAGTGTGCCGGTCGCGGCGGTGAGGATCGTGGCCTCATCGCTGCGGGCCGGCAGCTCCGACGACGCGCGACCGTCGTGCATCACGACGATGCGGTCGCTCATGCCGATGACCTCGGGCAGTTCGGAGCTGATCATGAGGATCGCCACGCCCTCCTTCGCGAGTCGGCGCATGAGGCGGTAGACGGCGACCTTCGCGCCGACGTCGATGCCGCGGGTGGGTTCGTCGAACAGCACGATGCGGGGGCGCGCGGCGAGCCACTTCGCGAGCACGACCTTCTGCTGGTTGCCCCCCGAGAGGTACTGCACCTCTTGGTCGAGCCCGCGCGAGATGACCTCGAGCGAACTCAGCACGCCGGGCAGCTCGCGTCGCACCTCGCGGGTGCGGCGGGCGAACACCGAGCGGATCACCAGCAGCGCGTTGTCGCCGATCGACTGATTGACGGCGAGGCCCTGCGCCTTGCGATCCTCGGCGATGAGGGCGATGCCCGCCTTCACCGCCTGCCGCGCGGCGCCGATGCGCTGCTCGCGACCGTCGAGGAGCATCGACCCCCGCGTGAACGGGGTGATGCCGAAGACCGCTTCGACGAGTTCGGTGCGACCCGAGCCCTGCAGGCCTGCGACGCCGACGATCTCGCCCGCGCGCACCTCGAGGTCGACGGAGTCGACGTAGGCGTTGCCGGCCGCGCGCAGTTCGAGGCGTGGCGCACCGAGCTCGGTGCCCGGTTCGGGGTCGGGGTAGTACGCCTCGATCGGGCGGCCGACCATGCGCCGCACGAGCTCGTCGGTGTCGAGGTCGGCGGCGGGGCTCGTCGAGACGAGCGCGCCGTCCTTCAGCACGGTGATGGTGTCGCAGAGGTCGAAGATCTCCTTCAGTCGGTGCGACACGTAGAGGATCGCGACTCCGCGCGCCTGCAGGCGGCGGATGATCGCGTACAGCAGCTCGACCTCGTGGTCGGCCAGCGCTGCGGTCGGCTCGTCCATCTGGATGACTCGCGCCCCGGTCGAGAGCGCCTTCACGATCTCGACGATCTGCTGCTCGGCGACGGTGAGGCTGCGCACCGGGGCATCCGCGTCGATCGCGTCGATGCCGATCTCGGCGAGCAGTTCGCGGGTCTGGCGCAGCATGCCCCGGCGGTCGACGAAGCCGCGCCGGCGCGGCTCGCGACCGAGGAACACATTCTCGGCGACCGTGCGCTCGGGCAGCAGGTTGAATTCCTGGAACACGGTCGCGAGCCCAGCGTGCGCCGCCTCGACGGGGTGATGGAAGTCGACCGGCTCTCCGGCCAGCTCGACCGTGCCGGCGTCGCGCTCGTAGACGCCCGCGAGGATCTTCATGAACGTCGACTTGCCGGCGCCGTTCTCGCCGACCAGCCCGTGCACCTCGCCGGCGCGCAGCTCGAGGCCCACGCCGTGCAGCACGGATACGCCGAAGAACGACTTCTCGAGGCCGGAGGCGACGAGCACGGGTGCGGCCTCGGCGGTGGCACCGCCGGCGGGCGCGGCGGTCGTGACATCCGTCATGCGCGCACCTCCACCCACTGACCGCTCGCCGCGGAGGCGAGCACCGCCTCGGTCACGCGCACCGCGCGCACTCCGTCGACGAAGGTCGGCAGGCCGTCGGGCGCCTCGCTCGCGCCCGCTTCGGCTGCCGAGACGGCCGCGTAGGCGTCGGCGACGAAGGCGTTGAAGGCGTCCTGGTAGCCCATCGGATGGCCCGCCGGCACGATCGACAGCCGCGCCGCGTCGGCGCTCAGCCGGGCGGGGTCGCGCTCGACGATGCTCGAGACGTCGGTGCGGCCGATCCACAGCGTCTCGGGGCGCTCCTGTTCGAAGCGCACGCTCGCGTCGGTGCCGGCGAGCTCGAGCACCAGGCCGTTCTTGTGCCCCGGCGCGACCTGCGACACCAGCAGGGTGCCGATCGCACCGCTCGCGAGCTCGACGACGACGGCGACGAGGTCTTCGGTGGCGATGTCGGTGTTCGTCGCCCGCGACCGGTAGGCGGTGCGGGTGGCGGCGTTCAGCCGCACGATGCGATCGCCCGAGACGAACTCGAGCAGGTCGACGAGGTGGGAGCCGATGTCGGCGAACGCGCGGCTCGGGCCGCCCTGGGCCGGGTCGACCCGCCAGTCGTCGTCGCCGGGAGCCGCGAGCCAGTCCTGCAGGTACGCACCCTGCACGCCGAGCAGCCGCCCCGTCTCGCCGGCGGCGACGCGGGCTCGCGCCTCGCGGGCCATCGGGTGGAAGCGATAGACGAACGGCACCGCCGCGACCACCCCGCGATCGGCGGCGAGCGCGGCGAGCGCCTCGGCGCCCGCGATGTCGGTGGCGAGCGGCTTCTCGCAGATCACGTGCCGGCCTGCCTCGAGGGCTCGGGTGGCGATGTCGACGTGGGTCGCGTTGGGGGTGCACACGTGCACGACGTCGACATCGGCGATGAGGTCGTCGAGCGAGGCGTAGCCCTGCGACAGGCCGAGTCGCTCGGCCGCGGAGACGGATGCCTCGGGGCTCGACGACGCCGCACCTTCGAGTGCGGCACCGGCCGCGCGCGCCGCCCGGGAGTGCACGGCGGCCATGAAGCCGCCTCCGACGAAGCCGGCACGCAGCGTGCGGGCTCGGGCGCTGACATCCGTTGTCATGGGCACATGGTGACACAGATTGCACAACTTCTGCCAGTGGTTCGGCAAAAGTCGCCCGTTTCGTGACATTGCTGTGATCAATGCCGTCTCGAAGTGCGTGTGCTTTACTCAGTGACATGGTCGACATCAGTCGGGGATCGGCACTCGGCACCTCGGGGGCGAGCGAGCTGTTCCAGCTGCTGCGCGACGGCGTACCGCGCACGCGGGCGTCGCTCGCGCAGGCCACCGGGCTCGCGCGATCGACCGTCGCCGCACGCGTCGACGAGCTCATGGACCTCGGCCTGATCACGCCGGTCGCCGATGCCGTCTCGACGGGCGGGCGGCCGCCGTCGCAGTTCGCGCTGAACCCCGCGTCGCGCCTCGTGCTGGCCGCTGACCTCGGCGCGTCGCACGCGATCATCGCCGTCACCGACCTCACCGGCACCGTGCTCGCCCAGCACGGCGAGCCGATGGACATCGCCGATGGCCCCGAGCGCGTGCTCGGCTGGATGGTCGAGCAGGGGCTCGCGCTCGTCGACGGACTCGGCCGCGACCGGCACGACCTCGTCGCCGTCGGCATCGGCGTGCCCGGCCCGGTCGAGCACTCGACCGGACGCCCCGTGAACCCGCCGATCATGCCCGGATGGGATCGCTTCGACGTGCCCGGCTGGGTGCAGCAGCACCTCGAGGTGCCAGTGCTCGTCGACAACGACGTGAACATCATGGCGCTCGGCGAGCGCGCCCTGGCCTGGCCGGCGGTCGAGCACCTCGTGTTCGTGAAGGTCGCCACCGGCATCGGCTCGGGCATCATCTCGGGCGGGCTGCTGCAGCGCGGCGCGCAGGGCATCGCGGGCGACATCGGGCACATCCAGGTGGCGCGCGGTGCCGACGTGCCGTGCCACTGCGGCAATCGCGGATGCCTCGAGGCCCTCGCCTCGGGCCCGGCGATCGCTCGGGCGCTGCGCGAGCGCGGCGTCGAGGCGGTCGGCGGCAACGACGTGATCGACCTGGTCAAGCGCGGCGACCTCGAGGCGATCCAGGCCGTGCGCCAGGCGGGCCGCGACATCGGCGAGGTGCTGACCGCGTGCGTCAGCCTCGTGAACCCGTCGGTCATCGCGATCGGCGGGTCGATGGCCCGCGCGGGCGAACACCTCATCGCCGGTGTGCGCGAGGCGGTGTACTCGCGGTCGATGCCGCTGGCCACCGAGCACCTCGCGATCGTGCAGTCGGCGGCCGCCGGCAACGCAGCCGTGCTCGGCGCGAGCATGCTCGCGATCCACCACGCGCTCAGCCCCGAGGGCATCGACGCGCTCGCGGCGCGCTGACGCGGCATCCGTCCCCTCCCCACCCCACCCCGGCACCCCCACCCCGCACACCCCACCCCGCACCCCACCCCGCACCCCGAGTGTTTCCGTTTGCGCAGCAGGTTTCCGCTCGAACGGGAACTCAGTGCGCGAACGGAAACACTCGGCGGGGTCGGCGGGGGCGGGCGGTCGGCGAGTAACCTCGGAGGGTGATCGACCAGCCGTTCGCCCTCTTCGACCTCGACGAGCGTGCACCCGCGGTCGCAGCGGCGATCCGCGCGCCGCACCCGCACGAGCGGCGCATCGTGGCCGACTCGGGCGATCGGGTCGCGTGGCTGCGGGCCCGCTCCCGCGGGGTCACCGCGACGGATGCCGCGAAGCTCGCCGGTCGCAACTCGGTGCGCACCGCCGCATGGGAGAAGCTGCACGGCACGGGCGGCCGCGGGTTCGGCGGCAGCCGGTTCACCGACCACGGGCGCGAGCGCGAACCCGTTATCGCCGCGTGGGTGCGCGAGCAGCACGGCATCGACCCGTCGACGCTGCTCTTCCACGCCGACGGCGAGCAGCGGCACCTCGCCACGCCCGACGGGTTGCGGGTCACCGACCGCGGCGCGGTCGAGCTCTGCGAGATCAAGACCACCTCCAAGCCCTGGCGGGGCATCCCCCGCGGATACCTGCGCCAGGTGTGGTGGCAGCAGTACGTGCTCGGTGCCGAGCGCACCCTGGTCGTGTGGGAGCAGCACGACGGCTTCGTGCCCGTCGGCGACCCCGAGTGCCGCTGGGTCGACCGCGACGAAGACCAGATCGCCATCCTCATCGGCCTCGCGAACGAGCTGCTGTCGGCGATCGCCCCCGACGCATCCGTGGCCGCTCCAGCCGGGAGGTCAGACCGCTCGTACTACCGGCCCGGACCGCTGGCGTGACGATCCTGTTGCTGCACGGCCTCGGCTCCGACCGACGCCAACCGCTCGACCTGCTCGCCCCGGTGCTCGCCGCCTCGCCCGGCCGCAGCGAACGTGTGCTCGCCCTCGACGTGCGGGCGCACGGTGCCTACCCCGAGGTGGGCCGGCCCGCCGACTTCCAGCTCGACCGGCTCGCCGAAGACGTCGCCCGGCGCACCCTCGCCGAGCTCGAGGGCGACGACGCGCCACTCACCGTCATCGGCATCTCGATGGGTGCGGCGATCGGCCTGCGGCTCGCGATCGACGGGCTGCTGCGGGTGCGGCGGGCGGTGTACCTGCGGCCCTCGTTCGACGACCGATCGCTGCCCGAACACCTGCGGCCCTTCCCCGTGATCGGCGAGATGCTCGCCGAGGCGGGGCCCGACGGTGCCGACCTGTTCCGCGCGACCGAGCTCTACGAGCGCGTCGCGCACGCCTCGCCGGCCGGTGGCCGGGCGCTGCTCACCCAGTTCACCGCGCCCGACGCGGCACCCCGGGCCATCCGGCTCGTCGAGATCCCCCGCAACCGCGCCTTCGCCGACGACGCCGAGCTCGCGGCATCCGCTCGGGCGGGCATCCGCTCGCTGGTGGTCGGCGCCGAACGCGACCCGGTGCATCCGCTGCCGATCGCCCAGCGCTGGGCCGCAGCGCTCGATGCACCGCTCTCGACCGTGCCCGCCCGCGATGCCGGGCTGCCTGCCCAGACGCGCGCCATCCATGCCGTCGTCGGCCGTTTCCTCGCCGAGGACTGAACCCCCTCGATTTCGAACGCACCCACCGGGAGGATCCATGAACGACACGATGCGGGCCCTCGTGATCGACCGCACCGGCGGCCCCGACGAGTTGCGCCTCGCCGACGTGCCACGCCCGACCCGGGTGCTCGACGAGGTGCTGGTGCGCGTGATCGCCGTGGGCGTCAACCCGATCGACGTGAAGACGCGCGCGGGCCGCGGGGTCTCGGGCGCGATCGCGACCTGGCCCGCCGTGCTCGGGTTCGACTTCGCGGGCGTGGTCGAGCAGAGCCCCTACGCGGCGCACCCGCTGCAGCCCGGCGATCGGGTGTACGGCATGGGGCGGGTGCCGCGCGTGGCGGGAAGCTACGCCGAGTACCTCGCGGTCACCTCGCTGAGCGTGACACCGATGCCGGCCTCGCTCGGGTTCGTCGAGGCCGCGGCCGTGCCGCTGGCGGCGCTCACCGCGTGGGGCGCCGTGTTCGAGACGGCGAGAGTCGGCGCCGGCACGCGGGTGCTCGTGCACGCCGGAGCCGGGGGCGTCGGACACTTCGCCGTACAGCTCGCAGCGCATGCCGGCGCCGAGGTCACCGCGACCGGCTCGGCGCGCAACGCCGAGTTCCTGCGGTCGCTCGGGGCGAACCGCGTGATCGACTACACGCGCGAGCGGTTCGAGCACGTCGCGGGCGAACAGGACGCCGTGATCGACCTGGTCGGCAACGTCGCCGACGACACCGGCACCCGATCGCTCGACGTACTGCACCCCGACGGGGTGCTGGTGAACGTGCCGACGGGCTCGTGGCCGACGATGGGCGACGAAGCGGCCGCGCGCGGTCTGCGCGCCACCGGCTACGTCGTCGAGCCCGACGCCCGCGTGCTCGCCGAGATCACGCGCCTCATCGACACCGGCGCGATACGCGTGCACGTCGAGTGCGAGCTGCCGCTCGCCGACGGCGCCGAGGCGCACCGGCTGCTCGAGTCCGGGCATGTCCGCGGCAAGGTGGTGCTGCGGGTCGCGCCCGATCCCCGCTGAGGATCGGGCACCCGATTCACCACAGGGATGACCTCTGGTGAGGAACGTTCTTCCAGTGAACTGCGCTTCCTGCGCGACGGCCCTGCGGACCGGGTGGGAGCTCACCCGGTGGCGCCCTCGAGCAGGGCCGCACCGAGGTCGCTGCGCAGGTAGAGCACGCTGCGTCCGGAGCGCGAGGAGGTGAGCAGGCCCGCCGCGCGCAGCACCCGCAGGTGCTGGTTGACCGCGCTCGGGGTGACGTCGAGCCGCACGGCGAGCTCGGTCGACGACGCCGGCTCGCCCAGCACCGTCAGCAGGCTCGCCCGCACCTCGCCGAGCACGGCTGCGACGGCGGCGGGGTTCGCGACCGGCTCGGCCTCCCACAGCGCGCCCTGACCGCGCGCCGAGTACATGACCATCGGCAGGCCGTCGCCGACCGGGGCCGACGCCCGGCGCGTGAACATCGTCGGCACGAGCGTGAGCCCCTCGCCGCCGACGGCGCGTAACCGCTCGCTCGGGTCGCGCAGGGCGACGCTCACCACGCCCTGCTCGTACGCGATGCCCGACGACAGGCCGTTCAGCATCGCCGCGACGCCCGCCTGCGCGACCTGTCGGCCGCGGTAGCCGATGTCGGCCTCGAGCACGGCGCGCATGCGCGGCCAGTACGGTTCGAAGCAGGTCTCCCACAAGCGGGTCAGCTCGGTGACGATGCGGGCGAGTGCGCGACGGCTCGACCCCTCGAACACGTCGGGCACGCGCCCGTGCACGCCGACGAGGTCGGCGCGGAACACCTCGCGCGGGGTGGCCGCGAGCACCGCCAGCTCGTCTTCGAGCCGGGTGAGCGGCGATTCTGGTCGCGGGTTCAGGAAGTCAGGTGTCCACAGCCGTTCGTCGATGAGCGCGCCGAGCACCGTCATGTCGAGTCGTTCGCGCGCGGCCTCGGTTCGCCGCAGCCAACCGACCTGCAGCGGGAACCGCGACGGGTCGAGGATGGCCCGCAGGCTGAGCCCGAGCTCGCACAGCGGCGAGATCCCGAAGCGCACGGCGCCGAGGTCGTCCTCGGTGAGCAGGTAGCGCAGCATGAAGCACTACGCTACATCGGTTTCGCGGCGCGTCGAGCGATGAAAGAACTGGAACGTGACCCGTTCGACCTCGCCCACCGCCCTGTTCACGCGCCTGCTCGGCCCGGTCTCCGACCCCGTGCTGCGCATCCTCGTCACCGCGACGATGATCAGCCGCGTCGGCCGCGGCATCTTCCTCACCGTCACGGTGCTGTACTTCACGCTCATCGTGCACCTGCCGGCGCACGAGGTCGCGATCGTGCTCGCCGCGTCGAGCGGACTCGGGGTGCTCGCCTCGCTCGCGGGCGGCTGGCTCGCCGATCGGTTCTCGCCCAAACGGATGCTGCTCGCCCTCACCGCACTCGAGGGCGTGGGGCTGGCCGGATACGCGTTCGTGGGCGACTTCGCGTCCGCGCTCGTCGTGGCGATGCTCGTCGGCGGATTCGGCCAGGCGGCGAACTCGAACCGGATGGCGATCATCGCCCGCGCATTCGTCGGCGAGTCGCGCGTGCACGCCCGCGCGGTGCTGCGCACCGTCACCAACCTCGCGATCGCGGTCGGCTCGGGTCTCGGCGCGATCGCCCTCGCCGTCGGCACCGCTGAGGCCTACCGGGCACTGCTGCTGGTCGCAGCGATCGCCTACCTGCTCGGGCTGGTGCGCCTCGCGAAGCTCCCCGCATCCGTCGACGCGCCGGCGGCCGCGGCATCCGACCCGGTTCTGACCGCGACCGGCTCCACCGACGCCGTCGCGACCAGGCGAGCCGCCCGCCGCACGCTCGCCGCCCACTCCCCGTGGCGCGACCCGCGCTACCTCGCCCTCACCGCGCTGTGCGCGGTGTTCGCGATGCAGTTCGGCGTCGCGGAGCTCGGCGTTCCGCTCTGGATCGCACACGACACGAACGCACCCGAGGTGCTGGTCTCTGCGACGCTCATCCTGAACACGGTCATCGTGGTGCTGTTCCAGGTTCCTCTGTCGAAGGGCACGCACGACCTGCGCCGGGCCGGGCGGGTCTCGGCGATCGCGGCATGGCTGATGGCCGCCTCCTGCCTCGTCTACGCGATGGCGACGGGGCAGCCCGTCTGGGTCGCGGTGGTCGTGCTCGTCGCCGCGGCGCTCGCGCACGCGTTCGCCGAGGTGCTGTCGCAGGCCGGCGGCTGGGGGCTCAGCTTCGAGCTCGCCGACCCGGTGCGCAGCGGCACCTACCAGGGCGTGTTCGGCATGGGATTCTCGGTCGGCTCGATGTGCGCGCCGCTGCTGGTCGCCCTGACCGTCGAGCAGCACGGCGTGCTCGGCTGGGGTGTGCTCGCCGCGGTCTTCCTCGTCTCGGGGCTCGGCGTGTGGGTCATCGCGCGGATCGCAGCCGGCGCGCAGGAGCGCGCGGCCGAGGCGGCCGCGACCGGTCCGGATGCCTCGATCGAGTCGGATGCTTCGGATACCGCGCCGGTGCGAAGCGCCGACGCGCGGGTCACAGCGAGGGAATGACGAGCGCGAGCGTGATCAACCCGCCCAGTGAGACGACCACGGATGCCGCGACCACCACGAGTCCCGCAGCGGCGTCGCGGCGTGCGCGACGCGCGATCGACGGCTTCGCGGCGATGACGCGGCTCGGCGGGGTGTCGTCCATGACGACGGGGATCGGCGCGATGCTCGACGGCACCGCTCGGGTGGGGTAGTTCTCGACGGCGCCCGCGCCGCGACCGGGCACCGACGGGCGCAGCGTCGCCGGGTCGAGGGGCGCCGGGGTGAGGGTGCGCCGACGCCGGCGCGACGTGTTCGGCTTCGGGCGCGCGCCCGAGCTCACGGTCGCGTCCGCAGCAGGCGCGCCATCACCCACGATGATGGTGCGGTCGACGTCGTCGGCGGCGCGCTCGGGGGCCTCGAAGCCGTCGCCCGTGCGACCGACGACGACGGTGCGGTCGACATCGTCGGATGCCAGGGCTTCGCCCGACGCGACGACCACCGTTCGGTCGAGGTCGTCGGCCGCCTCGGCGGCGGAATCGGCACGCCCGACGACGATCGTGCGCTCCTCGAAGTCGGGGTACGGCTCGGCGACCGGGCGCGGGCGCTCGATCACGAAGGTGCGCTCCTCGACCTCGCCGGGGGCGGGTTCGATCGGGTTGCGCGTCTCGCTCATCACGGCCTCGTCTCGCGCACGGGGATCGTCGTCGCGTCGAGCGTCGACTCGACCGGGGCCGACCTCGACGTCGATTCGCCGGCGAAGGACTGGGGCAGGCCGCCCGCCACCACATCCACCACCACCACGGTGATGTTGTCGCGACCGCCGGCCTCGTTGGCGCGGGCGACGAGCGCTTCAGCGGCAGACTCGGGCCGGCCCGACATCGTCAAGGTGGCGCGGATCGCCTCGTCGGAGACTTCGCTCGTGAGCCCGTCGGAGCACAGCAGCAGCCGCTCGCCGTTCGTGACCGGGAGCAGCCAGCTGTCGGCGGTGCTGTCGGGAGCGCCGATCGCCCGCGTGATGACGTTGCGCTGCGCGTACGAGCGCATGTCCTCGGGTGCGAGCGACCCGTCGTCGACGAGTTCCTGCGCCAGCGAGTGGTCGACCGTGAGCTGCTGCAGTTCGGTGCCGAGATGGCGGTAGACGCGCGAGTCGCCGACGTTGAACACCAGCCAGCTCGGGGTGCCCTCGTCGTCGACGAGGGCGACGCCGGTCACCGTGCTGCCCGCTCCGCGCGAGGTGCCCGCGGCGATCGACGCGACCGCCTCGTCGGCATCGGCGAGCGCATCGCGGACGGCTTCGAGGGTCGTCGCAGCGCCCTCGGCTCCCCGCGCGTCGAACGCGTCGACGACCGCGCGGCTCGCCCGGTCGCCCGCCTCGTAGCCGCCCATGCCGTCGGCGACCAGGAACAGGGGCGATCGGGCGAGGTACGAGTCCTCGTTCACCTCGCGGCGCTGACCCGGGTGGGTCGCCGCGCCGACGCTGAGCATCACGGGAACGGTCACGGCGCCTCCATCACGATCCGCATGCCGAGCTTGCCGAGCACGAAGCGGTCGGGCACGGGCGTGGCGACACCCGCGTCGATGAGCTGCTCGTCGCCCGCGACCTCGATGAGCACGCCATTGGTCGAACCGAGGTCGGTGATGACCCACTGACCCGAGACGAGCTCGAGCCGCGCGTGCGTCTTCGACAGCGTGCGGGTGGAGTCGGGCACGGCGAGCCGTTGCTCGCCGGCGGCCGCCTCGCCCGGGTTGCGTCCGAGCAGCACGCGATCGCCGCTGAGGGCGAGTTCGCTGCCGTCGTCGAGCCGGAGCCGCCAAGCGACGCGCGGTCGGCGGTCGACCACGACGGTCGCCTCGTAGTCATCGTCGACGTACGGCTCGGGCTCGGCCGCCGCAGGCCCCGGCTGGCGGGCGGCATCGATCGCGGCGTCGTCGAACCGCAGCACGGTGGCGCCGTCGGCCTCGTCGAGCGCGCCGGGCGGCGCGACCGGCGCGACCGGCACGCTCGGCGCCGACCAGGCGGCCGCCTGGGCCCGGCTCGAATCGGCGGGCTGCTGGGCCGGCCAGGCGGGCTGGCTCGGCGCAGCGGCGGGCGGATGCGCAGACCCGGCGTCGCCCGCGCCGAGAATGCCGGCCGGCGGCACGATCATGCCGTGCGACGGTTCGGCCCGGCTCGGCGCCTCGACGGGCTGGAGCGTCGGATCGGGAGTCGGAGCCGGCGCGGGGGCCCGGGTGGCCGGTTCGACCGGCGTGAACGGAGCCGGCGCGGGGGCCGCCTCTGCCGGGGTGAACGACGCCGCCGGAGCGACGGGCGCCGTCGGGGCGACGTACGGCGCATCGACCGGGGCCCACGGGTTCGGTGCTGCCGGGTTCGCCACGCTCTCGGGCGGCGGACCGGGCGCGACGGGCGCTTGCTGGAGGGTGGCGTCGACAGCTGCGGACGGCACCGCAGGAGTGGCGAAGGGCGCCGGCCCGGGCGCACCGTACGGCGCCTGCGCGGTGGGCGCACCGTAGGGGGCCTGCGCGGTGGGCGCACCGTACGGGGCCTGCGCGGTGGGCGCATCGTAGGGGGCCTGTGCGTCGATGGGCCACGCGCCGGGCGTCGCCGGAGAGCCGAGGGGCGGCGCGGGCACCGGGCCGGGCTGCACGGTCGCGAGCGGCCCCGTCGCCGCCGAGACCCGTGCCGGCGCCGGCGCGGCAGGCAGCCGACCGTGCTCGAGGTCGGGAGCGACCTTGCCCCAGCCGAGCAGCGTCGCCCAGAGCGGCGGCACCAGCACCGCGAGCACGGTCATTCCGGCGCCCTTGCCGAACAGCCGACCCACGCGGTTCGCCGCCACGATGTACAGGAACAGCGCATAGAGATTCGCGATCGGCACGGCGAACAGCAGCACCCACCAGCGCGAGACACCGCCGAGCGCGAGCACCTCGGCGGTGTTCAGCACGGGCACCCAGCCGCGCCAGGGCTCGGCCGACATCCGTCGGAACAGGCGCGAGAACGAGAGGCCCGTCCACACGTACCAGGCCGCGAGGAACAACAGTTCGACCGCGATCAGTGCCAGCAGTACCAGGGCCGCGCCGGCAGCGGCATCAGGATCGGTCACGGGGTGATCTCCTTCGGATGGGTCAGTCGGTTCGCATTCGTGCGAGGCGCGGTGGTCCGCCGCACCCGCTGCATGAGCGAACGAAGTGTCAGGGCTGCGCGCAGCCTGGCGAATCGGCGGCGATCGGCGGCGAGCTCGCGCCGCTCGGCGTCGACGAGCCGCCAGGCCTCGTCGGCGAGCACCGGGTCGGCGGCGTCGGCGGCGAACACGGCGCGATCGACCAGCTCGGCGAGCGCCACCGCACGCGGCCGCCCGACCGCGATCGCGGCGTTCGCTCGTCCGCCGCGGTCATCGAGCACGATCCCGACATCCGCGTAGCGATCGCGCAGTTCCTCCCAGGCTGAGACGGTCGAGAGTTCGGGGTCGCCGAGCGACCGGCGGGCACGTGCGCGCGCGTTCTTGGCGACGATGACGGCGACGAACGGCAGCGCGATGAGCAGCGCGGCGAGCACTCCGCCCACGCCATACCACACGGTGCGCACCCAGGCCTCGCGGGCGGCGGTCGGATCGTCGGCTTCGGGCGGCACGGTGTCGGCGGCGTCGTTCTCGGCACGGGGCGGGTCGAGCGGTTCGCTGCGGGCGTCGTCGGGCACGGTCGGATGCTTCGGCAGCTGCTCGCCCTCGGCGAGGCGACTCGGCGGCACGGCGAACTGCGGCGAGGCATCCACCGTGACCCATCCGCCCGAGTCGGCGCGCACCTCGGCCCAGGCGGTCATCGTCGCGCCGGTGCACGTGCCGTCGCAGACGGGCGCGGCCGCGGTCGATGCGCCGGCGCCCGGCAGCCGGACGCCGAGTACGACCCGCGACTCGAACCCGAACTGCCGGGCCAGCAGTGCCGCGGCCGCGGCGAACTGCTCGTCGTCGCCCACGCCGGCGACGAGCAGGTCGTCACCCGCGTCGGCACCGGCTCGGCGCTGCTGCTCGACCAGTTCGGCGAACAGCTCCTCGATGCGCGCGCGCGAGTGCCCGGCGTAGCTCGGCAGGAACTCGTACCCGCTCTCGTCGGCGAGTCGCGAGATCCAGGGCTCAGACTCGTCGTCGGCGAGCACCGCGTGGCTGAGGTAGCCGCGAGCGCGCAGACGGTCGACGAGCTCGAGGTAGCCGGCGCCGGTGCGCGACACGTCCTGCAGCCCGACCCATTCGGTGAGCGAGGGGTATGCCTCGGCGTCGAGGTCGGTGTCGCTTCCGGGCGCCGCGGCGAACGACGTGCGGGTGTCGTCGGAACCAGCCGTCGGTTCGGCGACGAGCCGGTAGTGGTCGCCCCCGCGCAGACCCGTGGCGCCGTCGTCATCGGCGACCTCGACCGCGCCGCCGTCCGCGGTCACGTGGAAGCCGTCGGCCAACACCTCGGCGCGCGCGCCGTCGAAGACCGGTGCCGCCGCGAGCGTCGCCGGCGCCGGCACCCAGACGCCCGAGTAGGCGTCGCCCACGACGACTTCGAGCGAGGCCAGCCCGGCGCCCGAGTCCGCGCTGCGCGGGAGCCGGGTGTACCTGGCCTCGGGGTCGACATGGAACACCTCGCCGTCGAACCGCTCGAGCGCCGCGAACGGCAGCCGGTCGAACGCCTCGAGATCGCCCGACACGGTGACCACCGTCTCATCGAGGCGGTCGGCCGTGAACCACGACCGGTACCCCGCGAGCGGGCTGGTCTGGCGCTGCACCACGACCGCGGGCTCGACCTCGTCGCGCAGGGCGGTGCGCGAACCGAGTGACGCGACCGCCGGGGCCGCGGCGACGCCGCCGACCAGGGCGACGACGACCAGCGACGCGGCGAGCAGGTTGCGGCGCAGGGCGGGCCCGGCCGACGCAGCCCCCTGGCGCACCGTCGCGGCGCGGGCGCGCGCCAACGACCGGCGGCGCAGCATCCGGGATCGTGCGACGAGCCATCCGGCCGCCGCCGCCAGCCCTGCGACGCCGATCGCGATCTCGCGCGCCGCAGGCAGCGCGACGCCGAGAAGCCGAAGCGGCTCGCTGACCGCGCTCGTGCCGAACGCGATGCCGTACACGCTCATCGCGAGCACCGGAACGACGGCGAACGGCGCCGTCGTGCCGCCGCGAACGATGAGGACGGCGGCGACGGTCGAGGCGACCAGGGTCACGACGAGGAACGGCACCAGCACGGCCTGGTAGTCGCCGAGCGGCGGCTCGAGGGTGAGCACCTGCTTCCAGCCGAGCACGACGCCCGTCGCGCCGTCGCGGATGCCTCGCGCCCACGACTCGAGCGCGCCCATCGCGCTCGGCACCGCGACCGGCACCACGACGAGCGCGTACCCGATCAGGGCGAGCGCGGCCGAGACCAGGCCACCGAGCAGCCGCCGGCCGCCGAGCCGGCGACCGAGCAGCGCGGCGCCGATACCGATGCCGACGCCCGCCGCCGCGACCAGCCAGACGCGCCAGACCTGGTGGATCGGCCAGGCCGCCCACGCGGCCAGCACGGCGCCCGCGAGCAGGTAGCCGAACCCGAGCCACCGCACCGCGGCGCCCTCGGCGTGCCCGCCGCGCGTCGCACGCGAACGCACCGGCTCCACGCGGGTCATCCGAGCACCCCCTTGGCGAGCATCCTGGTGAGGTCTCCGAGCGCACCGATCGTGAGCACCGTGACCTCGCGGGTACGTCGCAGCGACGGCTCCGCGCCCAGCTCGCAGCGCACCGCGATCGCGCCGACGCCCGCGGGCAGCGCGACCGCCGCCTGCCGCAACCGCTGCAGCGGCAGCTGCGAGCCCGTGACGAGGAAGACGACCGAGAGGTGCTCGTAGGTCTGCGCGGCGAGGGCTGCGACCTGTTCGACCCTGGTCACCCGGTCGCCCGACTCGACGCCCGACATCGCGTCGAGGAACGCGCGCGGCGTCAGCGTCGGCAGTGTGCGCAGCGTCAGCACGTCGCCGCCGAAGTCGGGCAGCGCGCCGCCCACGCCCGCCGACACCTCGCGGCCTTCGCGCACCGCCTGGACGCCGATCGACGCGGCCGCGCTCACCGCGGTCTCGAACTCGTCATCGTCGAAGAACTCGGCGCGGTCGACATCGAGCAGCACCGCGATGCGGGCATGCCGAGACTCCTCGTACTGGCGCACCATCAGCCGGCCGGTGCGCGCCGTCGCCTTCCAGTGCACGTGCCGCTGCGAGTCGCCGGGCACGTACTCGCGCACGGCGTGGAACGACAGGTCGGCGTCGACGAGCGTGCCGGTCGGCGTGCCCTCGAGGTCGCGCACGAGTCCGGCGCTCATCGAGGGGATGCGCGCCGTCACGGGGTGCACGTGCACCCGCTGCACCTCGGGCCAGCGCTGTTCGCGCCGGAGGATGCCGATCGGGTCGCCGCGCGAGACCGTCATCGGACCGACGTCGATGATGCCCCGCCGTTCGGCCGCGATCGCGAGGTCGTGCGAGTGGTGCGCGCCCCCTCGCAGCAGCGGCACGTGCACCTCGACGAGCCCCGCGCCCACCGGGATGTCGACCACGCCGGGCAGCGCGGTGCGATTGCCGGCGTTGACCAGGTCGAGTCGCCCGTACACCTCGGAACCGGCGACCACCCGGTCGCGGTCGAGCACGAGCTGCAGTCGGTACTCGTGGGCCCCGAGCAGGAACGGCACGCACAGCACCAAGAGGATCGCCGCGACGGCGGCGGCCGCCCACGCCTCGACCCACCCGTACGCCGCACCCGCGACGAGGCCGGCGACCGCGACGAGGGCGAGCACCGCACCGGCCGGCGAGACCGTGTCGCGGAGCCATCCGGCCGCCGCGCGCACCGCGACGCGCGTGCGCAGCCAGGCCACGCGTACCCGCCAGACCGTGTTCGCCACCGGGCCGCGGCGCACGCTCGAGACGCGCGTCACCGTGCCGGCACGGGTCACGGTGCCCGTGGCGGCGGCGGTGCGCGTCAGCCGCGACTCGGTGTGGAAGGTCACAGCGTGCCGTTCTCCCGGGGCGGAGCGACGTCGAGCAGGATCTGGCCGACGACCGCGACCGCGGTGACGCCGTCGAACTCGGCCTCGGGCTCGAGCACCAGCCGGTGGGCGAGCGCGGGCACGGCCAGCTCGCGCACGTCGTCGGGCGTGACGAAGCTGCGCCCGTGCGCGGCCGCCCAGGTCATCACGAGCTTCGAGAGCGCGATCGCGCCGCGCACGCTCACGCCGAGGCGCACCTCGGTCGCGCGGCGCGTGGCGTCGACGATCCGCATGATGTAGTCGGAGATGAGCGGGTTCACGTAGACGCCGCGGGCGAGGTCGCTCATCGCGATGATCGTGTCGGTCGAGGCGACCGCGTCGAGCTCGCCGCGCGGTTCGGCCACGCCCTGCAGGATGCGCAGCGTCGCCGCCTCGTCGGGGTACCCGACCGAGGTCTTGATCATGAACCGGTCGAGCTGCGCCTCGGGCAGGCGGTAGGTGCCGCCCTGCTCGATCGGGTTCTGCGTCGCGATCACGAGGAACGGGTCGCCGACCGGTCGGGTCACGCCGTCGACCGTGACGTTGCCCTCCTCCATCACCTCGAGCAGCGCCGACTGGGTCTTCGGGCTGGCGCGGTTGATCTCGTCGGCGAGCACGATGTTCGCGAACACCGGCCCGGCGTGGAACTCGAACTCGCCGCGCTTCTGGTCGAACACCGTGATGCCGGTGACGTCGCCGGGCAGCAGGTCGGGCGTGAACTGGATGCGCGCGTTCGTGCCGTGGATGGTCTGGGCGATCGAGCGGGCGAGCGCGGTCTTGCCGGTGCCCGGGTAGTCCTCGAGCAGCACGTGGCCCTTGCTGATCGCGGTGGCGAGCACGAGCTCGATGACGTGGCGCTTGCCGAGGATCGCCTGTTCGACGTTGTCGGCGAGCAGCGCGAACGTCTCGGCGAACCAGGTCGTCTGGACTTGGGCGATCGTCATGGTGGCGGTCCTCTCGGATGGGCTGGGCGCCGGTCGGGTCGGGTCGGATGTCTCGGGCGGATGTCTCGGGCGGGGCCCCGGCGGATGTCTCGACTGGAGCCGAGTCAGCCGCCGGTGCCGGTTCCGCCGCCGGGATCGGTCGGCTCCGTCGTCGGGGGGGCGGTCGGCTCGGTCGGCGGATCGGTCGGTTCAGGCTCGGGTTCGGGCTCGGGC
This sequence comes from Agromyces intestinalis, assembly GCF_008365295.1. Classification (NCBI taxonomy): domain Bacteria; kingdom Bacillati; phylum Actinomycetota; class Actinomycetes; order Micrococcales; family Microbacteriaceae; genus Agromyces; species Agromyces intestinalis. The sequence continues at coordinate 1,254,900 of NZ_CP043505.1, forward strand.
TCGGGCGGGCAGAGCGCCACGGTGCGTTCGATCGACTGCAGCGACGCGTAGGCGCCCGTGAACGCGACCGTGTAGACCGCGGACTTCCCGTCCTCCGCCGTCACCCAGTTCACCGTGGCCGAGTCTCGCGCGGCGCGCGAGATGGCCACGAGGTCGGCGGCGGCCTCGGCCGGACACCGGTCGGCGAACGTCACGACGACGGTCGTGGGCGCCGTCTCGGGCGTGGCCGTCGCCGCGTCGGAGCAGCGGATGCCCCAGCGCCAGCAGCCGCGCACCTGCACCTGCGACGGCGCCTGCTCGGGGTCGAGCTGGAAGCTGTCGGTCCAATCGCCGTAGATCTTGAACTGGCGCTGGTTGTAGTTGCTCGGCACCTGGATGTCGGGTGCGCGAGCGATGCCGTAGAAGTACTGCGACCCGCTCTGTTCGGGCGTCGTCTTGACCGAGTAGGTGGTGGTGCCGCCCGGCTTCGGCGGCGTGACGACCACGTCGACCGACACCGTGTTCGAGACGACCACGCCGAAGCCGTTCGACGCGCACGCCTTCACGCGGTACTCCTGGTACGACTCGAGCCCCGAGATCACGGACGTCTCGGAGACCACGGCGCCCGAACCGCCCGAGACGGTCAACCCGCCGCCGCTCGAGGACACCGCGCACTGCGGCTCGCCGCCACCGCGCCAGGCGATGTATCGGGCCTCGATCGGCTTGCTCGAGCCGTTCGGGTCGACCTCGCCGCCGGTCACCTCGACCGAGGTATCGGACTTGGCCCCCGCGCCGATATCGCTGCGGAGCTTCGGCGCGCCCGCGGCCTCAACCGCGATGGATCGCGAACTGCCGTCGACCGACCCGGCGATCGGCGGCTGGAAGCGGCTCGACGGCACGAGGGTCAGCATCTGGTTGCCGGGCGAGAGCTCGAGCCGGTACGTCGAGACGTCGCCCTGACGCTCGAGCGGCCGGTTCAGCTCGACGATGCGGAACCCCTGGGAGTCAGCCGACGAGCGCACGGTGAGCTCGACGATCGCGCGATCACGGCTGGTTCCCTCGTCGAAGATCGGTCGCGACGACAGGTCGACGATCTCGGGTGCCCGGTAGGCCCAGCTCTCGACCGCGCTCGTCTCGACCGACTCGCCGACCGAGTTGACGGCGCGTGCGGTGTAGTGCGAGCGCTGGCCGTTCTCGAGCCCCGCGACGGTGCAGCGCCAGACCCCCGCGAGCTCGGCCGAGCACGAGGCATCCTGGGCGCGGCCGTCTCGCTGGATCGTGACGCCCGTGACCGGCGGGTGCGCCTTCGCCGCCTCGCCGAGCGGGATCTCGAGCGTCACGCTCGAGCCCGTGTACCCGACCGTCGAGATCGTCTGCGGCGCCTGCGGGTACCCGAGCACGTCGATCGTGAGCGTGCCCTGCCCCGTGCGGTTCTGCGCATCGCGCACGGTGTACGGCACGGTGCAGGTGCCGCCGAAGGCGGTCTTGCCCGAGGGGAAGGTCGCAACGACCGCGTCGCCCACGACCGAGACGGATGCCGCGTCACAACGCACCCCGCCGCCGCTCACGCCGATCGACACGAGGTGCAGGCCCGCGCCGGGCTTTCCCGCGAACGGGTCGTACTCGCCGCCGACACCGGTGACCGGGATCGAGCAGCTGCCGTCGCTGACGGTGCACTCCTTGGTGAAGGACGCTCCGCGGGGCGCGTCGGGCGGCGCCGCGCCGACCACGAGCGTGATCGTCGCACTCAGGCCCCCGAACGCGGACACCGAGACGGTCGCCGTCTCGCGGGTGCCGGGCACCGCATCGGCGCGGGCCTCGAAGGTCACCTGGTCGCCCGCACCCTGCTGCACGAACGACGCCCCGCTGTACGAGACCCGGTAGTCGAGGGCCGCGCGGTCGCCTTCGCGGCCGCCCTCCCACGAGGTCATCGCGTCGTAGAGCGCCACCGTCTCGGTGGCGCCGGGCACCACGGTGCGCGAGATCGCCGACAGCTGCGCCTGCGGGTTCTTCGGCTCGATCTCGATCGGCACGGCGATCGACGACCACCGCTGCTGCCCCTCGAGCCGAACGGGGATGAGGCAGGTATCGGTCCACGGCGCCTCGCGGCCCGCCTGGTACTGCGCGCGGTTGCCGCCGGCGACCGTGCACGACGAGTTCGCACGCTGCACCGTGAACGGGCCGTCGCCCAGCTGCACCTGGTCTGACGCCGGCAGGTCGAGCAGCTCGCGCACATCGAAGGCCGCCGTCTTCTCTTCGCCGACGTCGACCGGGTCGAGGTCGGCCCGCAGCTGCACCGGCAGGTCGTCGAACCCGGGGATCCGCAGGATCCCGTACGCCTCGATCGCGTCGTCATCGCGCGAGGTCACACGGAACGGCACCAGGTCGCCGCGAGCGGGGAGCTCGCCCGAGACCCGCCATCCGTCGACGTCGTAGCGCGCCGCCGCCGAACCCCAGAGCTCGACCTCGAGGCTCTGCAGGTCGCCGTTCGGCCAGGCGACCTTTCCGGTGACCACATCGAGCCCGCCGCGCTCGAAGTCGGCTCGGTTGCGGGCGGTGACGACGGTGTCGCTCACGACTGGGTGATCGACCGCCGCGGATTCGCCGACGCCGAGCACGATCAACCCCTGCGCGGTCGACGAGGTCGACGACGCCCGGGCCGTATACAGGTAGGAGTTCGTGCCCACCACGTCGCCAGCGCGGAGCACCACCCGACCCTCGCCGAAGGAGGTTGCGGGGTCGATCAGCGCAGCGAGCCGGTCGTACTCGGAACTGCCGGTCGGCGCGTTCGGCACGACGTCGATGAGCTCGAGCGACCCGAGCGCCGGATCGCGGTCGTTGCCGAGCGGCTGCACGGTGATCGGGGTGCCGGATCCGCGGGTGGTGCGCACGTAGTCGCTGAACGTGACCGGCGCCGCGTCGGAGAGCCCGGCGTCGAGCACCCCCACCCGTACGGTGGAGGTCTCCTCGGCACCCGACCCGTCGCGCACGGTGTACACGAACTCGAGTTGGCCGCCGACCACGCCCGACTCCGGCGCGCGGTAGACGATGGCATCGCCCTCGGCCCCGATCGACGCGGTTCCCGCACCCGCAGCCGGCTGGCCGATGCCCGAGAGCACCACGCGGTCGCCGTCGGGGTCGATGCCCGAGAGCGGCACGGGGATCTCGACGCTCTGCCCGCTCAGCACGCGCGCCGACAGCACGGGCGGGCGGGGCGGGCGGTTGGCGCCGGCCGGCAGCACGGTCACGGTCACCGCGGCGTGGTCGGTGCGCGTGGGGTCGGCTTCGAGGGCGACCGAGTACGTGAGCCGGTAGGTGCCGGGGACTTTGGGCGCCACGTACCGCAGCAGGTCGCCCGAGGCGAAGACCAGTTCGCCGTCGGTTCCGGAGCCGACGACGTCGTGCCCGACCAGCAGTCGTGCTCCGCGGGGGCTGACGTCGTTCGCGAGCACGGGGATGTCGGCGAGCTCGCCGGCACGCACGGTCACACTGTCGGGCAGGGCGATCGGAGCCTCGTCGCCGGCATCGGCGGCGAGGAAGACGTTCACGACGCCGACGACCGATGCGCCCGTGCCGTCGGTCACGGTGACTCGCGCACGCCCGAGCATGGCGTTCGCGCCGACCGGCACCGATCCGCCCGCGATGGCGACCCGCAAGTGCGAGGCGCTGACGATGCCGACGCTGAGGTCGCCCGTGGAGCTCGACGCCTCGGACAGCAGCAGTACGCGCCCACTCGAGTTCTGCACGGCGCGCAGCACGTCGACCGTGGTGTCCTCGCCGGGTCGGACGAACGCCGAGATCGGAGCGATGCCGAGCGGAGCGCCCCGATCGACGACCGTCAACCGGATGGTCGCCGACTGCTCGGCCTGCGACACCGAGTCGACCACGGTGTAGGTCACCACGTGCTCGCCCGGTTCGGGCGCACCCAGTTCGATCTCGCCGGAGGCCGGGTTCGGGGTCACGATGAGGCCGGATGCCCCGGCCTTGGCGTCGACCGCGTCGAGCAGCCGGAACGCGCCCGAACCGCCCGAGACGTGATCGGCGACCTCGACCGCGACCGTCTCGCCGGCACCCGCGGTCACGGCGACCGCCTCGGCCACGAGCGGCGACGCCGCAGAGACCACGAGCTCGAGGGTCTTCTCGGAGGACGCGCCGTGCGCGTCGGTCACGGTCACCGTGATCGGGATGGATGCGTCGTCGGCGTTGGGATCGGTGTGCCGGATCGCCACCCGGCCGTCGGCGCGCGGCACCACGGTGACGGGGGCGTCGGGCTGGACGGCGCGCGCGTCGGTGAGCACGACGGGGTCGCCCTCGGGGTCGACCCACGCCTCGAGCACGGGCACGATCGCCGTGCCGCCGGGCAGCACCTGCGGCGAGGGCCACACCTGACGGCACTCGTCGACCCCACACCAGTCGGGTGGCGAGTTCTGGTCGTCGCCGATGACGGTGAGGGTCACGGTGACCGGCGCCGACACCGCCTGCCCGTCGGAGACCGCGTACTGGAACGTCGTGGTGCCCGACGTCGCCTGCACGTCGACGACGAGGGTCTGGCTGTTCGCGACGAGCGACACGGTGCCGAATCCGCCGTCGGCCGGCTGACCCAGCGATCCACGATCGATCGTGAGCACGTCGGAGCGGTTGGGGTCGTGGTCGTTCAGCAGCACGGGCAGCCGCACGAGCTGGCCCGCGCGCACACCGAACGCGTCGGCGACCGCGACCGGCGGCTTCTGCTCGGCGACATCGTCGACGACGAGCGAACCCTGCTGCTCGGCGTCGTCGTCGGCCTCCCACTGCCCGAGCGGCACGGCCCGGCCATCGGGCGCCGTCCACACGAGCCCGCTGGTCGTCTCGTTGAGCACGACGCGGTCGCCGTTGGAGCGCAGTTCGGGCACGATCGCGGGCACCGATTCGAGCGCGTCGTCGGGAACCGTCAGCGGCACCTCGCCGCGCGACGCCGACCAGAGCATCCCCGCGCGCTCGGCGATCCAGCCGGCGAACGCATCGTCGCCGACCCGCACGGGCGCGGCCGGCACGCCGGAGGTCTGCACGGTGCGCGTGACGGCGCCGGTCGCGAGGTCGATCTCGACGAGCCCCGAGCTGTCGGCGACGAGCGCCGACTCGCCCGCGATCGAACTCTGCTGGAGTCGCGCATCGCCCAGGACGTCGACGTCGATCGGCTCGTCGAGCCCCTCGACCCACGCGCGCCCCTCGGCGGCCTCGACGAGAACCCATCGCCCGCCGACCATCGCGAGCTGCAGCCCCGCCTCGGTGCCGGGAGCGTCGGCGAGCTCGACCGGATCGGCGACGAACTCGAGGGTGTCGGCGTCGAACGCCCGCACGGCGCCCTCGGCGGCCGAGTACGCGACGAGGCGGCCCGACGCGTCGATGCCGACGGCGTCGGCCGAGTAGACGACCGCCGCCTCGCCGCCCTCCTCGCGCGCCTCGGCAGCGAACGGGTCGACCGCGGCGACGTCGGCCGAGTCGAGCGACCCGACCGAGACGCGCCCCGAATCGCTGCGGTACACGAGATGCCGGCCGGCCGAAACGACCTCGCGCGTGCCCTCGGGAGTCGGGTCGGGCACGGCCACGACGCCGCCGGCCGGGTCGGCTTCGGCGGCGGGCTCGGCGACCGCCCGGGCGTCGACGAGGTCGGCGGGGGACGCGGCGTCGATCGACCAGCGCTCGCGGAACCCGCCGCTGAACACCACGCCGTCGGCGCCCGACTGGGCGACGCCGCTGGGGTCGTCGACGGTGCGCACCGTGTCGAGCTCGGCGAGGTCGGTGTTGACGCGCGCGTACTTGCCGTCGTCGCGTGTCACCCACACCGAGGATTCGAGCCGCGGCACCTCTTGCGCCTGGTAACCGGCCGAGGTGATGGCGAATCCGGCGACGGTGCCGACGACCGCGACCGCGGCGACGAGGGCCGCGATCGCCCCGCGCCGCGGCCCGCGGCGCTCGGTACCCGCGGCCATCAGATGAGCCCGGTGAGTTCGAGGACGACCACCGCGAGACCCACCACGACCACGCCCACGCCGGCGCCGACGAGCCCGGCCGTCATCGACCGCTTCGGCGCCACGGCCGCCACCGGCAGGCCGTCACGGTCGACGCCTGCGGCGAGGCGCTTCGCCGCGCGCTGCGCACGTCGCGAGTTCGGTGCCACCGTGGTGATCACGGGCCCCCGCACCGAGGCGTCGGAGAACCGCACCGGCGCGGCGCCGGCCCATTCGGGCGCGGCGACCTCGAACGCGGTGACGGGCAGACCGAGGCGGTACTGCGCGTCGCGCAGCAGGTCGGCGAACGCCGCCATCGACGCGGGGCGGCGGGCCGGCTCGCGCGTCATCGCCGTCGCGAGCACCCGGTCGAGTTCGGCCGGTGTTCCCGGCACGGGGATCTGCGGGTAGTTCGCCCGGGCGATGCGCTTCATGAGCTGCTCGCTCGTGTTGCGGGCGCGGTCGTCGACCTCGAACGGGCTTCGGCCGGCCGCGAGCGTGTACAGCGTCGCCGCGAGGCTCCAGATCTCGCTCGCGACGGTGCCCGATACCTCTTCGCGCAGCACCTCGGGCGCGCTCCACGGCACGGACATCGCGAACACCTCGCTCTCGTCGTCGCCGTGCGCGGCCGCGGCGATGCCGAAGTCGGCCAGCACGGGAGCGCCGTAGGCGTTGATGAGCACGTTCGACGGCTTGATGTCGCGGTGCAGCAGCCCCGCCCGGTGCGCGGTCTCGAGCGCACCGGCGAGTCGCACGCCGACATCGAGCACCTCGGCGACGGGCAGCGGGGCGCGCTTGTAGCGGGCCGCCATCGTCTCGGGGCAGAACTCCATCGCGAGGTAGGGCCGGCCGTCGGACGAGATCGAGGCCTGGTGGATGGTGACGATCGCCGGATGCGTCGAGAGCCGTGCCATGACGTCGGCCTCGGCGTTGAAGCTGCGCCGCACCTCGGGGTCGATCGCGTCGGCGCGCAGCACCTTGACCGCGGTCACCCGACGCGGCATGTCCTGTTCGTAGAGGAAGACGTCGGCGAACCCGCCGGAACCGAGCGGGCGGACGTAGGTGTAGCCCGCGATGACCGGAGGCGTCGCCGTGCGCCGTGGTGCCACCTTCGAGTCCCTCCCGTGTCAGCCCGGGCTGACCGACCCGAATTGCTCCTCCGAACGCGTCGCCCCCGCCTCCCCCACGGTCACGAGGTACGACTCGCCGAGGTCGAGGATATCACCCGGCGAAAGCGCAACCTGAGCGTTGTGGATGAGCAGGTGAGGCGCCCTGCCCGGGGCACGCACGAGGGTTCCGTTCGTCGACGCGAGGTCGATCGCGACCGGCACGCCGTCGACGACGAGCACCTGCAGGTGGCGCCCCGAGATCTCGCGGCGGGGCGACGGCGTCACCACGTGCACGCCGCTCTCGCCCGGCACGGCCGACGGGCGGCGACCGAACACGACCGGAGGGCGCACCTCGCCGCCGTCGGGAAGGCGCACGATCCAGTCGGTGAGCGCCTCGCCCGAGGCATCCGGCCCGATCGCGGCTGCGACCACCTCGGCGACCGCAGCGGGCATCGGCAGCTCGATCGGCCGGGTCGCCGGGTCGCGCCGCGTCGGCGCGGGACGCCGTACCTGCGCCATCGCGATCTCGGACGTGCGCACCACGCCGCGATGCATCGGAAGCCGCGCGCCCGCCCGGGCCGAAGCGCCGATCGCGAGCCGCAGCGCGTCGATGCCCGACGCCTCGCCGAGCACCCATGCCCCGCCCTCCGGCCCCGAGAACCGGGTCGACGCCACACCGTCCATCGCCACGTCGACCGCGCCGCGGACCGCGACGTGCACCCGACGCGCCTGTTCGTCGGCGACCTCGACGATGCCGCAGTCGCGCGGACCGCCCTCGAGGGCGAGCAGGTCGAGCACATCGGCGAGCTCTGCGTCTTCGCCCTCGAGCAGCGCGTACAGCTCGCCCGCGAACTCGGCGCCGCTGTCTCGGCCGAGCAGGGTGACGAAGCGCTCGGTCACGATCGCGAACCCGGGCGCGGAGCCGTCGGGCGCGGGGGCGTACTCGAACACATCTCGACTGTACCCGAGCGGGGTCAGCTCGCGACGGCGACGAGCGCGAGACGCCGCTCGTAGACGAAGTCGTTCTCCCAGCGGTCGCCGACGAGGAACCGCTTCACGCCCACCCGCTCGAACCCGTGCTTGCGGTAGAACCGCTGGGCGCGCTCGTTCTCTTGGTTGACGCCGAGCCAGACGCCCGCGGGGCGCTCGGCGAGGTCGGCGAGCGCAGCCAGCGACGCGGTCATGAGCTCGGATGCCGCGCCCGACCCGTGCGCACGGGGCAGCGTGTAGCACTTGGACAGCTCGACCGTCGGTCGCAGGCTGATCGCCGCGGCGACGTCGCGGTCGCGCGGCTCGCCGAAGATGAGCATGGTGTACCCGAGCGCGCCGTCGGCGTCCTCGGCGATGAACAGCAGTCGCGCGGGGTCGGCGAGGTAGTCGGCGAACCGCTCACGGGTCAAATGGGCGGCGATGAAGGCCTGCTTCGCAGCATCCGTCGTCGACGGCGGGCAGGCCAGCGGAAAGGTGATGGCCGCGACCGCGGCGAGCGCGTCCGCATCGTGGGGCGTCGCCCGACGCACCTGGACTCCGGTCATCCCGTCAGCCTAATCCTGTCGTGCGGGCGGTCTGCCGTGCTCCGACGCAGACGGATGCCTCGCCCGGGGTCGGCCCGGGCGAGGCATCCGCCGTGATCGACCTCAGAGGAACCTGGCGTACGCCCCCAGCGTCAGGAACGTCGGGAACTCGGGCTCGAGCGCGACCGAGCGGAACACCTGGATCGCGTCGTCGAATCGGTCGCCGTCGAACCGCGGCAGCGCGCGCACCGCCTCGCCCATCGCCCCCACGATGAACGTCTGGTCGATGCGGACGCCCTCGGCCGTCACCGTGTTCTCGTGCAGCCACTGCCAGATCTGCGAGCGCGAGATCTCCGCGGTCGCGGCATCCTCCATGAGGTTGTCGATGGCGGCGGCCCCCACGCCGCGCAGCCACGACTCGAGGTAGCGGATCGCGATCGAGATGTTGTCGACGACGCCCGCCTCGGTGACCTGACCGCCCGCGGACGGGATGTCGAGCAGGTCGGCGGCCGTCACGCTCACGTCGTCGCGCAGGCGGTCGACCTGGTTCGGCCGATCGCCGAGCACTGCGTCGAATTCGGCGCGCGCCGTCGCGATCAGATCGGGGTGCGCCACCCACGTGCCGTCGAAGCCGTCGGATGCCTCGCGGCGTTTGTCGGCCGAGACGGCCTGCAGGGCGCGCTCGGTGACCTCGGAGTCGCGGCGGTTCGGGATGAACGCGCTCATGCCGCCGATCGCGTGCGCACCCCGCTTGTGGCAGGTCGCGACGAGCAGTTCGGTGTAGGCGCGCATGAACGGCACCGTCATCGTGATCTGCTTGCGGTCGGGCAGCGTCCAGCGCCGGCCCCGGCTGCGGAACGTCTTCACGATCGAGAAGATGTAGTCCCAGCGGCCGGCGTTCAGGCCAGCGCAGTGGTCGCGCAGCTCGAAGAGGATCTCCTCCATCTCGAACGCGGCCTGGATCGTCTCGATGAGCACGGTCGCGCGGATCGTGCCGTGCGGGATGCCGAGCCGATCCTGCGCGTAGACGAAGATGTCGTTCCACAGCTTCGCCTCGCGGTGCGACTCGAGCTTCGGCAGGTAGAAGTAGGGCCCCCGGCCGAGCTCGATGAGCTTCTTCGCGTTGTGGAAGAAGTACAGCCCGAAGTCGACCAACGACCCCGACGCCTGCATGTCGCGGCCGGCGCGGTCGTGGAAGCGGATGTGCTTCTCGGTGAGGTGCCATCCGCGCGGACGCATCACGATCGTGGGCGTCTCGCGGATGTCGCGGGCCACGCGGTACTGCTTGCCCTCGGGGCTCGTGTACTCGAGGTCGCCGCGCAGCGCGTCGAACAGGCTGAGCTGCCCCTCGATCACGTTCCGCCAGGTGGGGCTCGTGGCATCCTCCTGGTCGGCGAGCCAGACCTTCGCGTCGCTGTTCAGCGCGTTGATGGCCATCTTGCGGTCGGTGGGGCCGGTGATCTCGACGCGGCGGTCCTCGAGGCCCGGGCCGGGGCCGGCGACGCGCCACGACGGGTCGCGGCGGATCTGCTCGGTCTCGGGGAGGAACTTCGGGTCGCGGCCGTTCGCGGCGTCCACCCGGTTCTGCAGGCGCGCGGCGAGCAGATCGTGCCGGGTGTGGGCGAAGCGGTCGTGGAGTTCGGCGAGGAACTCCAGTGCGCCCGGTGTGAGGATCTCGTCGTACCGCTCGCCGGCGGCGCCGGTGACCTCGATCCGCGGTGCGACGGTCGCGAAGCTGCCGGTCGTCGGCGCGCCCGTGCGCGGGCTGCGGCGCGCCGCCTGCGGCGGAGCATCCGTTCGTTCGATGGTGAGCGTATTCATGGTCTCGTCTCCTTGAATGCTTTTCTCAGGAGGAATCGCGTCGATCGTCGCGCGACGCGGCGATTCCTCCTGAAAAGCGACCGTTTCGGGCGGTTCCTCCTGAAAAGAGTTCAGGGGCGAACCGCTCGGGTCAGTGGGTGAACTGGTCTTCCTCGGTCGATCCGACGAGGGCGAGCGTCGCGCTGGTGGGGTTCAGCGCCGTGGCGATCTGGTCGAAGTAGCCGGTGCCGACCTCGCGCTGGTGGCGCGTGGCGGTGTATCCGGATGCCTCCGAGGCGAATTCCGCCTCCTGGAGCTCGACGTATGCGCTCATGTGCCGCTCGCTGTAGTCCTTCGCGAGCGTGAACATGGAGTGGTTGAGGGCGTGGAAGCCCGCGAGGGTGATGAACTGGAACGCGTAGCCCATGCTCGCGAGCTCGCGCTGGAACTTCGCGATCTGGTCGTCGTCGAGGTGGCGCTTCCAGTTGAACGACGGCGAGCAGTTGTAGCTCAGGCGCTTGCCCGGGAACTTCGCGTGCACGGCCTCGGCGAACCGGCGAGCGAGGTCGAGGTCGGGCTCGGCCGACTCGACCCACAGCAGGTCGGCGTACTCGGCGTAGGCCAGGCCGCGGGCGATGACCGGCTCGATGCCGTTCTGCACCTCGTAGAAGCCCTCGGCGGTGCGCTCGCCCGTCACGAAGGGGCGGTCGCGCTCGTCGTGATCGCTCGTCAGCAGGGTCGCGGCGAGCGCGTCGGTGCGGGCGATGATGACGGATGGCACGCCGGCCACGTCGGCCGCAAGGCGCGCCGCGTTGATCGTGCGGATGTGCTGCGACGTCGGGATCAGCACCTTGCCGCCCATGTGGCCGCACTTCTTCTCGCTCGCGAGCTGGTCCTCCCAGTGCACGCCGGCGGCGCCCGCCTCGATCATCTGGTGCATGAGCTCGTAGGCGTTCAGCGGTCCGCCGAAGCCGGCCTCGGCGTCCGCGACGATCGGGGCCAACCAGTCGCGCTCGCCGTCGGGGCCGTCGGTGCCCTGCTCGATCTGGCCGGCGCGCAGCAACGCGTTGTTGATGCGGCGCACGACCGCGGGCACCGAGTTGGCCGGGTAGAGCGACTGGTCGGGGTACGTCTGGCCGCTGAGGTTCGCGTCGGCCGCGACCTGCCAGCCGCTCAGGTAGATCGCCTTCAGACCCGCGCGCACCTGCTGCACGGCCTGGTTGCCGGTGAGGGCGCCGAGTGCCGCCGACCACTCGGGGTCATCCATGCGGTCGAACGCGGTGCCGGTGTTGCGCTGGATGTCCTCCCACAGCTTCTCGGCGCCGCGGCGGGCGAGCGTGCGCTCCTCGCGCACCGGGCCGCGCAGGGCGATGACGTCCTCGGCGGTGTAGTCGCGCGTGACGCCCTCC